>NZ_JBEOXR010000003.1:0-316649 GCF_040296665.1 Streptomyces sp. NPDC002057
GCCCACCACCTGTCTGGTGGTGGGCCCACGGCCATGCCTGCGACCGCTGAAGGGACTCGGCCAACGAGTTCGTGCACGGTCGGCGGCGGTCCGCTCGTCACGGCCGGCGTACGAGATCCTGGAATCCCCGCGGTCGATCGGCAGCAAGCAGCTTCAGGTGGGGGCGCACCGCGCGGCTGAGGCCGCCATCACCCTCACCGTCCGGGTCACGACAGGCACCGCCCGGCGGGCTGGGCGAGAGTGGCGAAGGGACCGGCCTGGCATCACCACGAACCGGAGAGGGCGAGATGCGGGACATCAAACTGCGTGACCTGGAGGGTTTCCCTGATCGAGCTGGGCGCGATGGGCATGTCGCACGGCTACACCGGCGTGGGCGCCGACGAGGCGGAGTCGATCAGGACCGTGCACCGGGCGCTGGAGCTGGGCGTCACGCTCGTCTACACGGCCGAGATCTACGGCCCTGCGCCTGTGGACAAGGTGATCAAGGCCATCGGCTCCCGCCAGGCCCTCGATAACCGCGCTCGGCTCGGTCCTGGACGACGCCACCGCTCCCGGCCGCGTCGTCGACGAGGCCTTCACCCTCGACCAGACCCCGGACGACTGCCGCACCATGGCGGACCGCCAGGTCCTCAGGGCCCCTGATCCGCCTCTGCCCCTGCTCCCGCTCTCACCGCGAAGGACTCCCCCACATGCAGTACGTGACCTTGAACAACGGTGTCGAGATGCCGCTCCTCGGCTTCGGCGTCTACCAGATCCCCGCCGAGGACACCGAACGCGCCGTCTCCGACGCCCTCGCCGTCGGCTACCGCCTGCTGGACACGGCCGCCGCCTACGGCAACGAGGAGGCCGTCGGCCGCGCCATCAGGTCCAGCGGTATCCCGCGCGAGGACCTGTTCGTCACCACCAAGCTGTGGGTCCAGGACGCACCCGCCGAGAACAACGCCAAGCGAGCGTTCGAGACGTCCCTGCACAAGCTGGGACTGGACCACGTCGACCTGTACCTGATGCACCAGCCCTTCGGCGACGTCTACGCCCAGTGGCGTGCCATGGAAGCGCTGAACCGTGCGGGGACGGCGAAGGCGATCGGCGTCGCCAACTTCTACCCCGACCGCCTGATCGACCTGATCACCAACAACGAGATCACCCCGCAGGTCAACCAGATCGAGACCCACCCCTTCTTCCAGCGCGCCGACTACCAGAACCTCATGCGCGAGCACGGGGTGCAGATCCAGTCCTGGGGCGGCTTCGCCGAAGGCAGGAACGACCTCTTCACCCACCCCCTCCTGGCCGAGATCGGCAGGGAGCACGACAAGTCCGTCGCTCAGGTCGTGCTGCGCTGGCTCGTCCAGCGCGGCGTCATCACCATCCCCAAGTCGGTGCGTGCCGAGCGCATGGCCGAGAACTTCGACGTCTTCGACTTCCGGCTCACCGACGAGCAGATGGCACGGATCGCCACCCTCGACACCGGCAGCTCCCTGTTCTTCGACCACCGCGACCCGCAGATGGTCACCCGACTCGGGGGCCACCGCCTCGACACCTGACCGCCTCCGCCCCGGCAGCTAGCGGCCAGCGGGGCAGTACGAACGGCTCCGGGGGCGATGGCGCAGGCGGCGACGGCCGGACACGCCAGGGCCTCCGCGCAGCGATGCTTCGCGGAGGCCCTGGTCGCGCACGCACTGCAGTGGGGTCAGGCGGGGGTGATGTTCTCCGCCTGGGGGCCCTTCTGGCCCTGGGTGACGTCGAAGGTGACGGCCTGGCCCTCCTGCAGCTCGCGGAAGCCGGAGGAGTTGATGTTGGAGTAGTGCGCGAAGACGTCCGGTCCGCCGCCGTCCTGCGCGATGAATCCGAAGCCCTTTTCGGAGTTGAACCACTTCACGATGCCGCTGGCCATACCGCTGTCCTTCGATCTCGCCGGGAGTACCCGGTCGGGGTAAGAGGAGGAACCTTCCGCCTAGGGAGGGCGCCCGATCAGCGTCCTACCCCACAGCCCGCCCAAATATTCGATCTTCCCGATGAAACTGGTGACAGGGGCGCCCACGGGGCGGCGTGAGCACCAGAGTTCACCCCGGCTGACGATCAGGCTCCACCCGATGGCGCCCTGTCCGTCAGGCTGCTCTCCAGAGCCGTGCCTGCCACATTGGGTGCCGATCAGCCGCTCTCCGGCACATCGGGTGGGCGGATCTACTGCGTGGCGGTGCGGCGGTCTCAGGTCGTGGATGTGGCGTGGCGGGTCAGGGCCGCCTGGACGATGCGCAGGGCCTCGTCGGGGTCGATTCCGAGACGGGCGACGAGAGTGGCGTAGTCGGTGGCGGCACCGCGGGCCTGCTCGCGGGCGTTTTGGTCCGCGCGCGAGACCCCGCCCTCGGGTCGCTGTAGCCCTGCGCCACCCACCGTCACCACCGTGCCGCGTGCCCCCGGCCCCTCACGCCAACACGCCGTTCGTCGCCATGAGCGCCCCTGCCCATCACCCTCCGTCAAGGGCCTCCACCTGTTCGGCATGAGGTGCGCCACAGGGGCCGTCTGAGGCAGGTCGGGCACTTCTGCAGTGGCCGTGCGCTCTGGTAGAGGTGGTGGCGTACGTGTTCGATTCACCCCCGAAAGCTGCTCATGAACCACGGTCCCGACCCTCATTCCGACCTCGTCGACTTCAGCATCGACCTCACCGTCGAGGAGGCGCGTCGGCGTGCCGAGGTCGTCGCAGCGCTTGGGCCCGATTGGGACCCCGTGGCCGTACTGCGCGAGGAGGAGGCGGCACACGTCCTGCTGTACTCCGGCCTGGACGAGGAGCAGCAGAGGGTCCACGCCATGCTGGTCGCGGCGGGTGTGCTGCCCGGGGAGGTGCCGGGCCGTGCGTCTTCCTCTTGATCCCCACGCCGATCCGGCCCGGCGGGCCTGGGTCGCGTGTCCCGGCTGCGACGACGCCCGTGACTGCGCGAGCTGCCTGGACCGCCGGAACTGCCGGAGCCACTGGCGCTATCTGATCGGGAACAACGGGCCCCGGGTCCACCTGCAGTGCCCGAACTGCACCCACACGTGGACCCTCGACACCTCTCGTGAGCGGCGCGGCCGCCGGGCCTGAGTTCAGCAGATCCGGGGCAGCTGCTCCCCGAGCGGCATGTCGACGACGCGGGTGCCGCCGAGGCCGGTACGGGCGACGACCATGCCCGGGTGGGAGTCGACCGCCTCACCGATGACCGCCGCTTCGCGGCCCAGGGGGTGGGCGCGCATCGCGGCCAGCACGGCGTCCGCCTGCTCGCGCGGGACGAAGGCTACGAGCTTGCCCTCGTTCGCCACGTACATCGGGTCGAGTCCGAGCACCGCGCAGGCGTTGCCGACCGCTTCCGGGATCGGAACGGCGCGCTCCTGGATGACGACGCCGGTGCCCGACGCCGTCGCGATCTCGTTCAGTGAGGCGGCGAGTCCGCCGCGCGTGGGGTCGCGCAGCACGTGCAGGTCCGGGGTGACGGCGAGCATGGCCTCGACGAGGCCGCCGAGCGGGGCGCAGTCGCTGTCGATCTCGACACCGAATTCGAGGCCCTCCCGTACGCTCATGATCGCCACGCCGTGCATGCCGATCGGGCCGCTGACGATCACCACGTCTCCGGGCACCACCCGTTGCGGGCGCAGGTCGACTCCTTCGGGGATCAGCCCGATGCCCGAGGTGTTGATGTAGATGCCGTCGCCGTGACCGGCCTCCACGACCTTGGTGTCGCCGGTGACGATCTGTACGCCGGCGGTGCGCGCCGCCGCGCCGAGGGCCTGCGCCGCGCGGGCGACGACGTCGGTCTCGACGCCCTCCTCCAGGATGAAGCCGCAGGAGAGGTGGCTTGCCCGCGCCCCTCTCATGGCGAGGTCGTTGACGGTGCCGTTGACGGCGAGGTCCCCGATGCTGCCGCCGGGGAAGAACAGCGGGCGCACGACGAAGGAGTCCGTGGAGAACGCCAGGCGGGCGCCGCCGATCCGGATCTCGGCCGCGTCGGCGGTGTGCGCGAGGGCCGGTCCGCCGTAGGCGGGCGCGAAGACGTGCTCGATCAGCTCGGCGGACAGTGCTCCTCCGCCGCCGTGGCCCATGACGATGCGGGGGTGGTCGCGCAGCGGCGCCGGGCAGGTCCAGGCGAGCATGTCGGGTGCCGACGGCGTGGCGTCGGCCGCCGGGGTGGTGCTGACGGTGGTGTCAGGCAAGGGAGCTGCCCTCCAGGGAGGCGGTGACCGGGGTCGAGGTGCCGGCGGCGGCGCGGGCCGCTGCGGACGGGCGCTCCTCCGGGGTGGCCGCGTCGAGTCGGCGGTAGAGGTAGTACGCGGCGCAGGCGCCCTCGCTGGAGACCATCGTGGCGCCGAGCGGGGAGCGGGGTGTGCAGGTGGTGCCGAAGGCCTCGCACTGGTTCGGTTTGAGCTGGCCCTGGAGGACTTCGCCGCTGCGGCACTCGGCGGGCTCGCGGGTGTCGATGCCCTCGACGGAGAAGCGGTGTTCGGCGTCGTGGTCACGGTAGCGTCCGGAGAGGCGCCAGCCGCTGTCCGGGATGACGCCGATGCCGCGCCAGGCCCGGTCGGTGATCTCGAAGACGTCGCTGAGCATCGCCTGTGCCGCTGGGTTGCCGCGGTCGGTGACGGCGCGCTGGTAGGCGTTCTCGACGGTGTGCTCGCCTCGCTCCAACTGGATCACGGTCCGGCGTACGCCTTCCAGGATGTCCAGCGGCTCGAATCCCGTGACCACGATCGGGACCTTGTGGCGTTGCGAGAGCGCGGGGTACTCGGCCGTGCCCATCACACTGCACACGTGGCCGGCGGCCAGGAAGCCCTGCACGCGGCAGTCCGGGGACTGCATGATCGCGTCGATCGCCGGTGGAACGCGGACGTGGGACACGAGCAGGCTGAAGTTGCGGATGTCTCGCTTGCGTGCCTGATGGACCGTCATCGCGTTGGGCGGGGCCGTGGTCTCGAAGCCGATGCCGAAGAAGACCACTTCGCGGTCCGGGTTCTGCTCGGCGATCCGCAGCGCGTCCAGCGGGGAGTAGACCACCCGGACGTCGCCGCCTTGCCCTCGGACCTGGAACAGGTCGCGGCCGGTGCCGGGGACGCGGAGCATGTCACCGAAGGAGCAGAAGATCACCCCGGGTCTGGAGGCGATCTCCAGGGCCTTGTCGATCATCTCCAGCGGGGTGACACAGACCGGGCAGCCGGGGCCGTGGATCAGCTCGATCTCCGACGGCAGGAGCTGGTCGATGCCGTGGCGGATGATGCTGTGGGTCTGGCCGCCGCAGACTTCCATCAGGGCCCAGGGCCGGGTCACCGTCGCGCGGATCTCGTCGAGCAGCCGCTTCGCCAGGTCCGGGTTCTGGAACTCATCGATGTACTTCACGGCCGTACCTCTCCGGGGACGTTGTCCTGCTCCTGCCCTGCGCGCCCGGCCGCCTCCGCGGCTTCCCACGGATCGCCGAACTCCTCCTGGAGCATGCCGAGGGTCTCGAACAGCTCCAGCGTCCGCTTGGCCGACTCCTCGTCGAGCCTCTGGAGGGCGAAGCCCACGTGGACGATGGCGTACTCACCGGGCTTCAGGTCCGGCAGGTACTCCAGGCACACCTCCTTGACCACTCCGCCGAAGTCGACGGTGGCCATCCGGGTGCCGTCCCGGTCCTCGACGTCCAGCACTTTTCCGGGTACCGCCAGGCACATGGGTCTCTCCTCTACTGTCGCTCTGGTCGTGGCGTGCCGGGGGCCTCCTGGTCCGTGACCCGGGCGGCCACGACGAGCTGGCCGAGGGCCAGACCGCCGTCGTTCGGCGGGATCAGGCGATGGCGCAGCACGGTGAAGCCGTCCTCCCGCAGTCCTTCGGCGCAGGCCGAGGAGAGCAGGGTGTTGGCGAACACTCCCCCGGTCAGGGCGACGGTCTCCACTCCGGTCTCGCCGCGGGCGGTGGCGCAGACCGTACGCACCAGGCGGGCCACGGCGTGGTGGAACCGCGCCGCGACGACGGCTGCGGGGGTCCCGTCGAGGACGTCGGCGGTCACCGCAGCGAGCATGGGTGCGGGGTCGGCGGTGAGCGGAGCACCGGCCTGCGGCGAGCCGAACCGGAAGACGTACCGTCCGTCCTCCGCCACGCCGGGTGCGCGCAGGGCCGCGGCCTCCAGCTCGATCGCGGCCTGCGCCTCGTATCGCGCGTGGTGGCAGATCCCCGCGAGGGAGGAGACGGCGTCGAAGAGGCGCCCCATGCTGGATGTGGGTGTGCAGTTGAGTTGGCGCTCCAACTGCCTTTCCAGGAGAGGTAGTTCTCCCAGAGCGCAGGCTCGTGTGGCGGGCAGTGCGGGGTCTGCGGTGAGGTCCGCGGCCCGCAGGTGCGCCAGAGCCATGCGGTAGGGCCGTCGTACGGCCGCGTCGCCGCCCGGCAGGGGTACGTAGGCGAGGTGCGCGAGCCGTGAGAAGCCTGCGTAGTCCGCGAGAAGGAACTCACCGCCCCACACGGCGCCGTCGAGACCGTAGCCGGTGCCGTCGAAGGCCACGCCGATCACGGGGCGCGTGCCGTCGAGGCCGTTCTCGGCCATCGCCGCCGCGACGTGGGCGTGGTGGTGCTGTACGGGGACGACGGGCCGCCCGGCGGCGTGTTCGCGGGCCCATCGGGTGGATCGGTAGGCGGGGTGGCGATCCGCGGCGAGCAGACGGGGCCGTACGCCCGTGACGGACTCCAGCTGCCGCTCGGCGGTGGCGAGGGCGAGCTGGGTGGCGAGGTCGTCCATGTCGCCGATGTGGGCGGAGAGCCACGCCTGGCGGCCGTCGCCCAGGCAGAAGGCGTTCTTCAGGTCCCCGCCCACGGCGAGGGAGGGGGCGACCTCGACGGGCAGGGCGACCGGCAGCGGCACATAGCCCCGGGAGCGGCGCAGCGTCAGCGGCTCGCCGTCGCAGACACGGACGACGGAGTCGTCGCAGGGCACATGGATCGGCCGGTCGTGCAGCAGCCAGGCGTCCGCCAGACCGGCGAGCCTGGTCAGCGCCTCCGTGTCGTCCGTGACGATGGGTTCGCCCGAGAGGTTGCCGCTGGTCATCACCAGCAGCCGGGGCCCGTCCGGGTCGGCTGCGCCGAGGCCGAGGAGGAGGTGGTGCACGGGGGTGTACGGGAGCATGAAGCCGAGGTCCGGGCTGCCCGGCGCCACCTCCCGCGCCGGAGCGGCCCCGTGGCGGGGCCGGGGGTCGTCGCGGCGGCGGAGGAGGACGACGGGCCGGACGCCGCCGGTCAGGAGTTCACGTTCGAGCGAACCGAGGTGTGCGAGCGGCTCGATGTCGGCGAGGTCGGCGGCCATCATCGCGAACGGTTTGTCACCGCGCGCCTTGCGACGGCGCAGTGCGGCCACCGCGTCCGGGTTCGTCGCGTCGCAGGCCAGGTGGAACCCGCCCAGGCCCTTGACGGCGAGGATCGCACCGGCAAGGAGCATCCGGCGTGCGGCGCCGATCGGGTCGCTGCCGGAATCCGGGTCCGGTTCGATGCCCGAGGGGGCGGGGCCGTCCGGCGGGGTGACCAGCCGCAGGCGGGGGCCGCAGCGGGGGCAGGCGACGGGCTGGGCGTGAAAGCGGCGGTCGGCCGGGTCCGCGTACTCACGGGCGCACTCCGGACACATCGGGAAGCCGGCCATGGTGGTGTGGACCCGGTCGTACGGCAGGCCTGTGACGATCGTGAACCGCGGGCCGCAGTGGGTGCACGTGATGAAGGGGTGCAGGTACCGGCGGTCGGTCGGGTCCGCGAGCTCCGCGAGGCAGTCCTCGCAGGTGGCGGTGTCGGGCGGGACGAGGGTGCGGACGGCGCCGCCCTGGCGGGAGGGCACGATCGTGAACCCGCTGGCGCCGTTCGCGGTCACTTCGGCGGACTCGACGGACTCCACCCGGGCCAGGGGCGGGGCGTCGGGCGCGAGCCGGTCGCAGAAGGCGGCGACGTCCTGGGGGTCTCCCTCGACCTCCGCGACGACTCCGTCCGCCGTGTTCGTGACGTGGCCGGACAGGCGCAGCCCGGTGGCGAGGGCGTAGACGAAGGGCCGGAAGCCCACGCCCTGCACGACACCGCGGACGACCACGCGGCTGCGCCGGGGGGCCGTGGCGGGTGTGGGTCCGGGCCGCGCCGTGGTCACGCGCCGGCCTGGGCCATCACCGGGGTGTGGACGCGGTTCCCCTCGGCCGTCGCGAGGGCCCGGTCGAGGAGGGCGCCGGCGCCGCGGCCGTCACGCACGGAACTGAGGACGATCTCGACACCGGGATTGACCTGTTGCACGTTGGCGCGGAAGGCCGCCTCGTCGAACTCGGCCGCGTCGGCCATGTCGGTCTTGGTGACGATCACCAGCTGGGCGAGGCCGAACGCGGTGGGGTACTTGAGCGGCTTGTCCTCCCCCTCGGTGACCGAGGCGAGCACGACGCGCAGGGACTCCCCCAGGTCGTAGCCGGCGGGGCAGACGAGGTTGCCGACGTTCTCGACGAACAGCAGCCGGGTGGACTCCGGCAGCCAGTCGTGCAGGTGCCGGGCGACCATGTCGGCCTCCAGATGGCAGAGACCGTCGGTGAGCACCTGCTTGACGGGGGCTCCCGAGCGGGCCAGGCGGCGGGCGTCGTTCTCGGTGGCCAGATCGGCCGTGAGCGCGGCCGTGCTGACGCCCTGTTCGGCGGCGAGGCGCAGTTCACGCTCCAGCAGCGCGGTCTTCCCGCTTCCGGGGCTGGAGAGCAGGTTGACCACGGTGGTGCCGCGGGCGGTCAGTTCGGTGCGCAGGATGTGTGCCGCGGCCTCGTTCTTGGCGAGGACGGCGCGCTGGAGATCGACGGCTCGGCACATGCTCAGCTCTCCTCGGTGATCGGTTGGTGTTGTCGTTCGTGTGCCGCTTCGGGGTCGGCCCAGCGGACCCGACGGATCTGCAGTTCGCGGCCGGAGACGAGTGCGTCGGCCGCGGCGCCGCAGCCGGGGCAGAGCAGCCGCGGCGGCATGCCGACCGGCCAGACCTCGGCGCACGGTTCGCAGCGCGCGGTGCCCGGGACGGTACGGGTGATCAGCTCGGCGCCTTCGACGACGGTTCCGGCGCAGGCGAGTTCGAAACAGAAGGCGAGGGCGTCGGCGACGACGCCGGCCAGCTCGCCCACGTCCAGCTCGATGCTGCTGACGCCGACGGCACCGCGAGACCTGGCCGCGGTCTCGACCTGATCGACGACGGCGACCGCGAGGGACATCTCGTGCATCGGTCTCCGTCCTGGGCGCGGGGGTGGGTCTCGGGCGCCATTAGAGGACGGGGCGCGGCGGGGGTGCGCCCGGCGCGCCGGGACCCGACGGCGGTGTCGTCCGTTCGGTGCAGCCGCCGCCACCGAACCCGCCGGGCGTCACATCCTGCTGATGCGCAGATAGCGCCGGACGTCGGGGAGGACTCCCACGACGACGGCCAGGACGGCCAGGGCTGCGGTGACGGCGGCTGCGGCGCCGATGACGTTCCTGCGCATGGTGCTCTCCGTTTCGGTCTTCATACGACGGCTTCCTGGCGGACCAGTTCGGCCACCATCCGCACCGCGTCGGGCACTGCGGCGGCGACCTGGGGGCTGAGCCCGATGCCCTCGTCGAGGCAGGCCGGTTCACAGCCGACGACGAGGATCCGCCGTGGCGGCGCGGCGCCGGTTCCCGCGCACAGGGTGTCGAGCAGGGCGAGAACGGCGTCGGGGGTCATCCGGTGGCCGTCGAGCGGCGCGGGCTCCGTGCCGGAGCCGCGGTCGTCGGCCGCCGAGGCGTCGATCAGGTACAGCGCGCCCGGTTCGCCGCCGCGGGCGGTGACGTCGACCAGGACGAGGGTGTCCCAGCCGTCGAGGAGCTCGTAGGCGAGGTGGACGCCCCGGACTCCGACGTCGGTCAGCTGGACGGAGGAGGGGAGTTCCTCCTGGGCGAGCCGGCGCACGGTCTCCACGCCGAACGCGTCGTCGCCGAGGAAGATGTTGCCCACCCCCGCCACGAGGGTGCGGGCCGTGCCGGGCACCGGGGAGTCGGCCGCGGGGCCGTTCACCTGTCCTCCAGGGCTTCGACCTCGTCGGGCTGGAAGTAGAGGAACCGGCCCTGCTCGCGGCGGATGTCGGCGCCCGGGTCGTCCTCCACGGTCACCGCGATGTGGACCCCGCCGTCGACGTCGTGGACGACCGCCTCCACCAGGGCGGTGCGCCCGTCGAGGAACAGGTCCTGGGCGTCCGAGCGGCGCAGCCGTGGGCGCAGGACGACCCTGCTGCCCGCGGAGACCGCGTGTCCGTCGACGAGGACGTGGTCGCTGCCCGGATCGACGTCGGTGTCGCCGGCCGGGTCCCACCAGGGCGTCTCCGGTACGAGGACGCCGTCTGCCGGTTTCGGCGGCCCGGTGACGCCCTGCAGGCTGCGTACGGCTCCGTGCAGACGCTCCAGGACCTCGGGCGGCATGGTGTCCGCCAGCTCGATCACGGCCGCGGCTCGGGCGTCGGTCCCTCTGGCCTCGCGCTTCTCCTCGTCGGTGAGGGCGGCGGTGCGCAGGGCGAGGATCTCGTCGATCTCGGTCGCGTCGTAGAGGGCCCCTGGGCTCTCGGGCGCGATGGCCGGATGGTCCTCCAGGATGATCGGCGAGGAGAGCATCAGGTCGTCGCGACCGGGTTCACCGGCCAGGACGGGCCAGGTGTGCAGGTTGCGACAGGCGGCGACGGCGCCCTTGGCCCATTCCGGCGGGTCGGTCATCGACAGGAAGGAGCCGCCGTCGAGACGGAGCAGCGTGTGCGTGGCGACGAGGGAGTGGGGCAGTGCCGCGTGCCGGTCGGTGTCCTGACCGGCGGTCCACGCGCTGCTGTTCTCCACCGTGACCGAGAGGCGCTCGACGCGGTACGGGCCGTCGAGTTCGGCCGCCGAGATCCGCAGCGTGCCCCTGATCTCCTCGCGCCGGCGTACCAGTCGCCCGAGGACGCGCCCTGCGGCGTCGGTGACGTCCTCCACCTCTTCGGCGGCGGGGCGGGCGAAGGGCAGGGCGGCGCCGTCGCCCCTCAGTTCGCCGACGGGGACGACGAGGGTGACCCGCTCCTCGACTCCCTCGTCCCAGGGCACCAGGATGCGGTCGGCCAGGTGGAGTTCGCCGGTCGGCGCGAAGGTCCCGTCGGCGCGGAGTTCCTCGACGGTGCGCCGCTGGGCGCGCAGGAAGCGGACCTCCACGGCGAGTTCGGCACCGGTCCTCGGTTCCATGAGGCACTCGGTGTGCTGGAGGTCGTGCTCCTCCGCGGCGGCGCTCCAGGACGGTGGCACCAGGACCCCGAACTGCCAGCGCAGCCGGTTCTTGGCGGCGGACGCGCGGTACGGGTAGAGCACGTACCCCTCGAAGAGGACGGCGTCGGCGACGTGGCGGGCGACGGCGAAGCGCGCCTCGGTGCCGGGGGTGAAGGCGACGGTCGTCATCGTGTCCTCTCCCCCGCCGCTTCGAGCAGGGACTCGACGGTGGCCTGCCAGGACGGGAGGGCCCGGCGGGAGCGGTAGGCGAGCAGGGCGTCCATGGCGTCGCCCTGGAGCCGGATCCAGCCGCATCCGGGGAAGTGCTGGTCGATCATCTCGCGCCAGACCTTCACGGGCATGCGGTGGGAGACCTCCTTGTCCCAGGGAACGGGCTCGACGTGGAAGCCGCCGGCGCCGGTGAAGGCGGTGCCGGAGAAGAGCAGGAGCAGCGGGATCTCGCCGTCGGAGAGGGCCCGGAAGTAGCGGGACGCGGCGATGTCGGTGTCGTAGGTGCACGGCACGACGAGGTCGGTCTCGATCTCACCGGTGAAGCCGGGCACCATGACGGAGGCCTGGGCGAACTGGACCGGGTTGAGGCTGGTGCCCCACCGGGATCGTTCGCCGAAGAGGTCGCCCAGGGCCGCGGCCTCGTGGTCGTCGTAGCCGCGCCGGGCGGGTTCGATACGGATCTGGCAGCGCAGGGCCATGGCATGGACCCGGGTGCCGCCGGTGGCGGTGATCCGCAGCCGGAACACGAGCGTGGGGCCGGCCGCGTAGGCATCGGCGCGGACGTCGGTGCAGGTGAAGGAGAACTCGGTCACGGCCGGCTCCCCTGCGGCTCGCGGGCCAGCTCCCGTACGTGGGCGAAGAGGGCGTCGAGGTCGGCCCGTGCCTCCGCGCCTCCGTCGAAGCCCTGCCAGTGCAGTCGCATGCGGCCCACCAGTTCGTAACAGAGGTCGATCGGTACGAGGAAGCACTCGGTACGGCCTTCGTGGCGGCGCAGCAGCAGGGCCTCCACGTCGGGTTCGAGGTGGGCGGCGAGCCCGGTGGCGTCGAGGACGGACTGCCAGGCCTCGTCCTCCAGTTCGCTCTCGGTGGCCCCGGCGGGGCTCGGGTAGAGCGCCACCGGCCGGTCGAGGGCGGAGTTGCGGAAGAAGAACGCGACGGAGACCGGGATCCGCAGCGACTCCCACGCACGGTCGTCGATGCGGTGGCCCGGATCGCTCAGGAAGCGGCCGGGGACCGCGCGGAAGCGCCCCGGGGAGGCGCCGGAGCGGTCCATGAGCTGCGAGCACGGGCGGCAGGCGCAGACCAGGGCGCGCTTGTCCGTGTCGACGAGATGCGGATGGCGTTCCTCGGCCGCCAGCGGTGCCCCGCACAGTTCGCAGCGTTCCTCGCGGGGCGGGCGCGGGGTGGTGAACCGGCGCAGGCCCGTAGGCCGTTGGGGCCGGGCGGCGCTGTTCGGCGGCCCGTTCACGAGACGGCCGACGAGCGGCCGTCCGCGCCCGCGAGGGTGGGACGGGTGCCGATCTGGAGCAGGGCCGGCTGGCGCGGGGCGCCGGTCTCCAGCTCCACGCCGGTGACCTCCGGGGCGAAGCACGCGAGGGCGTCCAGGGCGGCCTGCCGGACGGACTCCTGGGTGCCGGCGCAGCCGCATCCGGACGAGGCCGTGACCCGCAGCCGCAGCACGCCCGTCGCCGGGTCGAATCCGGCGTTCTCCACGGGCTGGGGCAGGGCGGACAGGGCACGGTCGATACGGGTCGGCGCGTCCTCCGGGTGCAGTCCGTGCAGGTTCAGGAGGCTCGCGACGAGTTCGTCCGCGAGCAGCGGGCCGAGCGGGTCGGCGGGCGGGCGGGCGGCGGGGCGCCCGAGGAGGTCCACGACGCGGGCGATGCCGCTGCCGTAGAACTCCATGAGGACGCGTACGACTTCCTCCGCCGCCGCGCAGGCCTCGGTGTCGCCGTTCTCCGCCAGCCGGTCCAGGACCTGTTCGACCCGTCGGCCCGCCTCTTCGGCGGTGGTCGCGCTCATCCGGCCAGACCGCTCAGGCCGGTGGGCACGTGCATCTGCTTCACGGTCCTGCCGTTGCCCGTGTACATGTGGACGCCGCACGGCAGGCAGGGGTCGAAGCTGCGCACGGCGCGCATGATGTCGATGCCCTTGAAGTTCTCGGGCGTGTTCTCCTCGAAGATCGGGGTGTTCTGCACCGCGTCCTCGTACGGACCGGGGGTGCCGAACGTGTCCCGTGTGGAGGCGTTCCACGGGGTGGGCGGGTACGGGTGGTAGTTGGCGATCTTGCCGTCCCTGATCACCATGTGGTGGGAGAGAACGCCCCGTACGGCTTCGGTGAATCCGACGCCGATGGACTCGTCCGGGACCTCGAACTTCTCCCACGTCTGGGTGCGTCCGGCGCGGACCTCCTCCAGGCCCTTCTCGGCGCAGTGCAGGGCGACGGCGGCCGCGTACGCCTGGAAGTAGGTCCTGGCGCGGTTGCGCTCCAGGGCGTTGCTCCACTTCGGGATCCGCCACTCGAACGTGGTCTCCGGCTTGGTCATCGTGCGGGGCAGGTTGATGACGACGCTGTGCCCGGTGGCCTTGATGTAGCCGATGTCGACGAGGCCGGAGAGCGCGGTGGACCACAGGCGTGCGAGGGGGCCGCCGCCGGTGTCCAGTGCCAGGTGGTCCTTGCCGTCGAACCATCGCGGGGACATGACCCAGCTGTACTTGTCGTCGAAGTTCCGCTTCTGCGGGGCCGGGATGGTGTGCTGGTTCCACGGGTGGCGCGGGTCGACCGGGTTGCCCAGCGGGTCGTGGGTGACGAACTGTTCCTGCCCCTGCCAGTCCTCGTAGTACGAGCTGCCGAGCAGGATGCGGATGCCGAGGTTGATCTCGGTGAGGTCGTTGGTCACCAGCTTGCCGTCGACGACGACACCGGGGGTGACGAACATCCGCCGGCCCCAGTCGGTCATGTTGGCGTAGGTGAAGTCGCAGTGCTCGGGGTCGTTGAGCGCGCCCCAGCAGCCGAGCAGCACACGGCGGCGACCGACCTCCTCGTAGCCGGGCAGCGCCTCGTAGAAGAAGTCGAAGAGGTCGTCGTGGAGCGGGACGACTCGCTTCATGAACTCCACGTACCGCATGAGACGGCTCATGTAGTCGGTGAACAGCTGCACGGACGCGATGGTGCCGACACCACCGGGGTAGAGCGTGGAGGGGTGGACGTGGCGCCCCTCCATCAGACAGAACATCTCGCGGGTGTAGCGGCTGACCTGCAGCGCCTCGCGGTAGAACTCGCCCTCCAGGGGGTTGAGGGAGCGCATGATGTCGGCGATCGTGCGGTAGCCGTGCTCGGCGGCGTGCGGCGCCTCGGTGCGCTCGGCGAGCTCCAGGACCCCGGGGTTGGTCTCGCGGACCATCTTCTCGCAGTAGTCGACCCCGACCAGGTTCTCCTGGAAGATGTTGTGGTCGAACATGTACTCCGCGGACTCGCCGAGGTTGATGATCCACTCACCGAGGTGCGGGGGCTTCACTCCGTACGCCATGTTCTGCGCGTACACGGAGCAGGTGGCGTGGTTGTCTCCGCAGATGCCGCAGATGCGGCTGGTGATGAAGTGCGCGTCGCGGGGGTCCTTGCCCCGCATGAAGACGCTGTAGCCGCGGAAGACGGAGGAGGTGCTGTAGCACTCCGCGACGCGCTTCTGCTTGAAATCGATCTTGGTGTGGATGCCGAGGCTGCCCACGATCCGGGTGATCGGATCCCAGGCCATCTCCACCAGTCCGGAGTCGTCACCCGTCGTCTTCGTCCGAGGTGCCATGGTCTTTGCGGTGCCTTTCGTCAGCTCTTCGACTTCTCGAACAGGGAGATGGATGGGAGTTGCGGGGGGGCCGGGGGTGCACCGGCGTCAGCCGCGCGGACGCCGGTGCGGTGAGGTGACGGTCACCAGGGCGGCCGGTAGCCGGTGGTGATGCGGTCGCCGGTGTGCCGCCACTTCGGCTCCTTGTCCACGGTCTTGGCCGTGATGGTCCGCAGCCGGCGGATGACCGAGCCGTACACGCCGCTGGCGGTGCTGGAGACCTTGCCGCCGGGAGGCTCGTCCATGAACGGCATGAACTTGTCGGGGAATCCGGGCATCGTGCACGCGATGCAGATGCCGCCGACGTTCGGACAGCCGCCGATGCCGTTCATCCAGCCGCGCTTGGGGACGTTGCACTTGACGACCGGCCCCCAGCAGCCCAGCTTGACCAGGCACTTGGGCGAGTCGTACGTCGAGGCGAACTGGCCCTGCTCGTAGTAGCCGGCCCGGTCGCAGCCCTCGTGCGCGGTCGCCCCGAACAGCCAGGTCGGACGGAGCTTGTCGTCGAGCGGGATCATCGGGGCGGAGCCGACCGCCTGGTAGAGCAGGTAGGTCAGCGTCTCCGCGAAGTTGTCCGGCTGGATGGGGCAGCCGGGCACACACACGATGGGGATGCCCGCATGGGACTTCCACTCCCAGCCCAGATAGTCCGGGAGACCCATAGCGCCGGTCGGGTTCCCCGCCATGGCGTGGATGCCGCCGTACGTGGCGCAGGTGCCGATCGCGACCACCGCGAGCGCCTTCGGTGCCAGCCGGTCGATCCACTCGCTCGTGGTGATGGGCTGACCGGTCTCCGGGTTGTCGCCGAAGCCGCTCCAGTAGCCCTCCTGCTTGATGGCCTCGTTCGGGATCGATCCTTCGACGACCAGGACGAACGGGTCGATCTCGCCCCGCTCCCCCTTGAAGAACCACTCGATGAACGTGTCGGCGCCGCCCACCGGGCCGCACTCGAAGTCGATCAGTGGCCAGTGGACCGCGATCCTGGGCAGCCCCGGCAGCCCTGCGAGGGCGATCTCCTCGATGCTGGGCTGCATGGCGGCGGTCAGGGCCACCGAGTCGCCGTCGCAGCTCAGACCCGCGTTGATCCAGAGAATGTGGATCGGCTTCTCTTCGCTGCCGGGTGCGGCACCCTGGTCCTCGACCGGGGCCGGCTTTACTGCGCTCATGAGTCGCCTCCTGAGGAGGGATGGGGCAAGGCCTCACTTCGGGCCTGGGTCTTGCTCAACAGTCGGTCGATCCGGTCCCGCCCGCACCTGGGCCGTCCGGGGCCGACGCGCGGGAGACCTCCTTCCGGACGAAGGCCCGCCGGAGTGCGTGGTAGCTCGCGGCCGGATCGTCGAAGATCCGCCGCATCCGGGAGAGCTCCCGCTCACGGTGGGCGGCAAGGGGGGCGACGGACTCCCGGCGCTCGTACTCCGCCTTCTTCGCCGCGATCCTCGGCTGGAGCCCGCCACGCGATGCCAGCCGAAGGGCCAATCGGGTGATCTCGGCGGGGAACTCCCCGGGTCCGCAGTCGACGACACGGTCGACCAGTCCCCTGTGGAGCGCCCCGGCCGAGGAGATCGGCCGGGCCTCCTCGGTGAGCCGCTCCGCCTGGGCCGCGCCCACCTTCCCGGGCAGAGTGCGGGTCCAGTACTCCGAGCCGTACAGGCCCATCCGCCGGTAGTGCGGATTGAGCACCGAGCCCGACCGGCACCAGACCTCGTCGGCCGCGAGGGCGAGCATCACTCCGCCGGCGGCGGCGTTCCCGCCGATCGCGCTGACGACGAGCCGGTCGGTCGTGGTGAGGACCGCTTCCACCAGGTCGTTCATGGCGTTGATGTTGGCCCAGGACTCGGCGGCCGGGTCTGCGGCGGCTTCGATGACGTTCAGGTGGATGCCGTTGGAGAAGAAGTCACGCTGCCCGCCGAGCACGAGTACGGAGGTGGGGCGCGTGCGGGCGTCCCTCCAGGCCGCCAGCAGTCGGCGGCACTGGTCGGTGCCCATCGCCCCGCCCGGGAACGCGAAGGACAGGACGCCCACCGGTCCCTGCTCCCGGTACCGGATGTCGGACCAGCTACGTCCGCCGGGCTGTGCAGGCTCCGCTGCCTCCACGGCCTCTACGGGTCCCGGAAGCTCGGGCAGCTCCGGCAACCGGCCCGCGAGGGCCAGGGTGGCCGGGAGCTTGCACGCGCGGGGCCTGCCGGGACCGGTGCGGGCACGGAGCTCGGGGATCCACACCGCGCCGTCCACCGTGGCACGGCAGACGGCGCCCGCCCGGGTGGCCAGCAGGTCGCCGGGCCGTCCGCGCAGACCGTCCTCCGCGTGGCCACCGTGCAGGAACCATTCGGCGCCGAGCAGCCGGTCACGCACACCGGGCTGCGAGTCCGCGGCCCGCAGGGCGCGCAGAACGGTCTCGGTGGTGTCCTCGCTCCAGGAGATCCGGCGCTGCTCCTGCCGGAGTGCGGGGCGGACGCGGATCTCGCCGGTCTGCGGAAGCGGTGCCGCCCCGGCGGCGACCCGCTCGACGGCCAGGAGCACGGCGGCGACAGCGGCGTCGGAAAGCTCGTTGCGGTACAGGTCGCTCTTGCCGACTTCCGGGACGCGGAAGGTCGCGGACGCCCAGACGTCGCCCGCGTCCATCTCCTCGTCGGCCTGGAGGACGGTGACGCCCCACTCCTGCGCGCCTTCGTGGATCGCATGATCCAGTGACGACGGACCGCGGTCGCCGACCGGCCCCGGGTGCACGATGAGGCAGAGATGCGCCGTCCACACGTCACGGGGGACGACGGCCTTCAGCATGGGGGCGACGACCAGGTCGGGGACGTGGCGCGAAACGGCCTCGCGCACGGCGTCCCCGTCGGGAGTGACCTCCACGGGGACGGTGTGCCCGCGGTCGCGCAGCTCGACCAGGACACGCTGCGTGAGGCTGTTGAAGCTGCTGGCGACGAGCAGGATGCGCATGGGCGGCCCTTCCGGGTAGCGGTGGACCGCACGGGACGTGCGGTCCACCGACCGCCTGCGATCATCGGGCACCGCGGGCCGGGGACGAGGACGACGGAGCCCTCACCTCACCCGATCGAGGCCCGCGTCCGGCCGATTGGCGGGCGGCTGTCGGCGGCGCGCTGCCCAGGTGACGCGCCGAGCGGCCCATGGGAAAATCGAAGTCCCAGAGGTAGGCGGACGCGTACCTCTCGCACGGACGGACAGGCAGGTCGGCTCATGGCCGAGAATCCGAAGTCCTCCAGGCCGCCCTCGCGCGGCGAACCGAGCCGCGACGGTATGGCCGGGCAGCACGGGTGGTCTCCCGACGTGGACGAGACACGGCAGCAGGACAATCCGAGCGCCTCGCGTTCCTTCCACCCCGAGAAGCACGCGCCTCCACGCGGCAAGGGACGGAAGATCGCGAAGGAAGAGAGCCGCAGCGTCCCCGGCGACACCGTTCACAGCGACACGACCAGGGGCGAGAAGCACGGACACTCGCCGGAGAAGGGCGCCCACGACACAGGCCGCAAGGGTCGGACTCAGCGCCCCAGCGGCACGAAGGACGCCTCGGCGTACACCGGCGTGGACCCGGACGACGACTCCCCCGGCTCCCGCCAGGGCTGACGCGACACGACAGTCGCACGGGTGGGTCGCATCGCCCTGGACACGAGCACGCGGGTACGACCCGACCCGCTCTTCACCTGGAGAGTGCTTCCTCCCGTACAGCCGACAGGACCCCCTGTAAAAGCCCCATCGTCGCAGTTCAAAAGCGTTCTCCGTCTGGTTGATCAAGATGTGGAGTACCAGCCTGGGTCGCTGGGAACGATCAGCCGGCGGTGCCGATCAGCTTCCAGGGCTCGTGGTCGGCGTCGGCCCCGGTGCCCGGGGCACTGCCCTTCGTCTCCCATTTGGCCTTCCAGACCTTGCCGTTGTACCTGACCGTGGTCTGCCAGATCGGCTGGCCGGCCGGGGAGTAGATCTTGGTCGCGTCCCAGCTCCCGGCAATGCAGCCACCAGTCGGCGGGGTCGCCGTACCGAGTCCCTTGAGGCTGTGGTTCACCGGCGCGTACGCCGTACCGCCGATCGACAGACTCGTGTTCACCGGACCGGTGATCGGGAGGAAGTAGATAATCGGCAGGTCGAGCGACTTCCCGACCGGGATGATCTGGCAGTAGTCCAGTGTCGTGCTGACCCGGTCGAACGTCCGTCCGGGCACCAGCTTCCACTGGCCACCTTGGACATCCGTCTGCCAGTTGGCGTCCTTGACCAGCGGTGACGTCGAGGCCGGAATGTCAAACGACAGTTTCGTGCCTTGCCACCGCCGAGCGTGCGCCCGGTGTTCTTGGTGATCCGGACGGTCGGCTGCGACGGCCACAGGTTCGCCGTGGCGGTCGGGTAGTTGACCATCTCGACGCTCAGGTCGGCGGTCACCGTCGGCGCGACACCAGCGCTCCCGGTGCGCGGGTTGTTGTCGTAGGCGCCGATATTGCCCAGCTTCTCGTTCAGCCCGGTGGTCAGCGTGTACCCCATCCCGCACGGAGTGTCCGGCTGGATGTCCGCCGGGCAGAAGTAGTCGCCGCCGAGCTCCCACATCATCACGCCGCCCGCACCGGTCGACTTGACCAGATCGGTGACCGCGTCGATGCCCTGCTCGTCCTCGGTCGACAGGAACACCTTCTCCTCGGCGTTCCACAGCCACGACGTCTTCGTGGCGTCGTCCCAGTACCGGGTGTACTGGCCCGTGCGCCGGTCGGTGATGTCGGTCTCCGGCTTCAGCCCGACGCTGCGCGCATGGACCGGGGTGACGTTCTTCTCCACGCCGTGATCACACCAGCCCATACCAAGATCGTTCCACGGGGTGGCTGGCGGCTCCGACCACCCCTCAGCTGCCGCTCAGTGGAGACGCCCACGTGGGGTCGTGTCGGGATCTCCTCGTGAGGTGGGCCAGCAGGTGCTCCGCCGCGATGGAGACGGTGTCTTGCGGCGCGCCGACTGCGGTCAGGGCGGCGATGAGCCTTGCCGATGCTGTTTCCTGCACGTCCGGGTCGGTGAGAAGGGGAAGCAGCAGCAGGAAGCGGGTGGCTGTGTCCTGGACGCCTTCGGCCGCAAGGGACGGGCTGTCAGCCATCCGGATCAGTTCGTGCCATGTCAGCCCAGTGCCCGAGAAGTCTCCGTCCCAGCTGGCGATCTGCTCGACGTAGCTTCCGCCTGGACAGGTGCGGAGGTAGTCGGTGCCGTAGTCGCCATCCAGGTTGCGATAGATCACCACGGCTCCGGGGCCGCCTTCCGCCAACACCCTGAACACTGGCCAGCGTTCAGGATCGAAGAGGATCTCGGAGAGGACATCGGCGTCGGCGCCGTCCTCACCGAACCACTCCGGAACCGGGCGCTCGGCACACCGCCCGTCGCTGCACATCGACAGGAGGTAGTTCGACCAGAAGCCCCGGTGGACCAGCAGTGACTCGCCCGGCACCAACGGGCCGACGTCGTATCCCTCGATCAGCACCCCTCGATCCTGTCACCAGCCACTGACACGGCCCGATCCGGGATCGGCAAGGGGGCGCGGCCCAAGTGCGGGACAGCCCTCAGGCTTCGAACACCGTGGCCGACCTCGCTCTCACGGGACAGCTTCTGCCGCATACGAGACCTGAGAGGCAACCGGGAGACGGCTGCCGCCTCGCGGTCTCGGAGGAGAATCAGCCGAGGCAGAACTCGTTGCCCTCGATGTCCTGCATCGTGATGCAGGACTCGTTGACGCCATCGGCGCGCTGCGTGAGCACGTGCTTCGCGCCGAGCGCCATCAGCCGTGCGCATTCGGCTTCGAGTGTGGCCAGGCGCTCGTCACCCACGAGCCCTGTGCCGACCCGCACATCAAGGTGGACCCGGTTCTTGACGACCTTGCCTTCGGGAACTCGCTGGAAGAGCACGCGCGGGCCCACACCCGAGGGATCAGTGCACGCGAAGTAGACCTCGTCCTCGGGCGGCAGTGAGTCGTGGTACTCGTCCCACGTGGCAAAGCCCTCCGGGACTGGCGGGACGACGTACCCCAGCACTTCGCACCAGAAGGCGGCGAGGCGCGCGGGTTCCGCGCAGTCGAAGGTCACTTGGAACTGCCGAATCGTTGACATCGGCGCACGATAACAGGGGCCTTGCTCGTCTCCCCCGGCGGGTGGATCCACTCGTTGCCGTGGGCTGTTGCGTCGACGAGAGCGTGAAGACCGGCACAGCAGCATGCCCGTGGTTCACCGGCACGGTGGATGGTGGTCCTGGCTCACGGCACGGGTGGGTCAGACGAGTTGGTGAACAAGCTGGGTTGTCAGTTCGTATCTGGCCCCGACGACAGCCAGCTTCCCGGCCGCGATCCTCGCGGCGAGGTCGTTCTCCGCCGCAAGCCTGGAACGTACGCGCCGCACCTGTGCGTCGATCGTCGCGTCGATCCGCGCGGCGCCCTCGACCGAGCGGTCGATGGCGGGCTTGATCTCGTCGGCGATGTACTGGATGTGCGCGGGCAGCCCCTCGCCCCTCTCGTCCGCGCGGACAGCTGCCGAAACCGCGCCGCACGACTGATGCCCGAGCACCCGACAAAGGGGGATGGAATCCCGTGTGAAGCCCAGAGTCTCGGTCAGTGCACTCGTTCGCCGCACTGCGCAGGGAGCAGGACGGCACACGCCGGCAGCTCCTTGCGACGTGATCCCCTCACCCTCAGGCACGCTTCAGGGGAGCCGTCCACGGGCGCGTATTCGAGGGCGACCTCGTCCAGTACGACGATCTCACCCCCGGAGTGCAGTTCCCCCGCATGTACGCCGTCCGGGAAGCGGCCTGCCAGGGTCCCGAAGGCCGCGGTGCCCTCCTCGTCGGCGACGCACTCCTGGATGTCGAAACGCCAGTGCTCGGCGGCATCGGCAAGCAGTGCCCTGCCCTGCTTGCCCAGCCCCGCCAGGAACGCTGTGCGGGCTCGCAGCTGGTGAGCGATGGTGCAGCAGATCGGGACTGCCGTGCCGTAGGACGTCGTGACGCGCGTGTACTCGGCGTGGGGGTGGAAGGACAACGCCTCGTCGATCAGCACCAACGCGGCGTCCCGCGCCGCCGGGTGGCCCTGCTGAGCGATGTCCAGGAGCAGAGGGGTCGCGACCGCAGCCGCCGGGAACACCGCGCCGCTGTGGCCGTGAACGATTCCGCCACCGCCGAGCAGAGAGCCGGCGTCCGCCGCTGCCACCAGATTCGTCGCACCGGCCAGCGCGCGCAGACCGCGTGCGGCGCGAGCCGGTTCGTACCAGTCGGGGTGGCCCCGTATGGCACCCCAGTCCACGGCATCGATCGCATCCATCACGACCGCATCCTCGCACCTGACCGCTCCCGCGCTTCCTCGGGCTCGTCCGCGCTCGTGCATCCTTCCGTCGGGCACCGAGCTCGTGAACTTATCCACCGGCACCTTGCCCGCGCCCGCCTCCCGCCTCCCGCCTCCCGCCTCCCGCCTCCCGCCAGGACGGTGTCGCGCAGACCATCTCCTGATCTCCAGGCAGTCCGCCGCCGCTTGAACGAACACTCATTCCGTACGTGCGCGACGACGGCCGGGTCTCACCCCGTCCGCCATGCGCTCACCGTCCAGAAGACCGCGAATCCCGTCCACGCGAGCGCGAACGCCCAGGTCACAGGGTGTCCTCCGAACAGCGCCAGGGCTCCGAGCCATCCGACCCCGGCCGCCACGAACAACCAGCCGAAGGTGGGGAAGGCCAGGAGGCCCGAGAGCCGTCCGCTCACCACCGCCCAGGCGCCCGCCGCCAGAATCAGGCAGCCGACAGCGAGCCACGGGAGAACCCCGCGCTGCGAGGAGGGCGCGTAGGAGTGGCTGTGGCCGCGTACTCCCAGCGCCACGACCTCACCGCGCCACAAACGGAGTTCGGCCCGGTCGCCCGTTCGCACCTCTCGGTACGTGGGCGACCCCACCGACAGCCAGGCGGTGCGAGCGAGCCACTCGACCTCGATGTCGTAGTACGGGGTGCACGTGGTGCCACCGCCGCCCCCCGTGGTCACTCCGCCGGCCACGACACCGCCCGTGCTGCCACCGGCTGTGGCCATGCCTCCTCCGCCGCCGATGGTGGTGCCGGCCGCGGTGCCGCCGCTGGTGCCGTTGGAGGTGCAGTGCTCGCCCGTCCGGCGGTCGAGCACCGTACCTGTCTCGCGCCGCACGCACTCCGCGCCGCCTTCACCGCTGCCGGCCGCGCAGGCCGGTGCGTCGCGGTACTCCAAGGTGGCGCCGTATCCGTCGGCCACCTGCTGACCACAGAGGAGGACGCCCCAGGCGGCCGCGAGGACGACCAGCCCCCGTAACCAGCCGGGCAGCCGTCCTCGGTACCAACCTCGTCCGTACCCCGTTGTCTTCACCCCGCCGTGATTCCCCTCGGGCGAGGCCCTCACGCGCCGTGGTGCGGGCGCGCTGAAGGTCGCGCGGGACGACGATGGTGGGGTTCGCGGTGGCCGTCCTGCCCGCTCCGGGGTGGTGCGGCGGAGGGCCCGACCGACCGACGGTTGGGTACGGCCCGGGGCCGGGCGAACAACGGTTGGTCACGGTCGGGCCCCGCCGGCTAGCGGTTGCCGCCGGGGCGGGTGGTGCGGGCGTGGGTGGCCTCGAAGCGGCGGAAGGCGGCTTCCTGCCGCCACTGGACCTGTGCCTTCAGGTTGCGCTTCAGGAAACCGGCGCAGCGATCGGCCGGGCGTCCGCTGCCCTGGCGCTCGTCGGCGCAGGGGCCGACCGGCCGGTAGCCGGTGCGGATGTCGTCGTTCCACAGGCCGCGGCCGGGCAGGAAGGAGTGCTCCAGGGAGGCCCGGGCCAGGTCCCTCAGTTCCGGGTAGCGCAGCCCGTACATGTCTGCCGCGCGGCGGTACTCGTCCGTGATCTCGATGCGGGAGACGCCCGGATCGTCGGTGGCCAGGACCACGGGTACGCCGTGGCGGCGGTAGGTCGCGAAGGGATGCGCCGCGCCGGAGACGCGCAGGATCTGCTCGTTGCTGTGGAAGGGGACCTCGACGGCGACGCGTCGGCCGGCCATGTCACGCATGAGGGAGGGCCATCGGTCCTCGTGCAGGACGGACACGCCGTGCCCGATCCTCTCGGCGCGGCCGGTCTGGACGGCCTCCCTGATGTGGAAGGTGAGGTCTTCGGGCTTGACCAGCCCGGGCACCAGCTCCCCCGCGTGCAGGGTGATGTGCGCCTTGGGGTACTGCGTCTTGAGGTAGTTCAGCATCCGCATGTGAAGGCGGTAGTCGCGCAGGGCGACCTCACCGTCCTCGGGCTGGACGAGGTTGACGGCGACGAAGCGCGGATCGCGCTCGGCGAGCCGCATACCCAGGGCCATCTGCGTGAACACCCGCTCGGGGGTGCCGAGGCGGGCGACCTGCGAGATCCACCGGTAGGGCAGGAAGCAGGCCGCGTCGGGTCGGGGGGTGCCGCAGTGCGCGGCGGTGCGGAACTCGGTGTCGGTGGTGTCCGCGTCGGCGCGGGCCTGGCGGACGACCGCGTCCAGGGCCCCTTGGGCGAGGAGCTTGTCGTGCATGCGGTCGAGGTCCGCGTCGTAGCCGACCTTGTCGGCGAGGTCACGTGCCTGACCGGAGGCCGGGGAGATCATCGTCTCCAGATAGAACTGGTTCTGCCGTGCGGCCGTGTTGGCCACCTCGGCGAGCATCCGGCCGGGGTGGCGCCAGGTCACCTCACCGAACTTCCCGAAGGTCGCGAAGAAGTGGTCGTGGCCGTTGCCGTCGGCCGGGAAGTCCTGCATCGACCAGGCCCGGATCACCTGTTGGCGGAACGCGGCATCGGTGACGGCGTCGCCGGCCGGCCGGGTGCCGGGGCCGCACGGGGGCGCCACCGCGGTCGTGGTGTCCGTCGTGATGCACAGGCCGTCGTCGGTGGCCAGTTCGATCAGGAACTCGGTGGAGACCGCGCCGGAGAGGTGGTTGTGCAGGTCACCGCCCTTGGGAAGGTCGGTGAAGAAGTCCGCCGGCCGCCCCGGAGCCGGAGGTGCGAGAGGGACGGGGGCCGCGTGCGCGGTGGCCGGGGCGAGGAGTGCGAGGGCGCTGAGTGCACCGAGCAGATGGGATGGAATCACGGGGCACATGCTGGTGAAGCGGGTTGCGACGGCGGGGCACGCGGGGCCGGGAACCAGTGGATGTCACCCGTAAAGCCTCTGAAGGATCGTTCGCTCTCGCCTCGCCCCACCTCCCACCACGTCCCGCCTCCCGCCTCGCCTCACCTACCACCTCGCCTCACCTCCCACCTCGCCTCACCTCGCCCGCGGGGCAACCGGTTGGGCATCTTCGGGGCACACGGTTGGCGCGGTTCCTGTCCGCACAAGGCGGTGTGGGGTTGCGTACGGGCGAACCAGAGCTCCGCACCCGTGAGCACCACAGGCTCCAGCGGACTAAGCCACCCGCTCGATCGGGACCCACAGTTGCGAGTCGGTCTCCATGCCGACCTCGACCGGCCGCGTCCGCAGGAGTTCCGGACCCGGCCTGGTCACGTAGGGGTTCGAGGGGAACCATTGCGTGAACACATCCCGCCACAGCTCCTGGAGTGCGCTCGGGTAGGGACCGTGGTTGTCGAAGACCGCCCAGGTCCCCGCCGGCACGTCGAGGGCGTCCAGCTCCTCGGCAGCCGTCCCGGGGTGGGTCGCCACGCCCACCCAGTAGTCCACCTCGGCGCCCTCCTCCCGGCTGTCGGTCAGGTGCACCACCGCCGACAGGATCCCCTCGGGCTCCACTCCGACCAGACTCTTCATCCGTACGATCGCCCGGCTGTCCAGGCTCTCCACGTGTGCCTCCGCGGCCGCGTTGACGCCCTCGTGCACGAGAGGCACCCGGGCCCTCCTGCCCACCACCCGGAACGACTCCTTCTCCACGACCCGGTAGCGCATGGCCGTACTGCCCTCGACGACTACACGGAAGGACATCCGAGGCTGGGCCGTGAGCACCGCGCCCGTACGCCGGGCCTCCCCCGGCCCGATGCCGTGCACCGACCGGAACGCCCGCGCGAACGCTTCGCCCGAGCCGTACCCGTACCGCACGGCGACATCGAGCAGCGTCAGCTCCCCGGCCAGTACTTCGGCCCCCGCAAGCGTCATCCGCCGGCGCCGCACGTAGACCGGGAGCGGCATGCCGGCGAGCGCGGAGAACAGTCTCCGGAAGTGGTACTCCGACATCGCGGCGATCCGGGCCACCTCGGCCATGTCGACCTTCTGGTCCAGGCAGGCCTCCAGGTGCTCCATCGCCTGATTCAGCCGTTCCAGCACGCGTATCAGCCTCCTCCTCGCCGCAGGATCGGGTGCCGACCGGGCCGCCGTGACCCACCGGCTCGACGAACGGTCCGCCGGCGTCGCATGGGGACAGATGCCGATAGGAGGCAATTCTGGAGCATGGGTCCGTCGGTGGGGTCGTCGTTCCACAGCACGGTCGTAGGGCCACCTTGATGGAGTAGAGACGAACTGATCGGGCCCGGCCCGACAGAACCGGTACGGGAATTGTCGGGCTGGGAACCCTGCCGCTGCTTGAGGCTTGACGCATGACCGAAATCCAGGGATTCACCGAGCCTCGGTTCGCCGCCGTCCGTGAGGCACTCGCGGCTCTGCTCGACCAGGGCGATGGGGGCGCCTCTGCGGCCGTCTACATCGACGGTGAGGCGGTGGTCGACCTCTGGGGCGGGTTCGCCGACACGAACCGTCGCGTCGGATGGGAGCGCGACACCCTCACGTGCGTGAACTCGACCACCAAGAACATCACCGCCCTGTGCGCACTGATTCTGGCCGATCGCGGCCGGCTCGATCTGTCCGCACCGGTCGCGGCCTACTGGCCCGAGTTCGCCCAGGCCGGCAAGGAGCGCGTGCTGGTACGACACGTGCTGTCGCACACCGCAGGGCTGCCGGACCTGTCCGGGCTGACGGCGGTCGAGGACCTGTACGACTGGGAGAGCGTGGTGGCAGGACTGGCCGCGCAGGCGCCCGAATGGGAGCCGGGAACGGCCGCCGGCTATCACGCGCTCACCTTCGGGTTCCTGGTCGGTGAGATCGTCCACCGTGTCTCCGGCCGCAGCCTCGGCGAGTTCTTCGCCGAGGAGGTGGCCGGGCCGCTGGGCGCGGACTTCCACATCGGCCTCTCCCCCGAACATGACCACCGCGTCGCACCACTCGTCCCTCCCCCGTCTCTGACCGACGAGTACGCCTCCACCCCGCCGACCGGGCCGGATGGCACGCGCCGGGAACACCCCGGTGCCGCCATCCGGGTCAGGGAGGTCAATTCCGCTGCGTGGCGCCGCGCGCAGATCCCGGCGGTGAACGGCTTCGGCAACGCTCGGTCCGTCGCCCTCGTCCAGTCGGTACTGGCGAACCACGGATCGGTCGGCGGTGTGCGACTGCTGTCCCCCCAGGGCTGTGCGCCCGCGTGGAAGGAGGTGTTCCGCGGCGACGACCGCGTCCTGCGGGCGCCGATGTCCTGGACGGCGGGCTTCGGCAGGTTCGGCAACACCTTCGGCTGGGGCGGTTGGGGCGGCTCACTGGTCGTGGGCGACCCCGACGCACGCATGACGGTGGCCTACGTCATGAACCAGATGATCGACCGCGACCAGCAGGAGGACGATCGCGGCATGGAGATCGTCATGGCCGCGTACGGCGGACTGCGGTGACGACCCGACGAGGCAGGGTGGTCCGTGCCCGCACCGATCACCCATGCCCCTCTCCCCTCTCGCCGGCTCAAGAGGTGGGTGGGACCCTAGCGAGCCGTGCAGAAGCGGAACGGGGGCGGGGCCGGCGTCAGGATGCTGAGAAGCCTGCCTCTGACGTCGGTGAGGGTGTCCGTGCCGGCCCCGGAGGTGACCGGTACCTCCGGGAAATCAGCGCGGTAGCCTCGGGGCCATGTCCGAGACATCAGTGACCCGCTTCTACGACGAACTGGCCGACGACTACCACCTGATCTACTCGGACTGGGACGCGAGCATCGGTCGGCAGGGGGATGCCCTGGGCGCCCTGATCGGCCAGGATCGTGCGGCGGTACTCGACTGTTCCTGTGGCATCGGTACGCAGTCCATCGGCCTGGCGCTGCTCGGGCACCGCGTCACCGGGAGCGACCTCAGCCCGCGCGCCGCCGCCCGCGCCGCCCGTGAGGCCGCACGCCGGGACATGAGCCTGCGCACGGTGGCCGCCGACATGCGACGCCTCCCTTTCGCCGATGGACAGTTCGATGTCGTCGTCTGCGCCGACAACTCGCTGCCGCACCTGCTGACCGAGCGGGATGTGCGCACCGCCCTGGCCGAGATGCGCCGCGTGCTGCGTCCCGACGGCCTGCTCCTGGTCAGCACACGTCCCTACGACGACCTGCTGCGGGACCGCCCGAATTCGACGCCTCCACAGGTCCATGGGACCGCCGACGGCGCCGACGGAGGCGAGCGAACCGTCACCTTCCAGCTCTGGCACTGGCACGACGACGGCGAGCACTACGACTTGGAACACTTCCAACTCCTCCCGGCAGGCGACGAATGGCGTGTCCAGGTCCGCCGGACCACTTACTGGGCACTCGGCCAGGAACGGCTGGCCGACCTCGCCGCCGAGGCCGGGTTCGTCGACTTCGCGTGGCGGATGCCGCAGGAGACCGGCTTCTTCCAGCCGCTGCTCATGGCCCGCGCCGGTGCGTAGGTGGTGGTTCCAGAGCGGCCCGAACTCGGGGACGCGGATCTTCTCCAGGACCGGCTTGAACTGCGTGCAGTCTGCCCGATGACCTGGGGTGACGATCCGGGCCTCGCCCGGGAGATCGCCCGCACAGGCCCACCGCCCGAGGGCCTGTTGCGGAAATACGCCGCTGGGCAGTTGAGTCCTGTGGGTCGGTACAGTCGCGTGCATGCTGAAGCCATTGCTGCGTGTAGTTGAAGCGGGCGGTCGTGCCGTGGACGATCCGACCGAGGAGGCTCTGCACGACCTGCTGTCCGAGATGAATCTGTCGCACCGGTTCGTGATCCTGAAGAGACTCGATCTGGAGCCCGTGGATCAGCACTACATTCAGGTGTACCTGAACGACGACCTCAGCTACCAGGTCGAGTACCGCGAAGGCAGTGAGGACAAGCACTACCAGGCCCACGTTCCGAGGCTCCACGAAGTGTTCGGCCCTGAAGAGTCGACCGCCAAGGTGATGATGGACTGGGCGCACGATCGACAGGGATGGCGGGAGGCGTTGCCGTGGACCCCGATGCCTTCTCAGTGAAGGCTGACGGCCACTTGTTGATCGCCGCGACCAGGACTGTCGCCTCGTAGCGCGAAGCGCGGCGGCCGGCACCGCGCGGCTGTTTGTGGCGCCCCCCGGGGCACCCGGTGCTCCCCACGGCGATCGTGTCGCGCCGCGAGGCCGGAGGGGTGAGGCTGGGAGCAGGTGCGCCGTGGATGGAGCCGTTTCTCATCGGACGGTTCGGGTGAGGAGGCGGTGACGGTTGTGGCTGTCATCGCTACCGGGCGTGGCCGTCTCGGTGGACGGGAACGGTGTGTCTGCCGCGAGGGTGTCGGCCGGAGAAGGGTGTGGCGTGCGGTGATCGCTGTCAGCCGCAGGGACGATGCGGAGCCGGGTGCCGCGCGCATCCACAGCTGGCAGCTGGGCGGCTGAAAGGACCGGTGGAGGCCCGTGGGAACGGACATCGACCACGCGGCGTTGTTCGCGGCCACGCCCAGTCCGTATCTGGTGCTGGGCCCCGACCTGGTGATCGTCGCTGTCAACGAGGCCTACCTCCACGCCACCGGCCGGAGCATGCGGGACCTGGTCGGCCAGCACCTGTTCGACGCGTTCCCGGACAACCCGGCGGACCCGAACGCGGACGGGGTGCGGAATCTGAACGCCTCGCTGCAGCGGGTCCTGAGGTCGAGGCAACCGGACACGATGGCGGTACAGAAGTACGGCATCCCCGTCGTGGCCCGGCCCGGGACGTTCGAGGAGCGGTGGTGGTCGCCGATCAACACCCCCGTACTGGGTCCGGACGGGCAGGTGGCGTGGATCATCCACCGGGTGGAGGACGTGACCGACTTCGTCCGCTCCCGCCCGCCCGGGCCGGCCGGAGGAGTGCTGGCCAGGCGACAGGTGATGGAGGCCGAGCTGTACGCGCGGGCACGGGAGCTGCAGCGGCTGAACGAGGAGCTGCGCCAGGCACACGCCCGCGAACGACAGGTCGCCGTCACCCTGCAGGAAGCCATGCTGCACTCGCCCGACCTGGACCGGTACCAAAATGTCGCGGTGCGTTACCTTCCCGCGGTCGGGTCGCTGAACGTGTGCGGCGACTGGTTCGACGTGGTCGATCTCCCCGACGGCCGCTTCGGCGTCGCGGTCGGCGATGTCGTCGGCCACGGTCTGGAGGCCGCTGCCGTGATGGGCATGCTGCGCAGTGCCCTGAGCGCCGCCGTCCGAGCCGTCCACGAGCCGGCCCGGTCGCTGGAAGTACTCGGCCTGTACTCCCGATCGGTCGAAGGCGCGCTGGCCACCACCGCCTTCCAGGCCGTGATCGACACGCGTCAGTATCGGATCACCTACAGCAGTGCCGGACACCCCCCGCCCGTTCTGCTGCACCCCGACGGAACCTACGATCTGCTCGTCGAGGCGACCGACCCGCCGCTGGGCGCCCGCCCTGAACACGTCACCCGTCCGCAGGCCGCCCTCCCCTACAACTCCGGCGACACCCTCGTGCTCTACACCGACGGGCTCATCGAACGCCGCGACGAGGACATCGACGCCGGGCTGCACCGACTCGTCGACGCCCTCACCAGCCACGCGCGCACCGACCCGGACCGTCTCGCCGACACGCTGCTGGCCCGCCTCGGTGTAGCGGGCGGCGCCCGCGACGACATCGCCCTGATCGTCGTACGCCTCTGACCTGGCACTCGCTGAGTCAGGCGGAGCGGTCGTCGCGGGTGCACCACAGGTGCATCACGGGTCTGCCGTAGCGTCCCGGCACTCCGGGGTCTGCTTCCGACCTGCCCTCCCCGTCCCGGCCGCCCGGCGTCCGTCCCCCGCCTGCCCTCAGCGTGGTCATGCCTCCCACCGGTCCAGCAGCGTGCGGGCAGCGCGGGTGATGTGGGTGCGGGAGATCCCGGCGGCGTCGAGGAGTTCGTCGGTCGTGCCCGATCCCGGCAGGCCTGTGACGGCGAGGTGGGCGAAGGCCGGACGGCTTCCCGTCGTGGCAAGGGCCGACAGGACCGCCTCGCCGATGCCGCCTTCCGGGTGGTGGTCCTCGACGACGACGAGCGCCTCGGTCTCGCGGGCCGCGCGGGCGAGCGTTTGGGTGTCGATCGGCTTGATGGAGTACAGGTCGACCACACGGGCCTGGATGCCCTCGTTCGCCAGCTCCTCGAAGGCCGCCAGGCACTCGTGGAGGGTGACCCCGGCTCCGATCAGGGTCACTTCGTCGTTCTCGCCGCTACGGAGGACCTTGGATCCGCCGACCGGAAATCCCTCGCCGTGGGCGTACAGGACCGGGTACGCGCCACGGGTGGCGCGGAGGTACGAGATCCCCTCCACGTCGGCCATGGCGATGGTCAGAGCCGTCGCGGAGGTGGCGTCACTCGGGTACAGCACGGTGGATCCGCGGATCGCGCGCATCATGGCGAGGTCTTCCAGGCCCATCTGCGAGGGGCCGTCGGCACCGATCTCGACGCCGCAGTGGGTGCCGCACACGGCGATCGTGACCTGTGAGACGGCTGCCATGCGGAGGAAGTCGTGGGCCCTGGTGAGGAAGGCGGCGAAGGTGGTGGCGTAGGGGCGGAAGCCGCGCACGGCCATGCCGACGGCGTCGGCGATCATCTGCTGTTCGGCGATGTAGGTCTGGAAGTACCGCTCGGGGTGGGCCTTGCCGAAATCCTCGGCGTGGGTGGAGTTCCCGACCTCGGCATCCAGGGCGACGACGTCGGGGCGAGCCCCCAGGGCCGCGAGAGCGGCGCCGTAGGCGACCCGGGTCGCGACCTTGTCCCCCACGGCGTAGCGGGGCGGTTCCGCCGCCCCGTCTCGCGGAGCGTCGCCGGGCGAGGCGACGGGCGAGGCGTCGGGCGGCCGGGGGCCGCGCACGCGCAGGTCCCGGTCGCCGGAGAGCTCGGCGACCGCGCGCTCCGCGATGTCCTCGGGCAGGGGCTTGCCGTGCCAGCCGCCCTTGTCGGCGACCTCGGCCACACCCCGGCCCTTGACGGTCCTGGCGACGACGACCGTGGGAGCCTGCCCGTCCCCGGCGGTGGTCAGGGCACTGTCGATCGCCTCCAGGTCGTGGCCGTCGACCACGATCGCCCTGCAGCCGAACGCCTCGACACGGCGGGCGTAGGCGTCGGTGTCCCATTCCAGCTCGGTAGGGCCGCACTGTCCGAGGCGGTTCACGTCGATGAGGGCGACGAAGTGGGACAGCCGGTGGTGACCCGCCTTGTCGAGGGCCTCCCAGACGGATCCTTCGGCCGTCTCGCTGTCGCCGCACAGCACCCACACCCTGGCAGGGCTTCTCTCCAGCTCCCGGACGGCCAGAGCGATCCCGACCCCGTAGGCGATGCCCTGCCCGAGGGAGCCGGTGGCCACGTCGACCCAGGGCAGTACGGGAGTGGGGTGGCCTTGGAGCCGGTGCCCGAAGCGGCGATAGGTCGTCATGAGCTCGTCGTCGGTGATGGCGCCCGTCGCTTTGAACATGGCGTAGAGCAGCGGCGACGCGTGCCCCTTGGAGAAGATGAGGTGGTCACCCGCCGGGTTCTCGGGCTCGTCCCAGTCGTACCGGAGGTGCCGGGTCATCAGGACCGCCATGAGGTCGGCCGCCGACAGACTGGACGTGGGGTGGCCGGAGCCCGCGGCGGTGCTGGCCCGGACGGAGTCGGCACGCAGCTGCTGGGCGAGCGCGAAGACCTCGGAGAGGGCGCTCCCCGGGCCGAGGAGGGTGGGTGATGACGTCGTCATGAGCGAGATTCCTTCCATCCGAATGCGGCCGGGTCTACGCGAGCCGGTCCGGGCGACTCCCGATGTGGCTCGCTCGTCCTCCGCTGGGCCTTCCGCCGTCAGCGGTCGCGGGGGCCGTCCGTCCGGCTCGCCCGGGCTGCCCATCGGCTGGCTCCCGCAGGCTGCCCGTCCGTCTGACTCGCACAGGCTGCCCGCGCCGCCGTCTCGACCTGCCCGGGACATCCGCAGACGGCCGAGGCCGCGCGGTCGCGGACGGGGCCACCGGAAACCTCGGAGCCCGGATCCACGGACCCACATCCACGCACCAGGCCGACGGGCCTCAGCGGAACTCCGATGACCTGCGCGTACCCGTATGATCCGGGATCAATCACCCGCTGTGGGTACGTCCAGCGAGTCGGCTGCCGCTCGCGCTCTCTCCCCGGCGTACCCCGCTCCGCGCGGTGAGCCCGAGCCCAGGTCAGCCCTGCCTTCCGTGCTGCTCCGCTCCTCGCCCCGCCACCCGGCCCGGCCTCTCATCCGACCTCCGATCCGAGGGGCCGGGCGTCACCGGCGTACGCTCGGAACAGAGTCCGGAAGGGGATGACGCGGATGTGTCGCTGGCTCGCCTACTCGGGTACGCCGATGCTGCTCGACAGCGTGCTGTACGCCCCCGAGCACTCCCTCATCAATCAGAGTCTCCACGCGCGGCTGGGCGTCGAGTCGACCAACGGGGACGGATTCGGCATCGGCTGGTACGGGCCCGATCGCGACGGGACTCCGGCGGTCTTCCGGGATGTCGGGCCTGCCTGGAGCAACCGCAACCTGCGGGAGCTCGCCGCGCACCTCCGTTCGCCCTTGTTCTTCGCCCACGTCCGCGCCTCCACGGGCTCCGCGATCCAGGAGACCAACTGCCACCCCTTCCGCCACGGCCGGTGGCTGTGGATGCACAACGGAGCCATCGCCGACTTCCCCCGGCTGCAGCGCGATCTCTGCATGGCGGTCGATCCGGCCCTCTTTCCGTCCATCGAGGGCTCGACCGACTCCGAGGTGATGTTCTACCTGGCGGTCACCTTCGGCCTCGACCAGGACGTCCCGGGCGCGGTGGCCCGCATGGCGGGCCTGGTGGAACGTCTCGGCCGCGAACACGGCGTACCCGATCCCCTGCAGATGACGGTGGCGGTGAGCGACGGAGAGCGCGTGTGGGCCTTCCGCTACGCCAGTCGGGGGCGCCCACGCTCGCTCTTCTACACGAGCAGGGCCGAAACGGTCCGGAGCCTCCACCCGGAACTGCACTATCTCAGGGAGATCTCCGACGAGACCCGCATCGTGGTCTCGGAGCCCCTGGGCGACCTGCCCGGTGTGTGGAACGAACTGCCCGAGGGCAGCTACGCCACGATCCCCTCCGGCCTGGACACGGACTACCTCCCGTTCTCCCCGCTGCCTTGACGCCGGGCAGGAGATTCCGTTGATCCGGATGCCGTCGGCGGCGAACGGCACCCGAGCAGGAACGTGGAACTACTCCCCCACCGGTGCCGCGCGCGGGCGGCGTGCCAGGGCCAGCAGGGGGCCCGCGGCCAGGAGGGCGGCGAGGACCGCGTAACCGGTGGTGAGGGTCGCGACGGTCGCGACACCGGCGACGAGGAGGGGGCCACCCGCGTCGCCGAGCTCGCGGCCGAGTTCGGCCGACCCCATGGTCTGGCCCATCCGCTCCTCCGGTGTGGAGGCGGCGAGGGCGGCGAAGCCGAGCGGGGTGATCAGTCCGGTGCCGGTGCCGATGAGAGCGGCGGCCAGCAGGACTCCCGCAAGGCCGGGGAGCACCGCGGCGGCGAGGCCCACGGCGGTGACGAGCAGTCCGGTGAGCAGTCCGGTACGGGTGGTCAGGCGGCCGGCGTCCAACGCGCGGCCGGTTCTGGGCTGGACGACAGCGGCGGTGGCGGCGAGGACCGACACGGCGGCGCCGGTCGCGACGGTCCCGAGCCCGGCGGCGGCTCCCGAGACGGGCAGGAAGCCGACGCCGACGGAGAGCGCGGCGGTGGCTGCGGCGAGCGCGGCGGTCGGGGCGAGGAAGGACCGGTCGGCCAGGCGGCGGGCAAGGTCCGCGACCGTCTGACGCTTGCGGGGCAGCGGCGGTACGACGGGTACGGCGAGCGCCGCCCACACGGCGACGCCGGCCGCGCACAGGGCCATGACCGTGAACAACAGGCGCAGGCCACCCGCCCAGACGAGCACTCCGCCGAGGAGCGGGCCGAGGGTGTAGCCGATGGACTTGTAGAAGCCGTAACTGCCGAACGCGCGGCCACGTTTGGCCGCCGGGTTGAGGCGGGCGACGAGCGCCGAGGCCGAGGGGGAGAACGCGGAGGCGGCCGCGCCCTGGCCGAGGCGGGCGGCCCAGAGCCAGCCCGGGCTGTCGGCGATCGCGTACAGCGCGGAGGCGGCGGCGAAGGCGATCAGGCCTCCGAGGAGGACCGGCTTGCCGCCGATCCGGTCGGCGAGCGAGCCGAAGACGGGCTTGAGCAGGACCTCGGCACCGTCGTACAGGGCGAGCAGTCCGCCGAGGACGAGGAGCGAGGTGACGGCGTCCTCGGAGAACCCGCCGAGGTTGGCGGCGATGCCGTGGGCGCCGAAGGCGGTGGTGAACCCCGCGGCGTACAGCGGCCACATGGCCGACCTCGGGGCGGCCGCGGCTATGGGCGCGGTGCTCACGTGGCCTCCTCGTCGCTGGTGTGCAGGGCGGTGAAGACGCGCTCGGCGTACTCCTCGCAGACGGCCGTGCACTCCTTGAGCCGTATCCCGGCCTCGTTGGCCTCCGGGGCACCGAAGACGTCCCGTGCGGTCAGATCGCGGTGCCAGCGCCGCAACCGCTCCAGGCTCTGCTCCTCTTCCTCAAGCTCGGCCAGGGTGAACTTGGCGATGCGGATCTCCTTGGCGATCTCGTCCTCGAACTTGTTGCAGTCCGCGAGGAATTCCGCCCAGTCCGCCGATCGGGCGGCGGTGAACATCTCCCGGAAGCGGGACGCGTCCTCGTCCGTACGTCCGGAGGCCTGGAGCGTCACACCCTGGCCACCTGCCCCGTCGGTCAGTTCGAGGGCACGCCGCACGCCGTCCGCGAAGACCGGCACCTCCGGTACGGCCCAGATGCCCTGCCCCAGCGAGAGTGCGCCGATCTTGCGCAACTCCCGCCATACGGCCACTCGGTGGCGGGACGGGTCCGCGGGCAGCTTGATCACGAGGATCAGCCACCGTGTCGCCTGCTCGGCATGGGTCACGATTGGAAATGTAGCAGGCGTTACATCGGAGAGAGTGGCGCCTACGGGACGAGGCGTCCGCGCGAGGGGGGATGGACCGCAGCAGGGTGGTTCGGCGCCGATGTCCAGGACGAAGGTGAAACACGGCCACGGCCGCAGCTCCGGGAGCGGAATCGGTCGGGCCCGGCCTGCCTGGTCCTGCTGATCCGACCCGATCCAGCCCGATCCGGCCTAATCCAGCCCAATCCAGCCTGATCCGGCCTGATCTGCGAGACAGGCCCTAACGGGGCCGCCCGTATCGCCAGAGGACATGGATGACCCGGAGCACCGCGAGGACTCCACCCACCCAAGCTCCGGCGGTCAGAAGGAACTTCTCGACAGTGCGAGGGAGGTCCCAGACGGCTACCGGACCGGCGATCGTCGCGAACATGACGGCACCGAGGAAGCATGCGCTCAGCAGCGCGTATCCCATCTCCACCGTGAGCGCGTCTCGTTCCGCCTGACTCCGGCGTCGCATCGTCATGGTCGAAAGGATCGCATGCCGAAGGGTCACATCCGGGCCGGCCGGGTTCCTCCGTACGGCAACCGGAGCGCCGTCCGACTCGCAGACCGCCGGATCGGCCGACGGGTGCGGCCGTCCTCGGCACCGGTACGGGTACGGGTACGGTCCCGGGCGGCATCTCCTCCCCGTGGGAACGACGTCTCCGGGGAAACGGGTCAGCCAAGCGCTTCGACGACCATCCAGATCGTCAGCGGGGCCGTGCAGAGCACGGCCAGGACAGAAAGCCAAGCCATCGAGACATCGAGGATCCGCGCGAACGGAGTTCGGGGTACGAGCACGTCCGTCGTGTCCTGTGGGTGGTAACTGACCTGCTCGAACGGTGCCGCGCTCAGGTGTGAGAGGTATCGGGTCGTGCCGGAGCCGTCCTCGTACTGGTACACCCTCGGCCTGTCGGTCCGCGCCGCGACAACGGTCACGCCGTGCCGGCGCAGGCGACGCTCGTGGAGCGACGATCCGATGCACGCCACAGCGAGCCCGGTGAGCAGCACGGTGAGGCCACCGGCGATCCCGCTGACGAAGGCGCTGCCCTTCGCGTCGGGACCGTCCACCGTGGCGACGAGGGTCGCCGCCAGGCCGACGACCCCGACCAACGACCCGAGCACGGACCACGCGAGTCCGCGCCGGAACCTCTGCAATCTGGTTCTGGCGAAGGACCGCACGACGACCAGGGCGCCGCCATCGACTTCCTCGACCGCCGCGGGCAGCAGCGGGTTCACGGCGTCCGCGAAGACGGCGGCCGCCGCCTCGCTCACGTCCTCGATCCGCTGGACGGAGGGCGTCGCCCCCGCGAGCGACCTCAACTCGACGGTCACGCACCGCGCGTCGGCATGGACTCGGGCAACCGCCCTCGCGGGGATCGCCAACGTCTCGCCGCGGCGCTCAAGAACGAGTTCGTCCTGCCTCCAGGTCAGGACGGCGGCGCCACGCCCTTGCAGGACGGGTATGGAAGAGGATGTGATCGACATGCGGGAGATCGTAAGGCGGCGCGGCCGGCCGCGATCTGACGGCACCCCATTTATGGGAAGGCAGGCGGCTCGGGCCAGTTCACTGCGTCAGGCGGGACTGTCGTGAGGGGCCGGATAGGGTGCGCCTGTGGAACGGATCCTGGTGGTGGGCAGTACGGGCGCGGGCAAGTCCACACTCGCCCGAGCCTTGAGCGTTCGCCTTGGCCTGCCCTTCCACGAGATGGACGCGTTGTACTTCACGGGCCCCGGCTGGGCCGTCAACAGCGACGTCTCCGCCGACACGTCGCGGCTCACCTCCCGGCCACGTTGGATCATTGACTCGCTCGGCTATCCGGAGGTTCGTGACCTGCTGTGGGACCGGGCAGACACAGTGGTCTGGCTGGACTACCGCCGGCGAGCGATCATGCCTCGCGTTCTGCGTCGCTCTCTCCGACGCACCGTCACACGCGAGTCGCTCTACGGCGGCAACCGGGAGACCTGGGCGGGCTGGTTGAGCCGGGAACACCCGGTCTGGTGGGCGTGGTCACACCATGGAGCCCGGAGGCGCGAGATTCGTACCCGCGTCGACGACCCCCGCTTCGCCCAGCTCAGGGTCCTGCGATTCGGCCGCCCCGAGGAAACCGACGCCTGGTTGTCGTCCCAGTGAGCCGACCGCCGACGGGAGTCAGCGGGTCAGCCAGGTTGGGCAGGTCGGGCAGGTCGGGCGGTGCACCAGGTCGGGCAGCTCCGAGTGCTTCGTCACCCGGCACATCACGGACTCGTTGAACGCCAGCGCGGTGCCGTAGCTGTTCTCAGGATGCTCCTGTCGAACGGAGGCCTGCCTACGCGAGGGGCTCCCCCGGTGGGACCACGCCTCACCCTCAGTCCTCGCCTGTGACAGGGCGACGAGCACCCCGAGACCTGATCGCGTGAGACGCGACGATCGGGGTAGCCGCATCGCGACCGGGCGAGGCCCGCCAGCGCGCGCGGGCCCCACGCCGCGTCCCGGCCGGGCTGTACGGGCCGCCCCGGGGCCGTACACCCGCCGTTCCGCGAGGAGGATCGCCGTGGCCGTCCGTGATGAGCCCGTCCGACGTCCCTCTCGGGACGTGTGGGCCGTACTCCTCGATCCGACCTTTTACGGGGAGTGGGCGTCGAGCCCGTCCGGGTTGGTCCCGTTCGAGGCCACCCCGCCCGGGTACCCCGCTGCGGTACTCGATTCGGACTGCTTCCTGGGCCTCCGAGGGCTTAGCAATCGTCCGACACCAGGAGCCCGGCAGGGAAACGGCCCTGCAGCTACGGCGCCGGAGCCCGGACCGCCCGGCCGCCGTGGTGGCGCGACGGCCCGAGGAGGTGCGCCGTGCCTGACGCGGTGGTGATCGGTGCCGGACCCAACGGGCTGGTGGCCGCGAACCTGCTGGTCGACGCCGGGTGGAGCGTGGAGCTCCTCGAAGGCCAGGAGGAGCCGGGCGGGGCCGTACGAAGTGACCGCGGAGTGCACCCGGACTACGTCTCGGACCTCTTCAGCGCCTTCTACCCGCTCGCAGCCGCATCCCCCGTACTGGCAGGGCTCGATCTCGCCGCCGAGGGCCTGCGCTGGAGTCACGCCCCACGCGTGCTCGCCCACCCCCTGGCGGACGGTCGATGCGCGGTGCTCGAACGCGGCCCGGAGGAGACCCGCTCCGGACTGGAACAGTTCGCGGCCGGCGACGGGGCCTCCTGGGAGGCCATGTACCGGATGTGGAACCGGTTGGAGCCAGACATCGTCAGGGCTCTGTTCACGCCGTTCCCACCGATCCGCGCGGGGCTGCGGCTGGCCGCGAAACTCCGGGGTCACGACGGGCTAAGGCTGGTTCGGAGCCTGGCCCTGCCCGTACGACGCTTGGGCGAGGAACAATTCGACGGCGAGGGGGGCCGGCTCCTGCTCGCGGGCAACGCCCTGCACGCGGACCTGGCTCCCGAGGCGGCCGGCAGCGGCGGCTTCGGCTGGCTGATGTCGATGCTCGGCCAGAGCCACGGGTTCCCGGTGCCCGTCGGAGGGGCCGGAGCCCTCACGGCGGCCCTCGTGCGCCGCCTCCGGCGCCGTGGGGGCATCCTGCGGTGCGGACAGCGAGTCACGTCCGTCGTCATTCGCGAGAACACGGCTGTGGGCGTCGAAACCGCAGGCGGCGAGCGCATCGACGCGCGCCAGGCCGTACTCGCGGACACCTCGGCCCCCACCCTGTACCGGGAACTCGTCGGCGAGGACAACCTTCCGCCGCGCCTCCTGCGAGACCTGGAGCGCTTCCAGTGGGACTTCGCGACCTTCAAGGTCGACTGGGCCCTGTCGGGTCCGGTGCCGTGGACGGCGCCGGCGGCGGTCGGCGCGGGTACCGTCCACCTCGCCGACGGGGTGGACGGCCTGACCCGGTTCGCCGCCCAGATCGCCATGGGACACGTACCCGACGAACCGTTCGTTCTCTTCGGCCAGATGACCACCGCGGACCCCAGCCGCTCGCCCACGGGAACGGAATCGGCGTGGGCCTACACCCATCTCCCGCAGCACGTCGTCTCCGACGCGGGCCCCGACGGCATCACCGGCCGGTGGGACCCCCGCGAACAGGAAGCGATGGCCGACCGCATCGAAGCCCAGGTGGAACGGCTCGCGCCCGGCTTCCGCGCCCTGATCGGCGCGCGCCGTGTCCTGGCTCCGCCGACCCTTCAGGCCATGGACGAGAACCTCCACGGCGGTGCCGTCAACAACGGCACCACAGCCCTGCACCAGCAGACGGTCTTCCGTCCCACCCCCGGCACCGGCCGCCCCGAGACACCGGTGAAGCACCTCTACCTCGCCTCAGCCGCCGCCCACCCAGGCGGCGGCGTGCACGGCGCACCCGGCGCGAACGCGGCCCGAGTCGCCCTGCGCCCCCGTGCCCTGCGCGCCCCTCTCCACCGGGCCCAGCGCGTATAGGCAACACCCTGGTTGGCGGCGGCGACGCCGGCGGAGATCGCGGCGCTGGATCGTGAGCTACTGGCGATCTCTTGGTCAGAGCGCAGTGGGGATCGTCGTTGTCTTCGTCGCCCACGCGGGTCCAGAGCACGAGTGTCCTTTCCTGCCGCAGAGCGCTGAGGACGCCTTCCACGTCATCCCCCACGGAGCCTCTGGCGTCGAACGTCAACCGGACGACGGTCCCCGTGCTGCCGTACGCGACGAAGGACCGCACCCGCGGCGAGTGGGGGCGGTCGGCCGGCATCCCAAGGGAGTGTTGGCCGTCCGTCCGGAGGCGCGGTACGGGCGGGCAGGGGGCTTCTGGCATCTGTCAGCGCGGTCCGGGGACGCGAAGGACCGGCCATCTCGATCTCGCAACGCCGAGCCAGCAGTCGGGTTCCGCACTTCGTCACGCAGCGCTGGCCGGCGCACCTGGCTCGCAGCAGGCGGGAGCGACGACCCGAGACCGGCGGAGGACACCCGTGGCGGTGTTTCACCGCACGTGGCTGGGCCCCGACCCAAGGGGGAGGTCGGGGCCCAGCCACGCAGGTTGTGGCCTGTCAGCGTCGGAATTCGTCCTTGACGTCTTCCTTGGCCTCACGGGCCTTGCCCTTGGCCTGGTCCGCGTGGCCCTCGGCGGTCATCCGCTCGTTGCCGACCGTGCGGCCGACGGCCTCCTTGACCTTGCCCTTGGCCTGCTCGACCTGCGCCTTGCTCTTCTCCGTACCCGACATCGGGACCTCCTCCTAGATGAACCGGATTGGTCTTGACCGACGCCTGCTCCCGATCACCCCACTCAAACCTCCTGCCGACGAAGAAGGGTGCGGCACACGGTGTGCCTGCGGGCCAAGCTGCGGGCACAACCGATCGGCACTGCCCGGCGTGGAGCCGTTGATCGGGCCCGGAGGCTTCGGCGACCGTGGCTCCGGGACCCGCCCTGGCCACGCTCCTCATGATCGTCCGAGAATGCGTACCAGCGTCAGCAACTGCCGTCCCCCTGTTGGGACGGCCCCGCCGTCAGGAAGGTCACTGGTGTCACCGGTCACGGTCCCGCTTCACCGAAGAGCCCGCTCGTGGGCTGCCCGCACCACCGCTCTGCTCATGCTGCTGACCGCGGCGATGCTCCCGGGGCCGGCTCTCGCCGACACCGTCGAGCCCGCCACGGCGCCGCCGGTGCGGACGCTCTCGTACAACGTCTGCGGCGCCTCCGCCGCCTGCCGCAGCAGCCTCGACCTGCCCACGTGGACCGCTGCCGTGAAGCAGCAGGTACTGGCCTGGGACACCGACGCGCTGCTCCTGCAGGAACTCTGCTTCGGCCAGTGGGCAGCACTGCGCGACGCGCTCCCTGGCTACACCGCCGTCTGGACCGAGACCACGCAGGCGAACGGTTGTGCCGCGTGGTCCACCGACAGACGCTTCGGGCTGGGCGTCCTCGTCAAAGGCACGGAGGCCCACTCCTACAGGGCGAACCTGACCACCGAGAAGGAGCCCCGCGCGGTGCTCTGTGCCCGAGCTCCCGTCGACGGCCGTACCACCCTGGTCTGCACGACCCACCTCGACCAGGCGATCAAACCGGACAACGGATCCTCAGAGGCCTTGTCCCACATCGACGCGTGGGCCGCCGGTCTCCCCGTCGTCCTCGGTGGAGACCTCAACGCCGGCACGGCGTCGGCGTACGACCCGGTACTTGATCCCATCCGCCACGGACTCCCCGGCACCGGCCCCTTCGCCGAAGCGGACGAGAACGACCGGGAACACTTCACCTCCGCGTGCCTCGCCCAAGGCGTGAGCCAGTGCCGCTCGGGTGAACCCACCGTCGTCGTCAACGCCGTACCCAAGAAGTTCGACCACGTCTTCATGAGCGCCCGGGACTTCCACACCGTGCGCGCCGACGCCTTCGAACCCCAACCCGAGGGCTCCGTACCGCTCTCCGACCACTTGATGCTGCGCGCCGCCGCCCATCCCGAGCCCCGACCGGGCAGCGGTGTCGAAGGCGATCTGACCGGCGACGGCAGGCCCGACTTCCTCGCCGTGAAGGACGACGGCACCCTGCGCCTCTACTCCGGGACCGGTGGCGGCGGCGTCGCCCAGGCCCGTGTGATCGGCAACGGTGGCTGGTCCGGCGCCGCTGTCAGCCACCGAGGCGACTGGACCGGCGACGGCCGCGAGGACGTCCTCGCCCGCATCGGCGACGCCCTGTGGGTCTATCCGAACAAGGGCAGCGGCGAACTCGGCCCCCGGATCGCCATGGGCGGTCGCCCTGTCGGCTGGACGCACATCACTCCCTTCGCGGCCGGAGACATCGACGGTGACGCACTGCCCGATGTCCTCGTGCGCAGCGTGACCGGCCTGTGGCTCCATCGAGGCGCCCCCGCGGTCGACGGCATGCCCGCCTTCGCACCGCGCGCCACGCTGAACATCGGAGACGCCGAATGGGCCGGCTTCGACGTGCTCCTGCCCGGCGACGTGACCGGTGACGGCCGGCCGGACGTGTGGGGCCGCGACCGCGCCGACGGCACGCTCCGGCAGTACGCGGGCCGAGGCAACCAGCACCTGGCCGACGGGACCGGGCTCACCGGCGGACCCTTCACGGTCGCCGATCGCCGCCTCGCGGTGTCCTCCGGCGACGTGACCGGCGACGGATTCGCGGACCTGTGGACCACGCGTACCTCCGGCACCGCCGAGAACCTGGAGTTCCTCCCCGGCACGGCGACGGGGCCGGGCACACCGTCCACCGTCGGCACCGGCGGCTGGCAGTGGCTGGCCAGCCTGGGCTGAACACCGAGACGTCCCGGAGGTGGCCGGCCAGCCTTGGGGGGGACGGTCCTAGAAACGTCGGGAGGCGGCGGGGTGCCGACTCCCCTTCGGCTTGTTACGGCGGGCGATGGACGTGTTCAGAGCCGTGGCGAACACGCACCACGCCGCGTACGGGAGGAGAGCGCGGCCGGCCGCGGCGTCCGCACGGCCCACCCGGCGGATCAGCTCCACGTTGGCGGCGTTCAGCAACAGCGTGCCGACCGCCCCGGCACGCGGGCTGCGGCAGCCGAAGAAGAGCCACGTCCACCCCGCGTTCAGAGCCAGGTCCACCCCGAGACCGGCGGCGACTCCCCGCCGGTCCCTCCCCCGCGCCCGGTCCAGCGCCCGCCCTCCCGCAAAGGCCAGCGAACCGTACAGCGGCGTCCACACGGCGCCGAAGGCCCATGACGGCGGCTGCCACCCGGGCTTGTTCAGGGACCGATACCAGGCGCTGTCCGGGTCGACGGCCATGGACCCGGCCGCCGCGGCCGCTCCTACGGCCAGGGTCGCGGCGGCGTACGGTTGCCATCGATTCGCCCGCGGGTGGCGCTGTCCGTGCTCACTGATCAGCCTCATGCGGGGCCGATTCCCCGTACACGCTTGATCACGCGGCTTCACCACGCGAAGGTCGAGCCCCACCTGTGCTTCCGGTCGTGACCGGGACGCGGGCCTCCGCTGCGGGCCTCCGCCGTCGGACGGACCACGTCCGTTCTGCCCCGCCGCTGACGCAGTGGAGACCGGACACAGCAGGGTCAGTCACGGGCCCAGGCACGCAGGGCGCGGTCGTCCGCGAAGGCGGCGACGTTCTTGTCGTGAGGGCTGTCGGTGTACTGGTGGAAGGTCCAGTCCGCCTGGACGCGGGGGCGCCCGGCGGCGACGTAGTCCGCGATCCACAGACCGTCGCAGGCGTACGAGGTGGTGTCGACGTTGAGCCAGAAGTCGCGGTTCGTGTAGAGGACGACCTTGTTGTGCGGCCGCAGGCGCTTCACCTCGCGGAGAAAGGTGTCCTTCTCCGCGCAGCTCGCTCGTGTGCCGTCGCCGGTCGTCTCCCAGTCCACGGCCAGCAGTTCGCCGTCCCGCACGGGTGCCTTGGTGACGAAGTACTCGGCCTGAGCCGTGAGGTTGTCGGGCCAGAGGAAGTGGTAGAAGCCGACGACCAGGCCGGCGTCGCGACCCGTCTTCGTCTGGGTGGCGAGCCTGGGGTTGACGTAGGTACTGCCCTCCGTCGCCTTGACGAAGACGAAGGAAAGGCCGTCGGTTTCGTAGGAGGACTGATACGCGCTTACGTCGATGCCGTGCAGCAAGGTGGTTCCTCGTCCTGTCCGAACCGGGGGTGCTGCCTGTTGAATACCCCGCTCCACCAGGGTGGATCCCCTGCGTGCCCCTCGAACGTCAGCTCAGGCGCGTCACCCCTGCGGGTGCCGCCGTACACCTCGCGCCGCCTGGTCCGAGTGTCCGATGGGCAGCCTGACGCGAGGGGGCGCGGGCGACGCCTTCCGAGTATCTGCGGTGGCAGGGTCCGAGCCTGCGCGGGCAGGCTGGCCCGGGCCAGCGCGAGCGGTACGTTCCGCGCCTGCGCGGGTCGAGCCGGTCGAGCCGGTCGAGCCGGTCGAGCCGTCTACCAATAGTGACGGCGTCCGCCGACCGCGTGCCCCACCGCCCCGAGGATCCAGAGGATGACTCCGATGACGACCAGGATGATCCCGATGGTCCACAGGATGGAGATGCTGGCAACGAAACCGATCACGAGCAGGATGACCCCGAGAATGATCATGACAACCTCCGACCTCGCGGGTGTCTCCATCCAGAGTAGGCGCGTCCTCTGCGGGCGGCCTGTTCAGCGGGTCTTCGGGAGGGCGGCGGCTCCTGGCAGGCCTTCGCGTCGAGCAGCCGGGCCCGGAACGGTAGGCCGGTCGGTCGTCGGTCGGTCGGTCGGTCGGTCGGTCGGTCGGTCGGTGAGTCATCTCGCGTACGCGCGTCCGTGCACAGGCAGGCCTTCTGCGGCCCTGGCTCGGAGCGGTGGGGCGTCCCGCTCCGGTTGCCGCCCGTACCCGTGTAAGTGAGCTTGGAAGAGCGAAGCGACGGGGCGCGAGTGGAAACCATCCTGCCCCGATCGTCCGATCTTCAGGAGGAAGCATGGCGCACCCCGAGCACGACCCCACGCAGCAGGAAGGTCCGGCGGACGGCGGGGCGGCCGGAACTCCCGGCGTCCACGACGGCGGCGCGGACGGCGGAGCCGAAGGCCCCGCGGACGGCGGCGCGGCCGGCACCCCCGGCACCCACGACGGCGGCGCGGACGGCGGAGCCGAAGGCCCCGCGGACGGCGGAGCAGCCGGCACCCCCGGCACCCACGACGGCGGCGCGGACGGCGGAGCCGGCGAGAGTGGCGGCGGCGTTTGAGCACCGCCTCCACGACTCTTCGGGACACGGCGGCCGACGACGGCTGCCGTGTCCTCGAAACACGTCTGATCGGTATCAGCAGCGAAGAATTCGCCACGGAGGTCTGGGGGCGTGCCCCGCTGCTCACGCGCCGAGCGGGTGACTTCGCCGACCTCTTCTCGGCCTCCGCGGTGGACGAGTTGGTCTCCCGGCGCGGGTTGCGTACGCCGTTCCTGCGCGTCGCCAAGGACGGCTCGACTCTGCCCGAGTCGTCGTACACCTCTTCCGCGGGCGTCGGTGCGTCGGTCGCGGACCAGTTGGACGACACCGCGTTGTGGCGGAGCTTCGCCGACGGCGGCACCCTGGTGCTACAGGCGCTTCAGCGCACCTGGGAGCCGATCACTGACTTCGCGGCGCGGCTCGGTGCGGAGCTGGGCCACCCCGTGCAGGCCAACGCCTATGTGACCCCGCCGCAGAACCGGGGGTTCGACGACCACTACGACGTCCACGACGTGTTCGTCGTGCAGATCGCCGGCACCAAGCGCTGGATCATCCACGAGCCCGTGCACGCGGACCCGCTGCGCGACCAGCCCTGGACCGATCACCGGGCCGCGATCGCCGACGCCGCCCGGGGCGATGCGCACATCGACACCGTGCTGGAGCCCGGCGACGTTCTCTACCTGCCGCGCGGCTGGCTTCACGCCGCCGAGGCGCAGGGCGCGGTGTCGATCCACCTGACGCTCGGCGTTCACACGTGGACGCGGTACGCGCTCGCCGAGCAGCTGACGCGGTCCGCCCTGGCACTGCTGCGCGACGACGCCGAGATGCGCGGCTCTCTCCCACTGGGTGTGGACGGGCCCGACGGCGAACTCGCCTTCGTGCGCCGACGCCTCGTCGACGCCCTCGCCGAGGCCGATCCGACCCCCGCTTTCCACCGCACCCGACGCGGCCAGGCACGCCCCGGCCCCATGGGGCCGCTGGCGCAGCTCGCGGCCGTCGACGGCCTCGGTCCGAACGCGCCGGTGCGGCTCCGCGCGGCGCTGGAAGCACGGCTGGAGGGCCGACGCCTGACGACCCGCGTCGGCTGGCTCGACTTCCCGGAGGCGGACCTGCCGAGCGTGCTCCGTGTCCTCGACGGAAACGTCCACTTCGCCGGCGAACTGGGGCTTCCCTTCGTCGAACGACTGCTGCGCGCGGGCGTACTGGTGCCTGCGGGGTCCTGAGGCCGGCCGGATGGCGGCGCCCGCACGATTCTTCTGTGCCGAGGCCGCTCGCCGTCGGGGCGACCCGATCGCGGGCACGGCTCCGTACGGCTCGGTCTGGATCCTCATCGAGTACCGAGCCGGCTGGCCCACCAACGGCTTCGACGGACTGGCGCTGGAGCCCGAGGTCAAGGCACGGGTCTACTCCGCCGCACAGGTGGTGCGCGCCCGCATCCTGCTGATCAGGCGCCATGGACGTCTTCGGCAGGACGGTCCGCCGCGATGGGCCGTCCTGCGCTACGGAACGGACGGCGATCACCGTCAGAAGTGGGGCACCTGGCAGAGCGATCAGGATCTCGCGCAGGTCGCCGACGCCTTGGAAGCGCCCGGGGATCACGGCGGCACGCCTCTCGTCCTGGTCTGCGCTCATGGCCTGCACGACACCTGCTGCGCCGTCCGCGGCCGGCCGATGGCCCGCGCGCTGAGTGACCGCTGGCCCCAACTGGTGTGGGAGTGCACGCACGTGGGAGGCGACCGGTTCGCCCCCAACGTCGTCGTCCTGCCCGACGGTGTCTACTACGGCGGCCTCGACGTCTCCTCCGCGGTGGCAGTGGTGGAAGATCACCTGGCGGACCGTATCAGCGCGGACCACCTGCGTGGATACACCGATCTCATCCCGCCCCAACAGGCCGCCCTGTCCGCCGTGCTTCACCATGCGGGATCGTCGGGCCGACACGACTACGCGATCGAGGAAACGGTCCGCGACAACGACCGTTGGCGGATCCGTGTCACCGGCCGCCTCGCCGGGCTGTCGAGCTTCGAGGTCGAGATCCGCGCCCGCCGGACACCACCCCTCCAGCTGACCTGCCGGGGCCTGTCGGCGAGCTCAGCGGTGTACTACGAGGTCACGTCGCTCCACGTCGGCTGAACGAACGCCCGGCCGCCGACACCCGCCCCGTTCTCCGCCCGCCGTACCCGCCGAAGGCCCGTCACGCGTCGCGATGGCGCAGCTCGGTCTCCTCCAGTCGGCCGCCGCGGCCCAGCAGGCCGGTCGGTTCCAGTGGGTTCTCGCGCAGGAGGCGGGGCAGCGTGCGGCGGGACAGCAGGGTGACGGCCATGGGGAAGAGGGGGCGGGCGAGCTGGCCGAGGCGCAGCCAGGGAGGTGCGTAGACGGAGGCGGAGCGGCGGTCGATTCCCCGGGCGATCCAGTCGGCGACCTGCTCGACCGAGTGGACGTGGCGGGCGGGTGCCGGCATGTGGGCGCGGAGTTCGTGGAGGACGGCATGGTCGTCGACGCCCTTGATCATGTCGGTGTCGGTCCAGTGGAGGTAGACGATGCCCACGGTCACGCCCTCGTGGGCCACCTCGGCCCGCAGCGAGCGGGCGAACGACTCCACTCCGGCCTTCGAGGCGCAGTAGGCGCTCATCATGGGGGCGGCGCCGAAGGCCGCGGTCGAGGCGATCTGGAGGAAGTGACCGCGCGTGGCGAGCAGGCCGGGCAGGAAGACCCGGGCGGTGATGGCGCTGCCGACCAGATTGACCTCGATCACCCGGCGCCACGTGACCGGGTCGGAGTGGACGAAGGGGCCACCCTCGGCGACTCCCGCGTTGGCGACGACGACGGACGGCGGGCCGAGGTCCTCCGCGACCGCGTCCGCCACCTTTGCCATCGCCGTGTCGTCGGTGATGTCGACCTCGTACACGTGCGTCTCGACGGGCAGGGACCTGGCGACGCTCTCCAACGTCTGCGCCTCGCGTCCGAGGAGTGCGACGCGCATCCGGCGGGCGGCGAGCTCGCGCGCGAGTCCGGCGCCGAGGCCGCGCGCGGCTCCTGTGACCACCGCCGTGCGCACGGGGGACGAAGCGACGGGCGCCATGGTTCCTCCTCGGTAGGAAAGCCTGGGGTGTACGCCGTGGGGAGCGTCCGGCGGCCATCGCCCGGGGCCGTCCTCATCTGTGGGTCGAGCGGTTGCGAGGGCAGCGAAACGCCTGCCACGAGGCCGGGCAGAAAGACCCCAGGGACGGATCTGTCTTCGGTGGTTATTTCGTCTCGGGCGGGTCATCGGATGCACTCCGGACGCGGCGCCCACCGGATGCCACGCGCGGAGGTGGTCGGCGCCCTTCTGACATGCGGACGCCACCACGTCCGGACGAGTGGACGTGGTGGCGGATTCCTGCGGGTGGTGCGCCGGTGGCGCCCCGGTGGTGGCGCCCCGGTGGTGGTGCCCCGGTGGTGGTGCCCCGGTGGTGGTGCCGCCTCGCCGGGCGGCGTCGGCGGTTGCGCCCGCCGCCCGGGCCGCGTCCGAGAGCGGCGCGGGGGCTCGCCATCGCGTGCGGCGCCTGTCGGTGTCGGTGCGGCCGGGGCCGATTCGGGTCGGACGCTCGGTCCCTGCCCGGACGGGGGGCCGATTCAGGCGGCCGGCACCTGTTCCGGACGGGCGGTCCTTCCCGTTGTGGTCGGGCGGTTCAGCCGGGCCAGGTGCCGGTCAGGCGTCGGACGGTGGTGGCTCCGGCCCGGTCGACGGCGGCCTTGACGACGGCGAAGATCGCGCCCTGCACCGCGGCGGCGATCAGGATCTCCTGCCAGGTGCGGTCCTCGTCCATGGCGTCGGGTGCGTCGTCGTCGTGCCCGGCCCACTTCCAGGTCTGTCTGAAGGCGGCGCGTGCGAGCATGCCTCCGGCGAAGCCGAGCGCCAGGCCCGCCGGCCGGTAGACGAGTTTGGAGGTCTTCACCGGCTGCTCCTACCGCGCCGCACCAGGAGGAAGACACCGAGCACGGCGGCCGCGACGATCAGCGGAGTGCGGTTGGACCGGGCCGCTGCCCCTATCCGCCCGGCCTTCTCCAGGAGGGCGTCCGGGGTCTGTTCGGCGGCGAGCCGCCCGGCGTGGACCGCGGTGTCGCGCGCCTGCGCCGCGACGTGGCTCGCCTTGTCGAGGGCGGGCTCGGGGGTCTTGTCCTTGACCAGCCGGCCGGCTCGCGTCGCGGTCTCGCGGAGCTGACCGGTGACGACGGCGGCCTTCTCCGCGGCCTGTTCCTTGATGTCGGCCGCCTTCTCGGCGGCCTGTTCCTTGAAGTCGGCCGCCTTCTCCTTGGCCTGGGCCTTCACATCGGCCTTGGCGGCCAGCGACTCCACGGTCCGACCGAGGTCCTCACGGGTGTGCTCGACCATCTCGCGCAGTTCCTCCGGTGTCGGCGTGAATCCGTCGTCTCGGGGCTGTCGGCTCATCGGTGTGCCTTCTCCTTGATCTCGGCCACGTCGGCCTTGATGTTGTCGATGGTCTGCTCAGGGACGGGCGTGCCCGCCTCGGCGATCTGCTTCCTCCCCGCGGCGGCCATGAACGCCGCGACCGCCGCCAGCAGAGCGGCGACGAGCAGAGCGGCGGCCCAGACCGGCACGAGCAGGGCCAGCGCCGCGATCGCGGCGCCGATCAGCGCTTGGGCGGCGAAGACGCCGACGAGGCCGGCGCCGCCGACCAGACCTCCGCCCCGGCCGAAGCGTCTGCCCTTCTGGGCCAGCTCGGCCCGAGCCAACTGCATTTCCTCGCGGACCAGTTCGGAGAGTTGACGCGACGCCCGTGAAACGAGGTCGCCCACGGGCTCGTCCGCATGATCGGGGTCTGAGTGACGCTCAACGGCACTCACGGAATCACCGTCCTCCACTACCGGACTCGAAGTTTCGGCACGATCCGGTGCGCCGGGGCCGCTGTCACGGAAGCACTGCGGGCAGCGGGCCCGACGCCCGATCGCTCTGCCGCGCGCCTACCCTCCGATCCACGGACCACCCGTATCCGGTGCCTCCGATTCCCACTCCCCTCCGCAACCTCCCGACCCCGAGGGCACTCTCTCCACCGCTCCCTGGAGGCAGGCCTCGTCTCCACCGCGGCACGTCGGCAGCGCCTCAGGACGGAGGACCCCGCCGTGGGATCGGGAACCCTTTCGCGGCGCCGTGCCGGACATCCCGACGCGGCTGACCCCGACCCGTGGCGCGTACGGATCGCCGCACGGGACCGCCTCGATCCTCCCCTCGCGCCTCCCCCTCACTCGATGTACAAATAGGACGTTTGGGTCGCGTCCTGAGGGTGAGGAGCCCAGACGCCGAAGGTTCTCACCCTGGATGGAGCACACCATGCCGCTCGAAGGAAAGAACGTCCTCATCATCACGTCCAACTACGGGACGGAGCAGGACGAGCTGCAGAAGCCGATGGCCGACCTGCGTGACGCCGGCACGCGCGTCACGGTCGCCGCACAGGAGGACGACGCGGTCCAGACGCTCGTCTCGGACCGCCGACCGGGTGCGGTGGTCCAGCCGGACACCACCCTGGCGAAGGCGACGGCGGACGAGTTCGACGCCGTGATCGTGCCGGGCGGCACACTCAACGCCGACCAGCTCCGGACCGACCGCGACGCCCAACGCCTGCTGTCGGCCTTCGCCGAAGCCGGCAAGCCGGTCGCGGCCGTCTGCCACGGCCCCTGGCTCCTCGTGGAGAGCGGACTGGTGCGGGACCGCGAACTGACCTCGTACCCCTCGCTCCGTTCCGATCTCGAGAACGCGGGCGGCACGTGGGTGGACGCGGAGGTCGTCGTCGACACCTCCGCGGGACACACTCTGATCACCTCACGCAGGCCGGACGATCTCGACGCCTTCACGGCGGAGATCATCCGCGCCCTCGGCTAGACGGGGTCGGAGCGAGCGCGAGTTCCCCCCGTGAACAGCGGTGATCCGGACGTCATCGCGAGGGCCATCCACGAGTGCGTCGCACCGGGGCCGGTCTTCCACAGGCCGACGGCGCCGGACGTGGCCGGGGCCGAGGCGCGATCGAGGCCCTCCCCCGGCTCCGGCAGCTCGACGCCGCTCCGTCCTGACGGGCCCGCCGAGAACGTCCACCGGCCCGGAGCCACCACAGCCGCCGAGAACGTCCACCGGCCCGGAGCCACCACACCCGCCGGGAACGTCCACCGACCCGGGGGCACCTCACCCGCCGGGAACGTTCACGGCCCCAGGGCCACCCCGCCCGTCGATGCGCGGCCCGCTCAGTCCACCAGCACCCCCGGGTTGAGGATGCCGTGGGGGTCGAGGGCGCCCTTGGCGGCGCGCAGCGCGAGGGCGAAGGGCTCCGGTCGCTGACGGTCGTACTGCGGCCGGTGGTCGCGGCCGACGGCGTGGTGGTGGGTGATGGTGGCCCGGTGGCGGTGGAGCACCTCGTTCGCCACCGCCTTGAGATCGTCCCACAAGGCGACCTCGTCGCCGGGGCGCCCTGCGGCGAGCACCGTGAAGTACGGCGCGGCGCCGTCGGGATAGACGTGCGTGAGGCGGCAGTTGACGGTGGCCGGGTGGCCCGAGATCTTGAGCGCCGCCTCGCCGACCTCCCTGCGGACGTCCTCGACGAGGGCGGGTACGCGGTCCCAGGTGGCCGCGGTCTCGAAGGTCTCCGCGACGGCGCCCATCCGCGCCAGGCCGTCCCGGAGGTACGGCATCCGGAGGAACGCCGAGCGCCACGCGCTCACCGCCGCGTCCCCCGTTCCGGACGCGTCCCCCGTACCGGAAGAGGACGGCTCGCAGCGGCCCCCGTGGGAGCGGGCCAGGTCGACGGCCTGGGCGAGCCGGGGACCCACCGGGGCGTCGGCGGACTCGAAGCCGAGGACGAGGACGGCCGATCCGTCCCGCGCGGCACCGGACAGCGCGGCTTCGCCGGAGTCGAGCAGTCGACAGTTGGCGGGAGCGAGGTCGGACTGGGCGAGAGCGCGGACCGCCCCGAGTGCGGCGCCGAAGTCGTCGAAGGCGAGCGAGGCCGAGGCCTTGTGGACCGGGCGGGCCTGGAGCCGTACCCAGGCCTCGGTGATGATCCCGAGCGCGCCCTCCGAGCCGAGGAACATCCGGTCGGGCGAGGGACCCGCGCCCGACGCGGGCAGCCGCCACGATTCCGAGGCGCCCGCCGGGGTGATCACCCGAAGGGACTGGACGAAGTCGTCGATGTGGGTGCGACCGGTGGCGTAGTGCCCGCCGGCCCGGGTCGCGAGCCAGCCGCCGAGGGTGGAGAACTCGAAGCTCTGCGGGAAGTGCCGGAGCGTCAGGCCGTGCGGCCGCAACTGGTTCTCCAGGCTGGGGCCGAGCGTCCCCGCCTGGATACGGGCTGCCCGACCGGCGGTGTCCACCTCCGTCACCCGGTCCATGGCGGTCAGGTCGAGGGAGAGCACGGCGCGATGGGCGTCGCCCCGGTACTCCACGCCGCCCACCACCGAGGAGCCGCCGCCGAAGGGCACGACAGCGACCCCGTGTTCGCCGGCCCAGTCCAGGAGGTCGGCCACCTCCCGCTCCCGCGTCGGGAACGCGACCAGGTCGGGGATCCGGCCCGGGCGGCCGCGCAGGGCGCGCGCGACGTCCCGGTACGCCTTGCCCATCGCATGGGCCGCGCGATCGGCCGGGTCGGTGCTGATCAGATGCGCCAGGCTCGCGGAGGGCTCGATCGCGGGCGACCCGATGCGCAGATCGGCGACGCGGGGTACGGGGAGCGGGCGGGCCAGGGTGCCGGGCAGCAGGGCGCCCAACGCCACGCACTCGGCGTCGTCGGGGTGGGCTCCCTCCCACCCCCAGCCCCACCAGGACCGGACGGGGGTGGGCGGGATCGGCTGCGTCGTCGTGCCGGACATGGGCGCTCCAGAGGCCGCGAGTGAATTTACCTACGAGTAAATTACTTACTGATAATATCCGCGCATGGCAACCCCTCGCTCCAAGGCCGGCACCAAGGGCGTCCCCCGCGACCTGCGCCGCCGGCAGATGCTGGAAGCCGCCACGGAGGAGTTCGGAGGCCGCGGCTACGCCGCCGCCTCCCTGGCCGCCATCGCGGAGCGCGTCGGGGTCACGAAGACGCTGCTGCACCAGTACTTCGGCACGAAGGAAGACCTGTACGTCGCCTGCCTGGTGCCCGTCGGGGACGGACTCCTCGACACGATCCGCACGGCCATGGACGACGAGGAGGGGACGACCCCCCACACCCCGCTCCGCGTACTCCGGAGCATCTTCGTCGCGCTGGAGGGGCGCCGGGAAGCGTGGTTCGTCCTCTACGACCGCACCCTGCCACCCGGCGGCGAGGCCGCCCGGACCGCCGCGACCTACTGGTCCGCCATCGACGCGCTCGCGGCCGGCGGCACCGCCGACCTGTTGCGCGCCGCCGGATCCACCGACCCCCTGGACGCGGACGCGCTGCGCCACGTCTGGACGGACCTGGTCTCCACCCTTGTGCGGTGGTGGGTCAAGCACCCGGAGGAGTCACCGGAGGCCATGACCCGGCGCTGCGCCCGTCTCTTCACCGTCGGCGCCGCACTCGCGGCCGATCCCGCACTTCCGGGGCCTGAGGACCGGACGCCCGACAGCGACTGAACGGGCCCTCGGGTCGGGCAGCGTCGCGCTCCCCGCACACCCGGCACGCGCACCTGATGCTCCCGCCCCGGCGGTCGGCTCTCGCCACGAGCGCCAAGATATTCAGCAGCATGACTATTCACTTTATTGATTAGACTGCTTCTCCGGGTTGGCACGCCAGTGCCACGGGAGAGACGGACGGTCCATGAGGAACGGTCAGTATCTGCGGTACGTCGCGCTGGGCGACAGTCAGACGGAGGGGGTCGGCGACGGCGACGACGTCACCGGGCTGCGCGGCTTCGCGGACCGGCTGGCCGAACGGATCGCGGTGGTGAGCCCCGAGGTGCGGTACGCCAACCTGGCCGTCCGGGGCCGGCTCGCCGGACAGGTCCGCGCGGAGCAGCTCGGCCCCGCGCTCGCCCTCCGCCCCGACGTCGCCACCGTGATCGCCGGAGTCAACGACCTGTTGCGGCCACGGTTCGACCCGGACGAGACCGCCGCCCACGTCGAGGCGATGTTCGCCGCGCTCACCGCCGCGGGTACGCGCGTCGCGACCGTCACGTTCCCGGACATCACCCGGATCGCGCCCATCGCCCGCCCCGTCGCACCCCGGATCCACGCCCTCAACGAACGTATCCGGGGAGCGGCGGCCCGGCACGGCGTCGCTCTCGCCGAGACGTCCCCGCACGCCGCCGCCACCGATCCACGTCTCTGGGCCACGGACCGCCTGCACGCGAGCCCGCTGGGCCACGACAGGATCGCCGCCGCGCTCGCGCAGGCGCTCGGCCTGCCGGGCAGCGACGACTCGTGGTCCCGCGCTCTGGAGCCCATCGCTTCCACGGCCACCAGCGGGGTACGCGCGGCGGCCACCGAACTGCGCTGGGCCGCCGGGTTCCTGGGCCCCTGGCTGCTCCGTCGTCTGCAAGGCCGCTCCTCCGGCGACGGCCGCGCCGCCCGGCGCCCGGAGCTGCTGCCGGTGGGGATCCCGTCGATCGGCACATGAGGAAAAGCACCCGGCCGACATGATCGGGCGATCATGCCGGCCGGGTGCCGCGGAGCGATGGGGCGCCGTCCTCACTCGATGATCGTGCCGAAGAGGGCCACCGCGCCTCCGGCGGCGACACCCGCGGCGATGAGGGCATCGGGGACGCGGTGCGTGCTCAGGTAGGTCAGGCCTCCGGCCACCGCGGCGACCAGAAGGCTGAGCACGAAGACCAGGGCGGCGCGGAGGGTGAGGAGAGCTCGGTTGCTCGGGCCGGTCATGGTGACGGTGTCCTTTCGGTTCGGCCGGAGCGGACGGATCCGGCGGAGCACGGGGCTTCGCCGGCCGTACGCGGATCGGCGCGGTGCGGTCTGGAGCCAGACTGGCCTTGGGCGTTCGCAAAACAGAGGGGTGGATTCTGCGAACGCCGCCCGCCCGGTTCTCCCGCGCCCGGCTCCGCCCGAGGCCTCGCCCGCTACAGTGCGGAGGGGGGTGGTCGGCATGCGGGTCGCCGTGGTGGATGAGCGCGAGGACGTCCTGGAGGGCCGCCTCGGCTGGCTGCGGACGGCCGGACACACCGCCGTGGGCTACAGCTTCGAGGCGGCGTTCGAGGAGACGGACTGGCACCGGTTCGACACCGTCGTACTGGACGGCCGGGACGACCGGGAGCATCCGGCCCTGATGGGCAGCGGCGAACTGCCCGACCGCTTCCTCGGTCCCAGGGTCGCCCAGCACATCCGCGAACTGGCGGGCAGGGAGCGGCCCGTGATCATCCTCGTGAGCTCGTACGCGCGCACGCACCCCGAGCTCTCCCTGCGGTGTCAGGAGGCCAGGGTCGACTACGCCTTCGACTACCTCGACGTGCCGTCCGCGGCGCGCTTCGTCCGTGCGGTGGAGTCGCCACGGGACATGGGCCCCCGGAAGCCGGTCGACTGGCGGACCGTCGGGTTCGTCGGTCCGCCGCGGATCGGGGACGCGCTCGCCGCGGCCGAGGACAGCAGGGCAACCCGTCCGCTGGTGTCGGACGGCGCGTCGGCCGAAGGCGTGTCGGCCTACGAACGCCGACGGCTCCGCGAGACGCTGGGCGGCCTCCTGCCCGTGGCGCTGTTCCGCACGGGCGAGCGGCGGCGGCTCGCGCACGGGAAGGAACTGCGGCCTCTCATGCGGCGCTTGCTCGGACTGAGAGCGGCGGACGATCCCTACGTCGACCGTGGGGACGCCGGTCGCTGACCCGCCCGGACGCCCGAGAACGGGGCGCGAGGCTCGTGTTCCGCGCGTCCCGTCGGCAACGCCGTTGTAGCGGAGCACCGTTGGCGTGTTCGGGCCGCCGAGGCGGCATTGCCGTCGTCGCGGCGGCGGCGTCATAGTGGCCCCATGGGTTTCCTCGGCTGGGTGGGACGTGCCTTCTCGCGGGTCTACTGGCGGGAGGAACCGCTCGTCGCCCGGATCCGGCCGCACCTGCCGGCGGGGGGCAGCGTTCTCGACGTCGGGGCAGGTGGATGCCGGATCGCCGAGCTCCTCGGTGCCGACGGGCGGCTCTCGGTGACCGCGGTCGATGTCGTCGACCACAACGTCACCGACGTTCCCCTGCTGCTCTGCGACGGGGACACCCTGCCCTTCCCCGACAAGTCGTTCGACGCGGCGCTGCTCGTGTTCGTACTGCACCACGCGGAGCGTCCCGAGGCTCTCGTGCGCGAGGTCGTGCGGGTGACCCGGTCGACGGTGGTGGTGATCGAGGACGCCCCCGAAACCCTTGCGCAACGGCTGTGGTGGAGGGGGTGGGACTACCTGCTGAACCACGCCGCGCATGACGACATCGGGGTCGCGCACCGCGCACGGAACGTCGCGCAATGGGTGGCCTTCCTCCGGTCCTGCGGAGCCGCCCCCGTCTCGGCCCGGCGATTCAGGGCCCTCTATCCGGTACTGCGCTCCTACCCGCACGTCGTACTGCCCGTCCCCGTCGGCGCGGCGACGCGCGGGTGACGTGGACGACGGCCTGCCGTACCGCCGCCCTCCCGTCCGGGTTCAGAGCAGCCCGGCGGTTCGCATGACGCGTACCGCCTCCTCGGTGCCACGCTCCCCCGCGGCTTCCCCGGCGGTCAGGAGCGCGCGCCTCCGGTACTCCCCCGCCTCGGGCCCGCGCGTCATCGCCGTCATCATCTCCGCGAGCCGGGCGCTGTCGAGTCTCCGTCTCGGCACGGGGGTGGGTCCGACGCCGAGCAGCGCGAGTCGGCGCGCGTAGTAGTGCTGGTCGAACTGGTGCGGTACGGCGGTGGAGGGGACGCCTGAGCCCAGAGCGGTCGTCGTGGTGCCGGCCGCACCGTGGTGGACGACTCCGGCGGTACGGGGCAGCAGCCACGCGTGCGGTGCGTCGTCCACCACGTAGACCGTGTCACCGACACGGCCCGGCGCCGTGCCGGAGCCGCGTGGCACGGAGGTGATCAGACGGACGCCCGCGGTCGCGGCGGCGTCGACGCACAGCGGCACGTCCGAGGCCAGTCCGACGCTGCCGAAGCTCGCGAAGACGGGGGCGGGGCCCTCGTCGAGGAACGCCGCGAGGCCGTCAGGCACCTCCCGGCCGCTCGGTGCGGGCACCTGCCACGGTCCGGTCAGCCGTACCCCGGGGCCCCAGTCCGTCGCTTCGGGGACGAGGAGGGCACTCGCGGCGAGGAGGACGGGAACGTCCGGGGGAACGAGGAGGGACCGTTCGGCGCGGTGTCGGGGCAGGCCCAGTTCGCGCCGCGCGACGGCGCCGCCGGGTCTGGACCACCACACGCCCGCCGACCACGTGAGGGTTCCGCCGGCGCGGTTGAGGACGCTGGTACGGAAGGGCCTGACCGCTTCGACGAGGCTCGGCCCTTCACGCGTGGGCAGGCACGGGGCGAACAGCGCCACGGCGAGACGGCATCCGAGTGCCGCGCGGAGCGCAAGCGCCGTGTCGAGGGTGAGGATTCCGCTGATGACCGTGTCCGTGGGGCGGACCAGGCGCGTGACCGATCGCGCGACCTCGGTCGCGATGCCCCGTAACCACAGGCGCACGCCCCCCACGGCCACGAGCGGGCTGCGGTGCGCGTGGGTCATCGCCCAGCCCACCGGGCGGGACACCCTCCCCTCCCGAGGGAGGCTCGCGCGCATGGACGCGAAGTCGATGCCCGCGCGGCCGACGAGGTCACGGAAGTCGTCCAGCGCGTGGATCACCACGTCGTGGCCTTCCCGACGCAGCGTCCCGGCGAGGGCGACGCACGGCTCGACGTCCCCCCTGGATCCGAGGGCGAGAATGACGACGCGGCCCTTCGGTGAACTGCGGCCCATCGGTGAACTCCTGACCTAGGTGGCGTGCACCACGCCCTGATGGCGCAGGGCGTCGAGCGAGGACCGCGCCTCGGCGAGCGATCGCGCGGGGACCTCCACGTCGTGCTCGCCCTCCGCGCTGTCCACCACGTGTGCGGCGTGGGCGATCTGACGCCTCAGCAGGTCGATCTCCTCGTCGAAGCAACGGCGCCTGATGTCATCCGCGGTGGCCTGGAGGCTTCCCACCCACTGGTCGTGGAGGCGCAGGCCCAGGTCCCGGTTCCTGTTGTCGAAGGCCAGGACCGCCATGACGACGCTGGCGGGGATGACCAGCGTGCCGATGACCGACCGGAGGGGCGGCGCGCCGTACGGATTCATCTCCACGGCGACGAACGTCCAGACCAGGCAGAAGGCGACGGTGCCGAGGCGCAGACGCGATGGCAGGTCGGGCCAGATGATGCCCACCATGTAGAGCGTGGCCGTGAGCCCGACGATCGCGGGAACGATGATCCGCCCGTCCGCCAGCCTCCATTGGACGGGGAGTACGGCCGTCATCGCGAGGACCAGGAGGGCCGGGAGCAGTGTCGTGAGCCAGAGCAGGCGGATCCCCGCCCTGAGGTCCTTCTCCCGTCGGTGCTTCCTCCGTCTCTCGGCCGCGAGCCCCAGCGCCGCGGTGGCCGCCATGGTGAGGAGGACCGGGGCGAGCGGGAGGTCCGCGTAGATCGGGTTGACGAGGGCGAGCAGGGAGCCCGAACCGAAGATCACGGCGGCGGGTACCAGGGCCAGCCTGCGTCCCTTCGCCGGTGGTACGTGCAGGATGCGGCCGCCGACGGAGAGCTGGGCCTCGCCGGTGACGGGGTCGCTGGCGAGGACCTCCGCCCGGTGGCGCCCCGTCAGGTCCAGAGCGGTGAGCTGGGTCGTCAAGGCGTCGGCCTGGGCGGGGGTCAGCACTTGGAGGCGTTGTTCCCTGTCCATCGTGAAGTGCAGGTGTTCCGCGACGGCGGGCCGTCCGAGACGTTGCGCCGCCGCCGTCTCCAGGAGGATGTCGGCGAGGTACCTCGCCTGCTCCCGTGTCCTGTCGGAGAGGTGCTGCTGTTCGCCTCGGAACTCGTGATGGGCGCGACGTGCCGTGTCACCCACGGTCGCCTCGAGTTGGTACCACGTCCGGTTGAGCGCCTCCGCCACGGCACCACCCCGGCCGAGGAGCAGTTCGTTGCGCGTCTGCAGGGCGACCATGTTGCGGAAGGCCTCGCGCTCCGTCAGGAACCTTCTCTGGTGCTGCCGTCCGGCGAGTTCGGTCACGGCGAAGGCGACGGCCCCGATGACGAGCATCCACCCGCCGTAGAAGAGGAGTTCGAACACGAACGGGTCGGCGCCGGCCATGACCCGGGTGAGGAACATGACGCCGTCCACCGTGGCGACGTACAGCGCGCCGAGCAGCAGACCCCGGACGGCGATGAGCTCGATGGCGGTCGGGACCAGGAAGATGAGCACACCGGAGTACGGCCACGTCGGTGGCACGGCAAGTGCTCCCAGGCAGGCGTAGACCAGGTCGAGCGAAACCCGAGCCTTCATGAGGTCGCGCCCCGACCGGTGCAGTCGCAGGGCGATGACCGCGTCGGTCGCAGCGGCGAGGAGCGTGATAGCGAGGACGAGCGGGCGATCCTTGACCCAGCCCTCCGCGGAGACGATGTTGAAGACGTAGAGGGGTGCCCGCAGGCTGACGAAGAGGCCGGCCCGCGCGCTGGAGAACGTCATGCGCCCCAGGTGGTCCCTCGCCAGCTCCGTCATCGCCGCCCGTCGAGCACGCGCGGGCGGGGCTCCGTTGCCCCGGCCGCATGGGCGACCCATCATGTCCCACCGGGAACGCCCAAGGACAGTGGTATACGGATTTGGGGCCATCATTCAGAGGATTATTGGCTTTCACCCCGCAAACAGCCTTCGTGCCGCCGTACGCTGCCACGATGTCCGCTCTCGTCGTAGTGAACCCCCACGCAACGGGCGTCGACCGCGCCCGGCGCGACTGGCTCCTCGACGCGCTGCGCGGCGTCACACGGACCGAGGTGGCGCAGACCACCGGCCGCGGCCATGCCGTCGCGCTCGCCAGGGACGCGATGCGGGGGCGGACCGTGGACGTGGTGGTCGCACTGGGCGGCGACGGCACCGTCAACGAGGTCGCGAACGGCCTTCTCTCCGACGGGACCCACGACGGGGTCCCGGCCCTGGGCGTGGTCCCGGGCGGTGCGACCAACGTCTTCGCCCGCTCCCTCGGGCTCCCGAGGGACTTCCGGGCCGCGGCCCACGTCCTGCGGTGCCATGTGCGCACCGCCCGGTACAGGACGATCGGCGTCGGCAGGGTCGACGAGCGGTACTTCCTCTTCGCCGCGGGGGTCGGCCTGGACGCCGCGATCGTCGCGGACGTCGAGGAACAACGCCTGCGGGGGCGCAGGTCGAGCCTCTCGCGCACCGCGGGTACGGCGGTGCGCCACCTCCTCGTTCCCTCGCGGGCCGAACTGCGCCTGGAACGAACGGGGTTCAGAGCGCGCGACGGCATACGGTGGCTGGTCGTCGCGAACAGCGATCCCTGGACCTACATGGGCCACCGGCCGCTGCGCGCCACCCCACGCGCCTCCTTCGACACACGGCTCGACCTCTACGCCCGACGCACGACGCATCCCGTCGCCCTGATCCGCTCGGCCGTCCGCATGGCCGGCCGGACACCGCACGAGCCCCGTGCCGGTGAGCTGGTCGCCCATGACGTCGACCGGTTCACCGTCCACTCCGACCGGCCCGTGCCCGTACACGTCGACGGCGATCCGCTCGGGCACCACGGCCACCTGCGGTTCGCGTCCGTTCCACGCGCCCTGCGCGTCCTCGCCCCGCCGCCCCTCGCCCAGGAGGAACCCGCATGACGTTCTCGTACCGTCTCGCACTGACCGCGGCCCGGGTCGTGGTGGAAGGGCGCGCACCGCTGAGTGTCGACGGGGCGGACCACATACCGCGCACCGGTCCCACCCTGATCGTCGCCAACCACGACACGCCCCTGGACGCCCTTGTCGTCGGCGTCGCGGCACGCCGACACCGGCAGGTCCGCTTCCTGGCCAAGCGATCCCTGTGGGAACGACGGCCCCTCGGTGCCGTGCTCGACAGGCTCCAGCAGATCCCCATCGAACGGGGAGGGGAGAGCGGCGGCCTGGACGCGGCGGTGGAGGCACTCCGGTCCGGTGCGTGCGTCTGCGTGTTCCCCGAGGGCACGCTGTCACGCGGGCGGACCCTGCGCGTCCGCAGCGGTGCCGCCCGCCTGCTCACGGCGGTCCCCGACACCAGACTCATCGGGTGCGCCGTCACGGGTGCCGGGGCGCTCGCGTCACTGCGGAACCGACCACGGGTGCGGGTGGTCTTCCTCCCCCACACCCGCGAACCCCAGCCGGTCGACTACGACGTCAGCGTCGCATCGGTCCAGCGCTCGATGCACACGATTCGTACGATCGCGCCGCCTACGACGTAAGGACTCCGGCGAGGGCGACCGGACCCATGAGCTCGTCGACGCCGAGGAGCTTCAGGTCGAGGTCGCGGGCCTAGGCCCGGGCCCGTACCGGTCGGTCTTCGTCAGCCCTCGCCGGTCCTCGCAGGTCCGCGGCAGCCCTGGCCAGCCCGCGCCTGTACTCGTCGGTCCGCGACAGCCCTCGTCGGTCCTCGTCGGTCCTGGTCGGTCCTCGTCAGTCCTGGGCGGGCCGGAGGAAGTCGGCGCCGATGGACCGGGCCGTCTCCTCGATCGCGTCCTGGTTCCCGTCCTGCGCCGTGAACAGGACCATGCCGATGCTGCCCTTGTCAGCCCAGGCACACATCGCCCGGGGGGTGCCGGTGGCCGCCTCGGTGTACCGGAAACACCGCATCCAGGCGCCGTACGGACCGGCGGCGGCGCGCCAGGTGTCGTGGACGGTGCCGGCCGCCGTCATGTTCATGGGGATGGCATCACCTTCTCCCTGCACGTAGGACTCCCGCATCTCGTGGAAGTCTCCCGTCGTGACGGCCACCAGGTACTCCGCGGCGGCGTCGGGAGCGGCGTCCTCGGCCACGTAGATCTTGGCCGTCGACGCTTCCCGATCGTTGTCGGGCACGGCACCGAACGGGTCGTACTCCTCTTGGAGGTCGAAGCCCTTGAGGCCCCGGAAGGTGTCGTGGGCGACGATGTCGTAGCGGGGGTACGCGACGGAGGAGGCGTACGCCGCGACGCCGACGGCCAGCAGCAGAGCGAATCCGAACCCGGCGAAGGCGTACTCACGCCGGGTGGCGCGTGGCACGGGCGGCAGCTCCGGCACCCCGGACCCGTCTCCCCCATCAGCCGCTTCACCCTCCTGCCCGGGTTCGGCCGAAGCCGCGGCCATCCGCTCGGCAGCCCGTTCGCGGGCGGCTCGCAGCTGCTTGCGGAGGGCGAGGAAGGGCAACCCCATCAGCAGCCCCAACCCCACGGTCAGGCCGTACGGCACCGACGGCAGGACCGTGAGTCGCACGACCACCAGCAGAGCGACCACCGCACCGACGGCGCCCCGGAATTCGAGACCCCGGCGCAGCAGGAAGCGCCACCATGTCCGGCCCGGGGCGGCGAAGGCGGCCGTCGTCTCGGCGAGGACGGCGAGCCGCAGATCGTGCGGGGCAGCGGCCGCCCACTGGGCGGCCTGGGCGGCGGCGGCCTCGGGTGTCGGCGCTTCGGCGAAGGCACGGCCGGCGTCGAACGACTGCACCCGGCGCGCCGAGGCCGCGTCCTTGGCGCCGACGGAGACGGAGCTGCCCGCGCCCTCGGCGCGCCGCAGCTCCGCGGAGTCAGGAGCGACCTCCCGCAGGCGGGCGAGGAGGTCAGCACCGCGGGCGTGCCGCCCCGGCCGGTCCAGCGCGTCGGTGCGGGCGCAGAGTTCCGCGTACCCGGCGAGCAGAGCGATGTCGTCCGGGAAGGCGTCGAGGCCCTCGCGGAACACCCGCTCGGCGGCGTCGTCGTGGTCGTCGTCGTCCTCGGCCAGGTGGGCGCGGGCGAGCGCGAGGAAGAGGCCCACGTCGGGCCCACCGGCGTCGAGCGCGCCGCGCGCAGCGGCCCGCGCCTCAGCCGGACGGCCGGCGGCGACCAGCACGTCGACCTGACCGCACACGTCATCACGTACGGCATCGTGCTCGTTGTCGAGTATGTCGTCACGTACATCGTCATGCTCGTTGTCGAGTACGTCGTCTCGCACGTCATCATGCTCGTTGTCGCGTACGCCGAATCGCACTTCGCCACTGTTGTCGTTCAAGAGTCCCCACCCCTGGTACAGCAGGCCGGACGAACACGGCCGCAACCGCAACTATCACCTCTACCGGAATCCTGGTCAACCAGAAATCTGACCCTCTGACCTGCCCTTTCACTCCACAACGGGGAACAATCGGATGCACTTCGGGCACCGTCTCCGGATGCCGGGGCGCGAACGCCGGACCGGACCGCATCGAGGCCGGTTGGCATCAAGGCCGGACTCTGTCAGGGGGCCGGATGTCCACGAGAGGTGCCCTCAACGCCACCACGCCCCAGCACTGGGCGGACGAACTCGTCACCGTTCTCCATCGCCGCACCAGGACCCCTGGCCGCCTGGTGACCGCTCCTGACGAGGTACAGGCCGCGAGGGAAGGCCAATCGGGCCGCTGTCAGCAGGTCCGCCCGATCGCCGGTCCCCATCAGCACGACATCGCGCGATCCTCGGACGAGTCGACGGTTGCCGACGGGATCGCGAAGAAGGCCAGTGCCGCAACGGCCGCCGCAGTTGCCGCGAGCACGAGAGAACCCTGAAGGGACCAGGCCGCGACTGGCCCGGCCAGCGCCGCGCCCACGGCGAAGCCGGTGATCTTCAGACTGGCTCCGGTGGTGAAGATCTGGCCCCGCAGACGTTCCGGGGCCTCCCGATGACGGACGGCGAACAGGGCGGTGAGCTGGGGCCCTTCACCGAGGCCGACCATGAACACAGCCACGATGAGCACGGCTGGATGGCCCGACGTCGCCAAGGCCAACGCGACGGCCTGGACGACGGCACTGGCCCAGATGATCGTGTCGGGGGCCACCGAACGCGGGAACCGGGCCAGTACGGCGTTGGCCACCAGGGCGGCGACGGCCGCACAGGAGAGCAGCACCGCGCCACGGCCCGCGCCACCCAAGACGCGCTCGCCCAGGAGTGGGACGCACACCATCAGCATGCCCTGGGCGACGCAGGAGACAACCGAGGTGAGGGTCGCTCGGGCCAAGGACGGCCTTCCGGCGATGACTCGCAGGCCGGCGGCAAGGTCGCTGATGACCGAGGCCGTCCGAGTGCCACGCCCTCGCCCCTCCGCCCCGGCTCGGCGCGCACAAACTCGACCCACGCTCCGTCGCCCCGCGCTCCCTCGGCCCGCACTCCCACGGCCCGCACTCCCACGGCCCGAGCCGGCTCGGCGCTTACCGGCTCGGCGCGCACGGGCAGGCAGCATCCAGGCCGCGGGCAGCGCGAAGGCAATGAGCGCCGCGGAGACCACCCCGGCCGTCGGGGCTCCCCAGGCCTCTGCCACACCGCCCGCGAGGGCAGGGCCCGCCAGACTTGCCGCACTGAACGTCATGGCATCGAGCGCGTTCGCCCGGGACAGGCGATCATCGGGCACGACACGGGGCAGTTGGGCCGACCACCCTCCCGACAGCGCCGGCCCCAGCAGCCCGGCCAGAAACGCGATGAGGATCGTGACGGCAAACGGGAACCGGTCGATTCCCACGAGGATCGACCCCAGCCCGGCCGCGTACAGGAGAAGAGCCCCGGCCAGCAGGCGTCCCGGCCACACCGCCCGGTCGAGGAGGGCGCCGATCACCGGTCCTCCCACCGCCGCCGAGATCGTTGCCGCCGCGAGCAGCGACGCCGCGTCGACGGTCGACCCGGTCAGGGCGAATCCCGTCAGCATCAGAGCCGGTCCCGACATCTCGTCCCCGGCGCGAGCCGCCATGGCCCCGGCCAGATGACAATGGATCAAGTAACGCTTCCTCATCAGCAAGACGTTACGGAAGTAACTCAAAACTCAGCAAGATGCGTTACATTGCGCGAGTGACCTCCACCTCCACCAACGCCGACTGGTCCACCCGGCACTCGGTACTGACCACGGCTCAGCGGACCGCCGCCCTGCTCAACGCTCTCGCCGGGGATGCCCCCGACCCGGCCGAAGTCACCGATGTCCTCAGGGCATACGGCGAGGCGGACCCCATCGAGCTCACGACCAGCGATGTGGCCGGGATGCGCGCCGCAGCCGCGCTGCTGCGGCAGGTCTTCGCCGCCGAGCACACCGACGATGCCGCGGCCACCCTCAACCGCCTCCTGCGGGAACACACCGGGCCGCTCCGCCTCACCTCACACGACGGCAGCGCCCCCTGGCATCCTCACCTCGACCAGGACGACGACGCCCCCTGGGACGAGTGGCTCCTCGCCTCGTCCTGCATGGCCCTGACCGTCCTCCTCTGGGACCACCAACGCCCGCCCGGCAGAATCTGCGCCTCCCCCAGCTGCCAGAACGTCTTCATCACTCAAGGCAGCGGTCCGGAACGCCGCTACTGCTCCCGCCGATGCGCCACCCGCGAACGAGTCGCAGCCCACCGACGCTCACACGCCACCGAGCAACGTCGCGAGGCCGAGTAGAACGCGCCAACCAGCCGACGCGACGCCCACAGGCTCGATGAGAACGACTCACCTGCGCTGCCTCGGCTGCAACAGTTCAGCAGGCACTGCTCGGCGTCAGGGTGCTTACACCTCAAGCACCCTGACGCCATCTCACATGATCTGCGAGCATACGCTCGGCATCGACTAGGACCTGTCCGGGCGATCTTTGAGGTAGTGGCCCCCAACAGTCGTGGACCGTTTTCGCAGATCTCGCCGCGTGAGGTAGAGGGGCGGCATGGACACCGCCGTACTTCAGCAGCTGCTGGATGCGACCTTTCGATCACGCTGTCGTGCACAAGCCCTTCCACGCGAGCCCGCAGGGGCTGTGCGCGACCGACGCCGACCGGTACGCACTCCGACCACCGTCGCCATCCTCGCGGCGGCTGCCGCTGCCGTGATCCGCTACGTGGCCTGCAACGCGCAAGTCCCCACGACGGTTTGAGTAGCACTACTCAGGCGTCAGGGGCCGGCCCGCCGCACGATGGAACCCTCGTCGACACGGCGGGACGGATCCGTTCAGGAGGAATCGATCATGCGAGACAGTCGCCCCCGCGCACTCGTCCGGCTCACGTTCGCCAACCCCGCCTCGCTGGTCTACCTCGGCCTGGTGGCCGCGGCAGCGCTCCCCATGGTGTTCGCCTCGGCGACTGCGGACAGCAGCTTCGCGGCTGTCTGGATGCTCCTGATCACTGCGCCCACCAGCATGCTCCTGCTCCTCCCCGACTTCGCGGACGGCGACTCGGGCCTGGCGACCGGGTACTTCCTCGCGGCGCTGACCCTCTCCGCGCTGCTCCACTCCTTCCTCCTCGGTCTCGCATACCGGGGACTCCGGGGAAAGCCGACACAGCAGGCCTGCACCACCAGGTGAAGACCCTCCCTCGACTCCACAAAGCGCCCTACCTGTCCACCCACCGAGAGCACTGGCCACATCCTCGGCATCACTCACATCGCCCCGCCCCTTGCCCGCAGGACGACTAGGACTCGTCCGGCCGATCATGGTTATGGGCAGTCGGCATGATGCCCCAGTGAGCATCATCGTGAAGTTCAGGCGGTTGATCGCCCGCTCGACCGTGTTGCGCTTCGGGTAGCGGATCTCGTCGAAGCCGGGCGGCCGACCGCCACGTAAGCCCTTGCGTACGCGGGCCGCCTGACTATCAATCCTCTCCGGGATGGTGTGGCTGATTCCCCGTCGTCGCAGGTACTCGCAGATGGGGCCGTTGCTGTAAGCCTTGTCGGCCGCGAGGCTGGCAGGCTTCTTGCGTGGCCGACCCGGGCAAGGTCTGGGCACTCGGATCTTCTCAAGGACCGGCTTGAACTGAGTACAATCCGCCCGCTGACCTGGAGTGACGATCAGGGACAGCGGGCGGCAGCGGCCGTCCGCGCTCAGGTGGAGCTTGCTGGTGAACCCTCCACGTGAGCGGCCCAGGCCCTCGCTTCCAGCACCACCTCCACCACCAGGTGGGCGAAGAGAATCTGCCACGCCGTATCGGCCTGGTGTTCCATTTCTTCGGCCCCCTTTGGTTCCGGGCCGGAGGCGAATCGGTACGGGCGCCGGCCGCGTGTTGATGCGCGCGGACGATGGTGGAGTCGACCGAGATGTCCCAGTTGATCTCGCCTGCGGCGTCGGCCGCGGCCTGGACCTGCTGGAGCAAGGTTCCCAGCCTCCGTCGGCCGACCACAGGCGGTGGCGTTCATAGACGGTCTTCCACGGCCCGAACAGTTCGGGCAGATCACGCCACTGCACCCCGGTCAGCACTCGGTGCAGAATCCCGTCGATCACCTGCCGGCGATCCCGCCACCTGCCACCACGCCCGCTGCTGACCGGAAGGAACGGCCGCAGCCGCTCCCACTCGGCAACCGTCATATCACCCCGCCCCATGTCCATGTGAACGATCAGCAGCAAGGGCCAGGGCGTGCCCCATCGAGTCGGTCCTAGTCTCCTGAGAATCCGAAGATTCCCAGGTGAGTCGGCCTATCGCCGGAGTAGAGGACGATGTAGAAACCGGTCCACCGCATCTGACACTCGCCGAGCAGGCTTCGCTCGTGCTCCTCATGGCCCGCAGCCTCGTTGGCAGCAGCAGTGAGTTCCTCGTACTGCTCGACCGACGGGCAATCTGTGCCGAAGTGGTGCCTCACACGGTTGAGGGCCAGAGGGCGCAGGGTGCCGTAGTCAGCGATAGCGGAACGTGCCGGCGGGTCATCCGTGGCGACAACCTTGTCGATGTCAAGGATCGTATGGGTGCCCTCGGTCCCCATGAACTCCTCGTCCTCAGAGAGGTCCTCCAGGCTTCGGTATCGGTCATCGTCGCCGTACTCCTCCTGGAACACGCTGGCCTGCAATGTCGCCAAGGCCGCCTCGACATCCCCGTTGTACCCGGTGACCTAGTCCCATCCGCTGGCGCCCATCGAGCTGTTTGACGTCCCGGACGGAGGTGCCCAGGCGGTCGACCGCATCACGAAGATCGGCTGGACAGTTCCTAGTCGATGCAGAACTCGTTGCCCTCGATGTCCAACATCGGAATGCACGAGTCGTTGCCGTCATAGAGCGTTCGCACGTGTACGGCGCCGAGCGGGACCAGTCGTGCGCGTTCGGCCTCAAGCGCGGCGAGGCGCTCCTCACCCTTGAGCCCGGTGCCGACCCGTACATCAAGATGCAGCCGGTTCTTGGCGGCCTTCCCCTCTGGGACGCGCTGGAAGTACAGTCGCGGACCCACGCCTGAGGGGTCAGTGCAGGCGAACCACGAATCCCGCTGCTCGGGTGCCTGCGAACGCTTGTAGTCGTCCCAGGTTGCAAATCCCTCTGGCGGAGCCGGTACGACGTACCCCAACACCTCGCACCAGAATCGAGCGAGGCGCTCGGGTTCAGCACAGTCGAAGGTGACTTGGAACTTCTTGATCGACGTCATCGGTCCACCCTAGGGGCGCTCGCCAAACCCCTGAGATCCCGGGGCCTCCACGCAGCCCGCCCCCGTCCAATACCCCCAATCCAACCGCCCAGTAGCGCCCGAAGCCCTCTCGCGGCGATCAGCTGAGACAGCCGTGGCGCGCTCGAACTCTCTCCGAGCGGACCAGCATGGGACGGGACAACAAGGCGCCCGCCCGTCCGCATTCCGGTCAGGGGAAGCAGCCGGGCGGGCTCTGTGAACCACGCGCTACCGGCCACAGCGGACCGCCATCCACACCTGACCGCCTCCGCCCCAGGACACCCACGAGACGTCAGGCGATCCAGGGGTGGGGCCAATACACATCGTCGAAAACACACGGCGCTCTCGCCGGACGGCAAGGTCGCGCTCATCGCGCACGAGTGGGCCTGCCGCCTCAGCGGCCGTCTCAGGGTCCGTCGCCCGCCCTGCGGCACGGCGCCCGGGAAGTGATCAACGGCATCTCGCGCCAAGCCTCCGTATGGGCGCAGGCGGCCGGCATCGGTCCCGTCTCGAACCACCTCGGGCCGTCGGAGGGCTTGACGCCGGCCTCGTAACGCAGTGCCATGAACACAGAGGGAGGGGGCGGGATGAGCGACGAGGAACGCGACACCGAGAGCGAGCGCGGCGTTCCCCCACGGCGCCCGAGCATCACGGACTTCCCGGGCACTGTCTGGACGGTGCTGCTCGCGCTGCTCGTGCTGGGGCTGTTCCTGTACGGCCTCACACGGGGCGAGGGGGGCGGAGGACACCCCGACGGGTACACCGGCTGGCATTGAGCGGATCAGGGCGGGCCGCGCCGGGCCGACCGGAGACAGCGGGCACCCACACCGCGCCTCGCTGACCCGCGACCCCGCTCGGACTCGGGAGGACCAGCGGCTACTGGTCTCCTGGAAGGACGCGATTCGCTCCAACCTGGTCAAGCCCGCCTGCACCGCAGGACACCCGGACAGGATGTCCAGACATCTGGGCGAACACCCTGTCCTCGCGAGTCAGCAGTGCCGGACACATCTCCCAGAGCCGCGCCCCGGACCCCGTGTCCGGAGGTCGCGAACAGGGTGTCCGGCAGCAGCGTGCCCCGCCCGGGTTCCACCGCCGGACGGGGCACGCAAGGGTCCGAGTAGCACAGCACGGACAGAATGAAGCTAGCGCGCGGGTCTGACAGGACGCCGGCGGACGGCTGAGGTTGCGGCCCGGATCGAGCGTGACTGGTGGCTGGCCGAACTCTCAAGCTCCTCGTGCACCCGGTCGGCCCGGATGCCCTCGGTCACGTGGACTCCGTGACGGCCCGGATCGGTGACGACGCCTACAACCACACCCCGTTCCAGCAACGCCTCGGGTACAGCCACCCGTACAGCCCCACCCCGGAACAGATCGCCGCACACATCTGGGAGCCCTTCCGCCTCCGGCCTCGAATCGACCACGCAGACGACGACGGCCCAGAGCTTGAGTCAGCCGACCTAGGCCTAGGCCGCGACCGGCCTCTCACGCCGGATCCTCCTCACGTGCCGTCGTGGCGAAAAGACGTGCAAGATCGCCGTCACCAACCCGAACTGGCGGGCAACAGACCCGCCTGCCGCCTAGTCCGGCCCCGCTGTCCGGTCGCGTGTCCGCGGACGCGGAGTAGGGCCCCGCGCTCGCCTTCCTCCCGCTCGTGAGGCGGTTGTCGGTACCAACCACGGCCCGGAAGTGCAGCCTCCCCCAGGACGGTACAGACACGGACCGCCGGCCCCTGGAGTCGTAGGGGTGGGCGGTCCCATCCTCGCGGGGCAGGACCTGGAGGTACTCGTAGCCATCAAAGCGGTCGGGTCAGCCGCTGGAAGAGCGGGTGCTTCCAGTCCTCCAGCGGCAACCATCGCCTCGATAGCTCGCGGATCGGGGGCGTCCTTGGTCCGGCCGTGCTCCAGCGCGACAAGTTCGATCGGTCCAAGGCCCTACCTGGGCCGCATTTCCCAGTGCCACGTCTTCTCCTGACCGATGAGCAGGGGCGGCGGTACGGCGGGCCCGTCGTGGCTGTGGACGACGAAGAGGTCATCCGGGCCGAACCACGAACCCATCGTCGACAGTCAGTAGAAGTGGACGCCGCCCCCGTTCAGCGGCATCGGGGCGGGACTCCGGCGCGGGAGGACCGGGAATGCACCGCCCCACTTCCTCGCCATACGGACCCCCAGGGAAGGCAGCGCGCATCCAGCCGCTCGGCGTTCTACCAGTCATGTCGAGAAGGTCATCCATCGCACGCCCCTCGCGCATCCTGGAGTTCGCCCTCCACGATCTGATCGGCCGGACAGGCCTAGGTCGCAACGAGCAGGCGGAGGCCGAGATCGGCTGCGCCGAGATCGGTGAGATCGCGGTTGCGCTCGGCCCAACGCCCGGACTGGAGGTCGTCGTTGAGGCTGCGTACCGCACGCCGCTCGGCCTCGGGCCCCACCCTCGTCCACACCGACATCGCACGGCGCACGTGATCGTCCAGATACGCCCCCGGTCGCCGCCAGTAGGCCTCGAACAGGCCATCAGCGCAGTCCCACGGGATGGGCACCGGCTCGACGCGGGCGTCGATCGCGTCGGCCATTCCAGCCAACGAGGGAAACCCCGCGAGGACCCCTGCGAACTCGGGCAGGTAGTCGCGGGTGAGCCAGAACCGGTCCTGCCATCCGGATTCGTCGGTGTCGAACGTGAGCACCACCACGCGGCGGGCCACCCGCCGCATCTCACGCAGCCCCGCTATCGGGTCGCCCCAGTGGTGAACCGTGGAGACAGCCATCGCGACATCGAACGAGTGGTCCTCGAACGGCAGGTCTTCCGCAGCGGCGGCCACGCACGGCGCCGAGTCCGCGGGCCGCTGTGCACGCATGACCGCCGACGGCTCCACTGCCGTCACCTCACGATCCGCGGGCTCGTAGGAGCCGGTTCCGGCTCCTACGTTCAGCACCGTCTCCGCGTCCCCGAGCGCGTCCCAGATCTGCGCGGCGATCCGCGGCTCGGTACGACGTGTCGCGGTGTAGGCACCGCCGATCGCGTCGTACAACCGTGCACCGAGCATCTCCAGTTGTTCCTCCGGTGTCACCTTCAGCCCCTTCGAACGTGCCTCGAGTTCCCTGTCGATGGAGGCCACCATGGCGTCGGCGCGAGCACGCCGTTCCAGAAGCAGACCACGCAGCCGACGCAGGTGTGCGATCGCGTCGGTGGACGGGTCACCGACCAGTTCCGCGACCTCCCGCAGCCCGAAGCCCAACCGCCGATAGACAAGTACCTCCCGCAGCCGCTCCACGTCCTCAGCCGAGTAGGCCCGGTACCCGGCTGCGGTCCGCGCCGACGGCTGCACGAGCCGGATCTCGTCATAGTGATGCAGCGTGCGAACGCTCACGCCGGCCAGATCGGCCACGCGTCCCACGGTCCAGTGATCCTCCATGGCCCCGACTATGCAGCCTCACGCCACGTGAGGGTCAAGAGCTCACCCTCCACCGTCGCGCCGTACGGGCTGTAGAGGGTGGCTTGACCGGGCTCTCCTCGAAACGCCCCAAGACGCTTCGTCCGAAGTCACATGCGGGGATCCCCAACGCTGGAGCACCTCCGTGCTGCGTGCTCACGTATCACTGCGACGGCCTGAATGTTGCAACCGGCAGCGGTAAGACGATCCGCCCCGCCGGTCAACCGCCAAGAGGCGTCTCCGCACCGGGAGACCGGGCGCTGGATAGTGGCACGAGACCCAGAGGGGTGCGAGCGACGCGGCACCATTGTAGGTGACCCGCTTCGCTCCCCGATGGAGTGGTGTGACGGAGTCTGTCAGTAGGCTCCCCCACCATGACCAGCGATCTCGGGTTCACCTGCTCGTGCTGCGGAGCCCACCACTCTGAGCTGCCGATGAACTACACAGCCCACGCCCCGGCCGTCTGGGAGCCGGAGTTCGCGGAGGCCGACAACTGCCTGCTCTCGTCGGACCAGTGCGTCGTCCATGCGCAGCACTACTTCGTCAAAGGCCTCATCGAGATACCCGTCATCGGCAGCGACGAGGTGTTCTCCTGGGGTGTCTGGGTCTCGCTCAGCCGGGACAACTTCTCCCGGACTGCGGATCTGTGGGACAGGCCCGGCCGTGAGGCTGAGGACCCGTACTTCGGCTGGCTCACCACGGATCTGCCGGTCTACCCGACCGCGACCCTCAACCTCAGGACCCACGTCCACACTCGTCCGATCGGTGAGCGCCCCTACGTCGAGCTCGAGCCCACCGACCATCCCCTGGCCGTCGAACAGCGCACGGGGATCACCCTGGACCGCGTGCGGGAGATCGCGACGGCAGTGTTCCACTCCAGCAGCAAGGAGCGGTGATGACCGACACTTCAGACGTGGCCGCGTCGCCGATCCCGATCGTGCCGGCGGGGCTGAGTCGCAGGGCCCGGACGTTCGTCGAGGCGCATGGCATCCGCGTCCCCCGGCGGGATCTGCGGCAGCACCGTGACATGTGGATCGAGCACGGAATCCCCGCTGCGGAGATCGGGCGAGCCCTGGCCTTCCAGGACCGCTGGGGCGGACTCGCCCTGCCGCCGGCCCCGTTCTACGAGGGCGGTCCGCGCATCCTCGACGCCGACTGTCCCGAGGGCTCGGCCGCGGAGGGTTGGTCGTTCCCGGCCGGGAACTGCCGGTTCTCCATGGCCTACGGATTCATGATCGGAGCAGACGGCACGTTCGGAATCGACGGCTACCACTGGACGCCCTTGCACGCCAGTACGGACGGATGGGTGGAGTCCCTGGCGCTGGCCGACCATGCGGGAAGGGCGGCCAAGACCATCACGAAGCTCACAGGCAAGGCCGTCGACTCCCTCGACCTCGACGGGTACGAGCGGGTACCTGAAGTGCAGGGCCTGACCGACACCTGGTGGCGGGGCAAGGACTCTCTGATCGCCCTCTACCGCGGCGAGGCCGTCGGTCTTGACGCCCCTCAGTGCCTCCAAGGCCACGTGTACGGCGGCCTTGACGAGTGGGGCCTCCACGGCGGCTGAGTGGGTATCGGCGGTGAGCCCCACCCGGACACTACCAGCGGCGCAAAGACCCCGGTCCGCAACGAGTGGACCAGCCGCCCGCCCGTGACAGTCGCTCGCCACTTGCCCGCACTACGACAAGCCTCTCGCCTTCGAAAGCGATTCGATCACCAGTGTCCAGGAAGAGCGGGCTCGCCAGCTCGAAGGCGTACCCGTCGTCAGTCTCGAGGTCCTTCACCAGCACCAACGACGAGGTCGGCGTGGATCCGTCAGCTACCAGGTGCATGCCGAGATGGTCCCACGCGGCCTGAGATCACCTCGACCCCATCCAGCGGCTGACCCACCGCCCAAACCTTAAAGATCAAGCTAAGGCTTGTCTGTAAATGATCTCAATGATCTTCGAGTCGACTGAGGCATGCTCGACCATCATGCGAGCTGCTCACCTGTCCCGGCGAGAGTAGGGCTGTACATCGAGGCCATGCCGAGCGTGGCGTGGTGAACTCTGTCGCCTTGAGACGGCAGTCGCGGAGGATCTTCCAGGTCTTCACGCCGGCGAAGACGTGCTCGACGCGGGCCCGGACCTGCTTGTGGGACTTGGTGTGCTTCTCATTCCGGTCCGGGAGTTCGGTCCGGACGCGCTTGCGGCGGTACGGGATGACAAGTCCGGTGCCTGGGTAGCCGCCATCGACGACCGAAAGCGTCATGCCACAGCGGCCTTGGCGCCGGATTCCTCCCATGCCTTGCAGTCGTTGCGGTTCCCGGCGAGCGGCCGGCCGACCACGATGACCAGACGGCTGTCGGCGTCGATGAGGACCTGGTGGTTGGTGGAGTACCGGTAGTTCTTTGACCGCTCCGCGATGGTGTGGTCTCGGGTGGGGACCAGAGTGCCGTCCACGATGAGCGCGGTGTTCTTGGCGTCCCGCTTGCGGGGCTGGAGGCCGAGCAGGTGCCCGAGATGGTCGATGATGCGGTGCGTCGCCGACTTGGACACACCGCTTCAAGGGCAAGCTGGACCATGGTCAGGTTCGTGCGGCAGTGGGACTCGAACAGCAGTGCCTGGTCCTCCAGCGGGAGACTCTATGGCCGGCCTTGCGGACCGCGTCCACACCCTGGCGCCGCAGATCGTCATCGGACTGCCCGAAGACGCGAGGGCTCGTCCCGGGGAGCGGAGCTATCCAGGACGGCGTCGGCGCCGCGACCACACCAGCCACGCGGCGATCATTTCAGTTGCCGATGAAGTGCGTTCTGGCCGATCCTGTCGACTTCGCAAGCGAGGAGGACCACGTGGGCTTGACTCTGTTCCCGGGAGACGGAGAGATCAGCAGCCCGGACGTCTCATGGTCCTGCATCAGCTTCAACGCATTCCGGGAACGTCTCGCACAGGTCGAGGGGTTCAGCCTCCCGGAGATGTGGGGCTTTGGCGGCGACCGGCCGTGGAGCGACATCTCCACCACCCTGGAGCCGCTCCTCGATCACCCGGATGTCGGTGGTGACAATCTCTCTACTGCCGACTGCGCTGCGATGTTGCCTCGCCTTCAGGCAATCATCGACGAATGGCAGGAGGAGCCCGATCAACCACTTCTCCAGCAGCACATCCAGGACGCCCGACAACTGACAGTAGTCCTACGTTTCTGCGTAGACGAGAGCGTCGAACTCATCTTCCTCTGACCTCGAGGAGTGCCCAGTCAGCACACCTCACCCCGACCGCAGTTACGGGACAGCCCGACGCGCGGCCCCGAGACACGTCGATGCCTTGACGAAGAACTCCTCAGGGCAAGGTGCAGACAGCATTGGCCGAGTGCCGGTCAGGTTGGATCGGCTGGTGACCAGGTGCCCCCACAAGGAAAAGATGGCTCTTTCCGGCACGGCGCTATACAAAGTAGTCGCGCGCTTCCTGCTGGGGGCCGCGCAGTAGACAGCTGACGGCCTCGTGGGTGTTCGTTCCCAGGAAGTAGGGGCCGGTGTGGTGCAGGAGGAAGAAGCGGCCGGTCTCGTCGACGAGGATCATCGCGCCGTCGGACGTTTCGTATCCGACGGGAAACAACTTCCCTCCCAGGTTTCGGGCGAGTTCGGCGACGTCCTCGCTGCTCTCCTCGTAGATCCAGTGAGGGGTGAATCCGATGGCGAACGGCGGGGTCCCCGGAATCTCCAGACGAATCCCACCGAATTCCCGGACGAAGTCCTGCGCGGCTCGGAACGGTTCGACCGGGTGGCCCTCCTCGGTGAAGCGGTCGGTCACGAACCTCAGGAACTCGGGCAGCTGGTCACCGATGTCACGGCCCCGGGACCAGCCGGCGTCGGTGAGAACGGCTTCGACCGCTTCCGTTGTCATTCTCGCCATGTGCGAGCCTTCTCTCAGTGGTGCGCGGTGAGGTGACGCCGGCGAGGGGCAGCTCGCACTGGACCTGCATTCGCCGTACCCGAGGGCCAGAGACTCATCGTGCCACTCCATGTCATCCTCAAGCCGTTCCAAGTCCTGCTCCATAGCCGGGCGGGAGCATCGACACAGCGCCGGTAGCGGCACTGACGGCTCGGCGGTCCGCTCCTGGCGTCGTCTGCGACGGTGACGTCCTCGTAGGCGAGCAACTCCAGCCGCCCACAATCATCGAGGTGGCGTTTCACCGGCCTGGCGGGAAGCGGGCGGGCCTGGGCCCGGGTCTTCGGTACCCGCCGACCACAGCCCGCCGGCGTCTGGGCGGGCTGCCGGACGCAGTGCTGAGATCCTGGTGCCATGAACTCTGCGGATCCCCCTGTTCGCCCCTCGCCGACGGACCCGTCCCCTCGTCCCTTGCTCGTGGTGGACGGTGCCAATGTCGTGGGATCGGTGCCGGACGGCTGGTGGCGCGACCGGCGAGGGGCGGCCGAGCGGTTGCGTGATCGGCTCGCCGCGACCGGCGGGCCTGCCGATGGCCCGTACCCAGGCCCGTACGAGATCGTCCTGGTCGTGGAGGGCCGCGCCCGGGGTGTCGCCTCCGTGCCCGGTGTTCGGGTCGAGGAGGCCCCTGGCAGCGGTGATGATCTGATCGCCGAGCTGGCTCTGGAGGCGCGCGGCCGGCCGTGCCTGGTGGTCACGGCCGACCGGGAGCTGCGTCGGAGGGTGGAAGAGGTGGGCGCCCGCTGTGTGGGGCCACGGAGTCTCGTCTCCGACGGGGCCTGAAGAACGGAGGCGCGCGGTCTCGGGTCGGACATGGCCGGCGGGGTGGGTGCGCTGCGGCGGGTCGATCCCCGCTGAGCGGGTGAGGGGTGGGCCGGCGGGTTTCCGGGCGCGGGCCTCGATCGGTGCAGGCCTGGGTGGGGGCCGGAGTGTTCCACGCTCTCGTTGCCGGGTCAGTTCACTCGCGGCGGCATGAGGGGAAACCGGACCGTGGCGAGGAGGCCGCCGTCGTTGCGCGGGACGAGGTCGAGGGTTCCGTCGTGGGCGCGGACGATGCTGTGCACGATGGCCAGGCCGAGGCCGACGCCGGCATGTTCGTCGGTGCGCACGCGTTCCGTTCCGCGCTGGAAGGGCTCGGTGAGGGTCGGTACGAGTTCCGGTGGGAGCGGGCGGCCGGTGTTCTCCACCCTCAGCACGCTCGAGTCGCCCTGGATCTCGGTGTGGATCGTCACGGTGCCGCCGGTGGGGAGGTTGTGGACGACGGCGTTCTGGACGAGGTTCGTCACCATCCGCAGCAGGAGCTCCATGGAGCCGCTGGTACGGGCCTCTCCCCCGGTGACGTCGAGCGTGATCGTGCGTTGCTCGGCCACGGGCAGCAGTGTCTCGGCGGCTTCCTCGGCGATGAGGGAGAGGTCGACGCTCTCGCGGGTGAAGTTTCCGCTGTCGCCGCGGCTAAGGAGCAGGAGGGCTTCGGTGAGGTCGATCGCCCGCGTGTTGACAGCCTGCAGGCGTTCGATGAGTTCGCCCCGGTCCCGTGTGGGGTCCTTGCGGGCGACGTCGAGGAGCGTCCGCGAGATCGCCAGCGGGGTGCGCAGTTCGTGGGAGGCGTTCGCGGCGAACCGCTGCTGCTCGACGACGTGGGATTCGAGTTGGTCGAGCATCGAGTCGAAGGTGTCGGAGAGCTCCCGGAATTCGTCCTGGCGGCCTTTCATGCGGATCCGGTGGGACAACGAACCGGTTCCGGCCGTCCGCGCCGCGGTCCTGATCTGGTGGAGCGGTGCAAGCATCCGACCCGCCAGGATCCATCCCCCGACGAGGCCGAACACCAGCAGGGAGACCATCGCGACGGCTGCGGCGGGGGCGAAGGTGCGCACGAGGAGGTAGCGGTTGGGTGCGACCCCGAGGAGGCCCTGGGAGTTGTCGGGGACGTAGCGCAGCAGGAACACCCACACCACGGCCAGCAGGAGAGCCCCGGCGACCCCGAGGAACCCGGCGTAGCTGAGGGTGAGTTTCAGGCGGACGCTGAAGCCTGGGCGCCTACGCATCCGTACGTCCGGGGCGGGTGGGGCCGGGGCGGGTGGTGTGGGGACGAACGGAGCGGGCGCCCGTGGTGCCGGGGCGGTCGGAGGGGGGCGCGTCGATGCCGGAACCATGGGTGGGGGAAGCCGTGGGGCCGGATGCCGTGGGGTCGGATGCGGTGGGGTCGGATGCGGTGGGGTCGGGGCCGGTGCCGATCCGGTAGCCGACTCCCGGCACCGTAGCGATGATCCACGGTTCTCCGAGGCGCTTGCGCAGCGCGGAGACAGTGATGCGGACGGCGTTGGTGAGGGGGTCGGCGTTCTCGTCCCAGGCACGTTCCAGCAGCTCTTCGGCGCTGACGACCCCGCCCTCGGCGGCGACGAGGACTTCCAGCACGGCGAACTGTTTACGGGTGAGCGCGACGTAGCGTCCCTCGCGGAAGACCTCCCGGCGGAAGGGATCGACCCGCAGGCCCGCGATCTCGCGGACCGGGGGCCGGGCGTGCGCGCGTCTACGGTCGAGGGCCCTCAGCCGCAGAACGAGCTCCCGCAGCTCGAACGGTTTCGTGAGGTAGTCGTCGGCTCCGAGCCCGAACCCGGAGGCCTTGTCGTCGATCCGGTCCGCGGCGGTGAGCATGAGGATCGGGATGCCGCTGCCGGAGGCGACGATGCGCCGGGCGACCTCGTCCCCGGAGGGGCCGGGGATGTCGCGGTCGAGGACGGCGAGGTCGTAGGAGTGGATGCTGAGCAGTTCCAGGGCGGATTCGCCGTCACCGGCGACGTCGGCGGCGATCGCCTCCAGCCGCAGACCGTCACGGACGGCCTCGGCAAGGTACGGCTCGTCCTCCACGATCAGTACGCGCATGGCTGAAGCCTAAGCAGGACCGCATATCTCCGACGTATGCAAAGGCGCGCGCACCGGAGCCCTGCTCAGCCTGCCCGTGTCGTCGGCTTGGGGCCGGTCCCCTCCGGCATCCCCTCCATCGGGCCCTCCGACGAGTTCTCCGACGACCGCTCGGACGGGCTGTCCGACGGCGCCACCGCCGTGGTGCGCCACCAGCGGCGCGACGCCAGCGCGGCCAGCGCAGCGCCGGTCGCGTTGACCAGTACGTCGTCCACGGAGGACACCCGGTCCAGCCGGAGGGCGTACTGCGCGGTTTCGACCAGGACCGAGCAGCCGGCCCCGAGCGCCAGGATCCGCGGTACGGACGCCAGCGCCGCGAACCGCATCGGGGCGAAGAACCCCAGTGCCGCGAAGACCAGCAGGTTGCCGGCGATCCCGAGCGTCCCCATCATCAGCAGGTCCCGCAGCGGCACCAGGCTCACCCGGGCGGGGGCCATGCCCGCACCGGCGCCCGGCATCATGGTCATCCACAGGAACGGCGCCGTCCCGTGAACCATGCCCACCTCGGCCAGCGACATCCGCCACGCCGAAGTGGCTCCGGTGGCACGCCGACGGCGCGCCAGGGCCCACACCACCAGCATCGCCAGCGGCAGCGTGACCAAGGTCATGAGCACGACGCCGTTGAACGTGTCGATGCAGCCGTGCCACCGCCCGGCCAAACACACCGGGGCGGACATCATGAGCGGCTTCCGCACGGCGAACGCGCCACTCGCGACGGCGAGGATCGCCAGACAGAGGAGCACGAACCGGCGCATGCGGCGGGGCGGTGCTGACAGGGGTGGGTCGACGTGGTCCATGCCGCCATTGCAGACGGCGTGCCGTTGCGGTGGCGTATGCGATTTTCCATACACCCGCGACACACCCGCGGTACATCCACTCCCTGCCGTCAGAGGGCAGACGCAACTCGACAGGGCGGCTGTTTCGCCGCTGATGATCGCGTTGGTCCGGCCTTGGCCGGTGCTCAGGTGGGTCGGGAGACCGGTGACTCGGGAGGCCGGCGGGCGGGAGGCTGGTGGTCGGGAGGTCGGTGGGCAGCTGTGTCGCCCGGCCGCTCAGCCGACCGTCCTTCGACGCCGACCGACTCGGCAGTGGACATCGCACTGCCGATCAACCAAGACGACGTGAGGCCCGGATCCTGTGGATCCGGGCCTCACGTCACTTCAGTAGCGGGGACAGGATTTGAACCTGCGACCTCTGGGTTATGAGCCCAGCGAGCTACCGAGCTGCTCCACCCCGCGTCGGTAGGTCCAACACTACGCCATCCACGGCACCACCCATGACCACGCCGGTCTCCTCGTAGACCGCATCACACAGACCTGTCCGCCCGGGGCATCCGCCCATCCGCCGGATCCATACTTCACAGCCCATCTCCCCAGCCGACCGGAGACGCACGGCTGATGCTGTGAGCCTGCATCATGCACGGTCGCGGTCGCGGTCGCGCCAGGGGCCGTCCGGCACCAGGGTGTCGAGTACGGCCAGTAGTTGAGGCGGCTCCACCGGGTCTGGCAGCGCGCCCAGGTCCGACCATGCGATCCAGACGTGCGTCCCCAGGTTGACCTGTTCATCGGGGAGCAGGCCCGTACGTACGAGGGGAGGTTGTTGGTCAGTGAACCGTGCGACGAAGAAGTACTCCGTCCCGATGTACCGCTTGCCGTTCCACCGGACATCGCGATCGACCGGTACAGTCTGATCGAGCACCGCTGCCGGGTCGAGTCCGGTCTCCTCGGCCAGTTCGCGTCGTGCCGCCACCAGCGGTGTCTCACCCGGTTCGATGCCTCCACCGGGAGGCTCCCAGAGCAATGTCCCGTCAAGCGGGTCGCGCCAGTGCAGCAGGAGCAGGTGATGGGCAGCGTCCAAGCAGATGACCCGGGCGGCGGGCCGGTGTGTTGCTTCCACCGCCCTGACGCTATGCGGTGCACGAGATGTCGATCAAGACCTGCGTTGCGTTGATCGACATCTCCGACACGCCCTAGTGCGGGCCGCCGCGGAGGAGCACATTGCCGTGCTGGCGTGGGCGGTCGCCACGTTCGTGGGCTGCGTCGGAGCGGTCGGCGGGGGTCGAGAGCTGGGCGAGGGCCCGGAGGGCCGTCAGGCCGGCCAGCACCTCGTCACGGCGCTCGGCGGCCTTCATCCAAGCCGGCAGCCGAGCGAACATCGCCATCGTCGGGGAAGCGCGGCGCTCGCGCAGCCGGGCACCCACGTATGCGGTGAGGGCGTCGACGTGCTCCTCGTCGTAGGCCCACAGAATCCGTCCCGCACAGCGGGTCTGAAGCCACAGCGGCCGCCGGAAGAAGGGGTCCTCGGTGCCGCCGGGCACCGCACCGACGAAGCCGCTGCCTCGCTGCTCTACCGCCCCCTCGGCGACCGCTCCGCAGCCGGCGACACCGTCGAGACGGGCGGGCGGGAAACCCCATGAGGTCCGTGTCCGTGCCGCCCTCGGCCCGGGAGTCCGTGCGGAGGCCCACAACGAGGAACCGTGATCGCCACTGCTCCTTGCCTCCCTCTGCGGTCACATGAAGCCGCCCCTGTCTTGGTCACGGCCGGAATCCGAACCCGCAGCAGCACGGCAGGCTCGTCCAGCCCCGCCGTGCTGCCCGAAAACTCCCGTAGCCCGATCGGTCACCTTGGGCCTCCCGCACGAAGGGTGACCGAGATGAGACGACTCCCGCGTTCCGTGAACGGAAGTAGCACGTGAAGGCGGGCTGTTCGACCGGGTGGCTACGGTATGTGTACCTTCACGGGCTCCGTCTCTGGGGCGCTGTGCCTCTCCGCCCACGTTTCGAGGGCAGCTCGGCAGGCGTGGTCCAGGTAGTTGAGGCCCGAGAGGTCCAGTTCGATGGGTCGGTCGTCGGGAAGCGCTTCGAGGCTGTCCAGTATTTTCGGCAGCCGCAGGAAAGTGGCGTTGCCCGACAGGTGGACCTGGATCGGTCCCGCTCCCTTGTCTATGACCTCCGTCTTCAGGTGCGACGTGTCCCACGCCGTCTTCACGATCGACAGCGCGAGACCGATCAGCACGCCCTCGAACATGTTGACCAGGACGATCGCCAGGGCCGTGGCCACGAGGATCAGGGCCTCGCCGCGGTGTGCGCGCCACAGGCCGGCGAGTTGCCGCCGGGGGATGAGTTTCCATCCCGCGTGGATCAGGATGCCCGCGAGCGCGGGCAACGGGATGAGCGCCAGGGCGCCGGGGAGCAGGGCCGCGAAGAGGAGCAGCCACAGTCCGTGGAGTACCCGGGATGCCTTGGTGCGGGCTCCTGCCTGGACGTTCGCCGAGCTCCGCACGATCACCGCGGTGAGGGGCAGTGCGCCCAGCAGGCCGGACACGGCGTTGCCGGCGCCCTGGGCCATCAACTCCTTGTCGTAGCGGGTGCGAGGGCCGTCGTGGAGGCGGTCCACGGCGGCGGCACTGAACAGGCTCTCGGCGGAGGCGATCAGCGTGAACGCGAGGACTGTTCCGATCATGCCGACGCTCGCCAGATCGCCGAATGCCGAGAGCCCCGGGAGTTGGAGCGCGCCGAGAAGGCCCGTCACCTCGACGGTCGCCACGGGCAGGTCGAGGACGAGGGTGGCCAGCACGGCCAGCAGTACCGCTGCGAGCGCTCCGGGGACGACCCGTACCTTCTTCGGCGCCCTTTGCCACAGGACGATGACGGCGATGGTGCCGACGCCTATGGCGAGAGAGACCAGGGCGGTCGCATCGCCCACCACGTCCGCGGCTGCTCCGGGCAGGCCCTTGATCTTGTCGAGCCCGGAGGCGGGGGCGTCGGTTCCGGCCGCCGCGTAGAGCTGTCCGGCGATGATGATCAGTCCGATGCCGGCCAGCATGCCTTCGACGACCGAGACCGAGATGGCCCGGAACCAGCGCCCCATCCCGAAAGCGCCCATGGCGATCTGGAGCAGTCCGGTCGCGAGCACGATCACGCCGAGCGCGGCGAGCCCGTGCTCGCGGACGGCCTCGAAGACGAGAACGGTCAGGCCGGCCGCCGGACCGGAGACCTGGAGGCTGCTGCCGGGGAGGAGTCCGACGACGATGCCGCCCACGATGCCGGTGACGAGACCGAGTTCGGCCGGAACGCCGGAGGCGACGGCGACGCCGACGCACAGCGGGAGGGCCACCAGGAAGACGACGAGCGAGGCCGCGAAGTCCTGGCGCAGGTGGGGGAAGTTCTTCCCGACGGTCCTGGCCCTCCTCACAGCGCCTCGAATGTGTCGGTGTGGGCACGGTGCTCGCGTACGGAGCCGGTGTGGACCTCGTAGTACCAGGCGTGGATGTTCAACACCCCTTGCTCCAGGCGCTGTTGCACACAGGGATAGGAGCGCAGGCGCAGTACCTGGGTGAGGATGTGGTTCTGCACCGCCGCTTCTACAGCCGGGTCCGCGGGGTCGGCCTCGGCCGGATCGACCGACTCGCCGGCGGCGTGTGCCAGCCAGTCACGCACGGCGGGTACGAGGGAGAGGTCGTCGCCCCGTACGAGGGCGCCGACCGCTCCGCAGTGGGAGTGGCCGCAGACCACGATGTCCCGCACCCCGAGAACCGCCAGGGCGTACTCGATGGTCGCCGCCTCACTGCTCGGGCTGCCCGACCGGTAGGGCGGGACGATGTTGCCGGCCGTGCGCAGTTCGAAGAGTTCACCGGGCCGGGCGCCCGTGATGAGGGCGGGTACGACGCGGGAGTCGGAGCAGGTGATGAAAAGGACCTGAGGGGACTGGCCTTCCGCCAGTCTGGCGAACTCCTCAGGGCGCTGTCCGAAGGTCCGGGCGTTGTCGATGAGGGGCTGCATGATTGTTCCTCCTGGCGGGCCACGATGGGGGCGCCGGACGTGCACGTGTGCATGGGGGGGGTAAGGAAATGGGTGGGGAATGAGCGAGGGGAGAGAAGTCAGAGCGAACGGGGGCAGGCGAGGACACTGCTCTCAGAAGTGACAGGACTTAGCAGTGTCGTTTCTGCCGACCGGTACAGATCTGACGGTGCCGTCGAACAAAGCAGCGGAGAGCCGCAGTTGCGGGCCGAGGCTCACCGTCTCCGGATTCCCCGCACGTTCGGGGTTCACGGAGATGGAGGACTCGACGAGTCGAGCGGGCCGCCGCGCGTGAGGGGTGCGTCCAGAGGGTATTTCGGCGTTCCGGGCGAGGAATATACGGAACATGTGCACCTCCTTTCCACGTACTGCCGGGGCGACCATTCCCGACCTATAGCGATCACCAAGACTTGGTCAATAGCAGGTCAAGAGAGAAGTTACCCGTGCGAAGTCGCCCGGCGGGACGACACGGCGTCACGCGGCGCAGAGAGTCTCAAAAGTGTGGCGACTTGACGTGATCCGCCGCCTTGGCGGAGCGGGCGGGACAGCGTACGGCGACGCGCTGCCCGGGCAGATCCGGGGAGGGCAGGGCAGAGCCCGGCCGGGGCCGGGCGGAGACAGGTCGGGCCGGGCGGAGACAGGTCGGGCCGGGCGGAGACAGGTCGGGCCGGGCTGGGCAAAGCCAGTTCGGGCTGGGCAGAGCCGAGCAGAGCCAGCTCCGGCCGGGCAGAACAAGGGAGAGCCAGGCCAGAGAGAGCCGGGTCGCTGCGAGGTGGAAGCGGCGCGGTGGGTGCCCATGCCCCGTCGGGGGCAGCAGCCGCCGCACGTGCGGACATGGGCTGCGGGGCAGTCAGGATGCGGGGGCCTCGCCGGTGACGGGCTCCTGGCCACCGAGGACGGTTGCGCGGAACGACGCCACCACGGGTCGCAGATCGACCCGGTGCCAGGCCGCCCAGAGCTGCACCGATCCCCCGTACCAGGGAAGTTCGCGTACGACGATGCCTTCGGTCGTACCGCGCACCATGCTCCGCTGGACCAGCGCGAGGCCGAGGCCGGAGGCGACCAGACCCAGCGCGGTGAGCGGATCGGACGCGTCGAGGCGGATGTCCGGGGTGAAGCCGGCGGAGATGCAGGACGCGACGAACGTGTCACGCCAGGCGGGATCCGGGGAGTCCCCCACCGCGATCCACGGCTGACCGTTCAGGGCGTCGGGCGTCAGGTCCTCCTGGTGCGCGAGGGGATGGTCCGTGGGCAGTGCGAGCAGCAGCGGGTCCTGCAGCAACGAGCAGGCGGCGAGGTCCGCGTCGTCGTCGGGAGGGGGCGTGCGGACCAGGGCGATGTCCAGGCTGCGCTGGCGCAGGCCTTCGAACTGGTCGGCGGAGTCCTGGTCGTACAGGGCCACGTGGATTCCCGGGCGCTCCTCGCGCAGGGTGCGCAGGGCTGCGGGCAGGATGCCCGTGTGCATCGCGTCGGCCACGTATCCGATGCACAGTCCCCCTTCCTCACCCCGCCCGAGGCGCCGGCCGAGGTTCTCCAGCCGGTCCGCGTGGCGCAGCAGCGCGCGGGCCTCGGTCAGGAAGACGTGGCCGTCCGAGGTGAGCCGGATGCGCTGCTGACTGCGCTCGAAGAGCGTGAGGCCCAGGTTCTTCTCAAGCTGGGCGATCTGCCGGCTGAGGGGTGACTGGGAGATGTGCAGCCGTTCGGCGGCGCGTCCGACGTGCTCCGTCTCGGCGACGATCACGAAATAGCGGAGTTGTCGCAGGTCAAGCATGTAGGACCTCAAAGGACTGAAGTGAGTCCAAGTGAGTCTTGGACAGTCTCATGTAGGGATCCTAACCTCGGAAGCACAAGGCCGACGGATCTCTGTTTTTGCTACTGATCCGTGGCAATCCCCATGAAAAGGATCTCTCGTGACCATCGCATCCCTCCTTCCCGGTGCCCTGGGCTTCGGTACCGCTCCCCTGGGCAACATGTTCCGCGCCATCCCCGACGAGGAGGCGGCTGCCACCGTCGAAGCGGCCTGGGATCAGGGCATCCGTTACTTCGACACGGCTCCCTTCTACGGCGCCGGCCTCTCCGAGATCCGACTCGGAGAGGTGCTCGCCCAGCACCCCCGCGACGCGTACGTCCTCAGCACCAAGGTCGGCCGCCTGGTCCTCGACGAGATCGAGGACCCCGCTGCCCGGGACCTCGGAGAGAAGGGCGGCCTCTTCGAACACGGTCGCCCCAACAAGATGGTCAACGACTACAGCGCCGATGCCACCCTGCGTTCCGTCGAGGACAGCCTGAAGCGGCTCAGGACCGACCGCCTCGACATCGTGTGGGTGCACGACGTCGCCCAGGACTTCTACGGGGACGAGTGGCTGGCCGCTTACGAGAGCGCCCGCACCGGAGCCTTCCGCGTCCTGCAGAAGCTGCGCGAGGAGGGCGTCATCAAGGCCTGGGGCCTGGGCGTCAACCGCGTGGAACCGCTCGAACTCACCCTCGACCTGGACGAGCCGAAGCCCGACGCCTTCCTCCTCGCCGGCCGGTACACGCTCCTCGACCACGACCGGGCTCTGCAGCGCCTGCTTCCGGCAGCCGCCGCCCAAGGCGTCGACATCGTCGTCGGCGGCCCGTACAGCTCGGGAATCCTCGCCGGAGGAACCCACTTCGAGTACCAGAAGGCCCCTGCCGCCGTCGTCGAGCGGGTCGAACGGATCAAGGCGGTCGCCGACCGCCACGGCGTCGGCATCAAGGCCGCCGCCCTGCAGTTCTCCCTCGCGCACCCGGCCACCGTCGCGGCCATCCCCGGTGCGACGAAGCCCAGCCGCATAGCGGAGGACACGGCAGCGCTGGCGGAGAGGGTGCCGGGGGCGTTCTGGGCCGACCTGCGTACGGAGGGGCTGATCGGGCGTGACGCCCCTACGCCTACCCCTGCCGCTACCCCTACCGCCACTGCCTGACCTCTTCGACCGGTCGGTCCGCTGGCTCTCGGCCTCTCTGCGTCAGCCCTCGTCCCCCTCCCCCTTCCTTCCTGTCTCTTCGACTTCTCTGACCGCTCCAGCAACGCACCTCAGGAGACTCCCGTGGCCACGACGACCGCCTCCATCGACATTCCCGCATCACCCGACCGCGTCTGGCAGCTCATCGGCGGCTTCGACTCGCTTCCCGACTGGCTGCCTTACATCCCCGCAAGCGAACTCAGCGAGGGCGGCCGCGTCCGCACCCTCGCGAACGAGGACGGCGGGGTCATCATCGAGCGCCTGGAAGCCTTCGACGACAAGGCTCGGAGCTACAGCTACTCCATTCTCCAGGCCCCCTTCCCCGTGACCGGCTACCTCTCCACCCTCAGCGTGCACGCGGCACCCGGGCAGGACACGGCCCGCGTGGAGTGGTCCGGCACCTTCACCCCGAACGGCATCAGCGACCACGAGGCCGTCAGCCTGTTCCACGGCATCTACCAGGACGGCCTGACAGCCCTGCACCGGACACTCACGTACGAAGCCGTCTGACCACCAACCACGCGCCTCCCGGCTCGGAGCGGGTGCCCGCCGCACCCTGAACACCACAGTGTGAAGCCACGGTGTCGCTCCGCCGGGAAGGGCGCCCTAACGCGACCGGGAGCGCCACCGGCCCGGTGCTCAGGGGCGTGACCGTGACTGTGACCTTGACCTTGACCGTGGCCGGCGTTCAGGGCGTCAGGCGTGGCCGGGTGATCTTCGTGCCCCGGGATCGTTGGGCCTCCCGTGGCGGAAGTCCCTGGCCGTACAAGTGGACTGAGCCAGTGGACCGGGCGAGCGGCCCGAGGGAACGGGCCGAGCGGCCGTGCCGCCACGGGTGGGGGCGGGTCAGGGCAGAATCGAGTCCACATATCCGCCGTCCACCCGCAGCGCCCCGCCGGTCGTGGCGGAGGCCTGATCCGAGGCGAGGTACACGACCATGTTCGCGATCTCCTCAGGTTCGATCAGCCGCTGCAGCAACGACTGCGGGCGATACTCCTTCATGAAGACGCGCTGCGCCCGGTCCCAGGGCAGGTCCCGGTCGACCAGCTCGTAGACGAAGTCCTCGACGCCACCCGTATGCGTGGGGCCGGCGATGACCGAGTTCACCGTGACACCGGTGCCTGCCGCGTGCTTCGCGAATCCCCGGGTGACGGACAACAGCGCGGTCTTGGTCATCCCGTAATGGATCATCTCGGCGGGGACCACGATCGCGGAGTCGCTCGCGATGTTCAGAACCCGTCCCCAGCCGCGCTCACTCATGCCGGGCAGGAACCGGCGGGTCAGACGCACTGCGGACAGAACATTGACGTCGAAGTACCGTCGCCACTCGTCATCGCTGATCTCCAGAGCGTCAGCCTGCCCGAAGACACCGAGGTTGTTCACCAGAATGTCCACATCGGGCAGAACCTCGGCGACCTGGCCCGCGCCCTCCTCCGTGGTGACATCGGCAGCCACCGCCACGAGATCCGCCCCCGGTTCCCTGCCGAGAAGGTCGGCCATCGCCTGTTCCACCCGATCGGGCGTCCGGCCGTTGACACCCACACGCGCACCGGCTGCGGCAAGACCGGCGGCGATCGCGGCGCCAATCCCCTGAGTGGAGCCCGTAACCAGCGCCGTACGCCCTGTCAGATCGATCTGCATCGGGGATCTGCTCCTCACCACCACGAGACTTCTGCCTCCACCTGCCTTCCCTCCTCGACCGAAGACACGGCAGCACGTGCCTGACCCTCCCCCGAACGGCCCCTTGATCGGCGGGTACGACATGTACTCGGTGTCCGTGGCGGCGGGGCACTACGACGGGTGTTCGTGTTCGGGTTCGGTTTCGCGGCGTCCCACTACGAGGCCGAGATCATCGCCCGGGGACGTCCGCCCGCCGACCAGGGAGACCAGGAGATCGGCGTCGCCGAGTCCACCCGTCTGCTGGCCGAGAATCTCACGCGACGCCCTCAGTTGTTCCGAATCATCTGCCGGAGCACCTTCAGGATGGATGGACGACAGCAAGGACCGATGCTCGCGAGCGAGGCATGTCTCCGCAACCTCATCGACTCAACTTGACGGCATGAGCAGCCGGGGCAGTTCGGCCGTCTGGTTCTGCGCGCCGGGGCGCAGTCCCGACGCGGCGCTGTTGGCCCACTCCATGGTGACCACGGGAGCGGTGCCGCTGCCCACCGCGACGCCGGCCCCGGCGAACCGCTCGCCCGGGGCGGTCTTGGCCTTCAACGCCTCGGCGACACCCCGAGCGCCCTCGGCCGACTGCGTCACGGCGCACAGTCGCTCGCGCGAGGTGCCGTCGTCCCCGGCGCGGGCGCCGATCGCGAAGAGAGTCAGCCCAGGCAGCCGGCCGGCGGGGTCCTTGCCGTAGAAGGTCGCGTGGTAGGTGTCCTCGCCGAGGCAACGGACGGCCGCCTGGTAGGCCGGGTCGTCGGCGACCGAGCGCCCGGGTGCGGTCAGCGGAGCGATCCCGCTGTTCTTGCCGGACGTGGAGGTGCGGACGGAAGCCGAGACGCCGACCTGGGCCTCGCCTTCGCGCAGCAGCACCCCCTCGTCGGTCTTCGAGTCCGTCCGCCACCCGCGCTTCACCAGCGCATCGGTGACAGCCGCGACATCGAAGCGGCCGGTGAGACGGGCGGCCTGCGATCCGATCTGGACTGTGGTGTCCACATCGCTCTCGTCGAAGCCCTGCGCCGTGCGGGGCGGGTCGCCCTCGTACCGAGCCTGGACCACCTCGGCGATCCCGTACCCGTCCAGGGGTCCGTACAGTTCCTTGTTCTTGCCGACCAGGCGCCGCGATTCGCTCACATCCCAGTAGGTCAGGTAGGTACCCGCAGCGTCCTGGCCGATCCCGTCGAGTGCGGCGGAGAGCCTCCCGCCACCACCCTCCGCGTCATCCCCTGTATCGCCGCAGGCTGCGGCACCCGCCGTGAGAGCCCCGGCGAGCACAAGCCCCGCGATGCCGCGCCGTGAACGTTGGCCGTAAGACGTCATCTCGTTCCCCAGATCCTTCGCATCCCGGACGCCCTGCTGCGCACCCTGCTGCTGTCCGCAGAGCATTGTTCCAGTTCGCTTCCACCGTGACCGAGGCCGGGCCGGGCCGGGCCGGGCCGGGCTGGGCTGGGCTGGGCTGGGCTGGGCTGGGCTGGGCTGGGCACTCCTCCCAGGACCACAGACTCTGCCCCCGTCGCAACGCAGCGCACAGGCGGCACCGTCTCCGCCCCAGAGGCACTCCACGGCTTCCCCAACCAGCGACAGCGTCACTCTCCGTGCCCCGCGCAGGTGACCCTCAGTCCGTGAGAAAGGCGCCCTCTCGACAAGGGCGGCAGACGAAGACGTAGCCCAGCTGACCGCCGAGGTTCATTGCGGTCTCCTGGGTCATCCCCTCCTCCAGGTGTGCCGCGAACTCCATGGTGCCGCTGCACGAGGGACACGCGGGCAGGCGGTCGTCCTCAAGGTAGGAAGGGCTGCCTCCGAGTGACCCGAGCACTTCGCGCTGCTTCCCGAAGCGTTCGTCGGGTTCCCGCTTCCATCCCGAGCGGGCAAGGTCGTAGGCGTCAGGCTCGATCCCTTCCTCACCGCAGGCATCTTCGGGGTCGATCGTCACCACGTGGGTGCGGATGGCCGAGGTCGTGGGCAGCAGCGTCAGTCCGGCCTCGGGTACGGCTACCGGCCGCAGTCCCTCGCGGGGAAACAGATGGACCCGGTTCGCGCTGGAGCTCGCATCCCAGAACTCGCACGCCCCGGGGTCGTTCTGGCACAGGAACACCGACAGGACACCGTCCTCGACGGGGAGATGGGCGAAGAACTGAAGCGGTCCCCCACAGCCGCACAGGGGCCAGGCGAATCCGGCAGGAGCCAGCGGCACGCCCCCGGTACGCGGGATGTCGGAATCGACCGGTGCGGAGCCGTCGTAGATCATCAGCGCTGTCTGCATGGCGAGAGGCTACTGGCCGCCTGTGACAGGCCCGGGGAAGGCGTATGTCTCCCGGCGCCCGATGAACCGCTACAGCGGTCGCCACGGCGTGAACTCGGCGTTCGTGTGTCCACCCAGATCCGCCTGGAGCAGTGGCGGCGCCGCTGCTCGCGACGCCAGGCGGGTGCCCGGGCAAACCTCATAACTCGCCCAACTCGTGCGGCCCTTGCTGCGTTGCGGTTCGATCCCCGTCAACGTCAGCAAAGGCCAGAAACCGATGAGTGACCCGAAGCCGGTCGGCGTGACCTTGCTGGTGCTGTACTCGCCGCAGCTTGAGGAATGCAGGCGCTTCTACCAGGGTCTCGGCCTGGACTTCGCCGCGGAGCGGCACGGCCAGGGCCCCGAGCACTACGCCGCGGTCCTTCCCAACGGCATGGTGTTCGAGCTCTACCCAGCCCGCCCTGGACGTCAGACGGACGCACTGCGCCTCGGCCTCGCCGTCGACGGCAGCACGGCTACTCCGCAACTCACGCCAGGCCGCCACATCCTCACCGACCCCGACGGTCGCACGGTCGAAGTCCACTCAACCTGAACACCGTCAATCGCTCCCCAGGTCGTCAGACGTCGTTTCCTTTGGTGTCTTGGCGTGCGAAGGCGTTCTTGTTCGGGTGTGATCCCTGGGTGAGGAGCGGTTGCATGAGTCCTGTCTATGACGATGAGCAACTGGCCGGCTCCTAGGAGCGTGGCAACGCTATGCCCGAGGCCTTGCTGCGGGCCTTGGTCGAGCTGATCACTTCCTATGTGCAGCGGACATCGCCGTCCATCGTCGAGATCGGATCGGGGACAGGCGTCTTCTCGGCCCGCGATGGCTTTTCCAGGGCGAAGTTCACATAATTCCCCAGGCCCTGGCTGTTTGGGGGCGCCCACAAGCTTCATCCAGGTAGGTTGTGAGGTGTTGTGAGCTGTCTGGTTCTGGGGTGGGGAGACATGGTGGGCGAAAAAGCAGATCCCGACATGTGGAACTTCTGGATCGTCGGCGGATTCTTCATCGTCGCCGGCTTTGTGTTCGCCCTGAACGTCCGGGGGGCGGCAGAGAAGTTCTTTGCCCTCGTCGCGCGCAACATGCCGTTCACGGGGACGGCAACACCGAGGACGCTCCGCATCGTTGGAGGAGGCTGGATCTTGGTCGGGTTCCTCATGCTGCTGCCCGAGCTGATCAGCTTCAGCCGGGCGCGATAGCCCATCGACCGCTTTTCGGGTCTTTCGGTGGGGTTCTAGGGGCGCTTGTACTTCGGTCGCTGGGCCCGCTCACATGCCGCGCCTCGCCTCACTCGCCTCGCTCGCACCGGGTTCACCTCGCTCGCCCTCAGGCCGACCCGATGCCCACGCTGCCCGTGTCCTCGAAGCGCCTGGCCATCACCGTCTCTACCCCGGACGGACCCACCGCCTCTGACGGCCATTCCGCCCACCTGATCGCCCAGCGCTCCGTCACCGCTTACCCCACCACCCTGTCCTCGGCTTCGGCTGACCCTGCGAGCAGCACCGGCGCCGAGGGTGACGGTGGATGAGTAACGCTCATCCCCGCAGTTCCCGCCCATCCCCTGCGCAGATGGCAGCCACAGCGAGCAGCCGCTCCATCGTCCGTATCGGCAGTGCGGGATGGGCGGCGGCGGCGTGGACGACCCTCTGGTCCGGAGCGTCCAGCAGGCGCTCGACGACGTCCGGCGGAAGGGCCGGGTGCGCCGCGATCGGGCGGAGCGCCTTGGCGACAGAGGTGCAGTCCTGTGCCATCCTGCGCAGCAGCTCGGCGGGGCAGCCAGGATTCTGAGCGACAGCGCCGTAGACGGGTGGCCCGTGGCGGTCGGTCATCGCGGTGAGCTGATGGCCGGTGAGTTCAGGATGAGGGGCGATTCTTCGGGCCACCCCGATGTCGGGGTCTGCGGCGAGCAGGTCCACGAGCGGCGCGGGAAGGTCCGGACGGGAGGCTGCGAGTGCCCGGACCTGGGCCACCCGGCTCATGGCCAACTCGTACAGCTCGGCGTCGTTGGCGGCGAGGATCCGGGGCAGCGGCCCGCGCGGGAGTCGTCGCCTGCCTGCGAGGGCGACGACGAGGGAGAGCGGTACGGCCGGGTTCTCCGCGACGGCCAGGCCCACATCGGGATCGGGGTCGGCGGCGAGCTTGAGGATCAGGGCCTCGCCGATACTGGGATTTCGCGCGAGGGTCGTCCGCACGAAGGCGGCCGGATGGACGGCCAGGCGATGGTGAAAGGGGGCCGGAAGGTCGGTCCGTTCCGCGATCTCGGCCGGCGCCCAGGTTTCTTCGGGGCCGAGGAAGGCCTCGATCCCGCCGGGCGGCACGGCGGGGTTGGCCGCCGCGGCGAGTCGTATCCGGCGGACGCCCGGTGTGTGGTCGCCGCAGCCCTCGGTGCGGCGGTGGCATGAGGCGCAGCGGGTGGGCGGGGGGTGACCGCCGTCGGCGACGAGCGCGGCAAGCAGGGCGGGCGGGACGCGGTCGTTCTCCGCAAGGCTCACCCGTACGACCACGTGAGGGTGGCGGGCGATCTCCTCGGCAAGGTCGGCGGGCAGTTCGGGGACGCCGGCGACCCGCTCGACCACGTCCGGGTCGGGGTCGCGGGCGAGGACGGCGAGGATGTGGTGCGGCAGGTCCGTGACGTAGAAGGCCAGCTCGCCACGGATCTCCGGGTCGGGGTGCGTGGCGAGGTCTCGTAGCACCGCGTCCGGCACGATCCCGGCCTGAGCCGCGGCGAGCAGGAGCGTGGGGTCGTGGCGCGGCACATCGGTCCAGGGGACCTTGCCGAGCGCGATCAGGGTGTGGATGTCGGCATCGGCGTGGGTGAGGAGAGTGCGTGCAGGGGACTCGGTCAGGTCGTCGCGACGCGCCAGCACGGCACGTACGTACTCGTCACCGATCGCAGCAAGCCGTTCGAGCAGTCGCTCGGGGAGGGCTGGGTTGGCCGCGAGCCCCTCGAAGATGTCCTGCTGCACCAGCTCTCCCTCGTGTCCGTGCGATCACCCCATCGGATGGTCGATGGAACACGGAGGGCCGTTCGTTCGTCCATTCCATTTCCTTCTTTTCTCGTTCCCTCCCGTTGCGGGGCCGTTCCATGGGACGGCTTCGCCATGCCAAGGGCGGGCGCGGGCGGCCTCGGCGTTGCCGGCGGGAGCGATTCGGCTCGGGCGGGTGGTCGCCGACGTGCAGCTGGGCGGGCGGCGGGTCGACCAGGTGGGTGGCGATCGCAGCGCGGAGTACGGCAGGAGGACGAGCGTTCCGCCGGGTCGAGGCGGCCCCGCACGAGCCCGGGTGGTCAGTGCTCCAGCGCGGGAAGGCCGTCCAGGCCTGTGTCGTGCATGATGCGCTCGATCGTCTCGTACACGGCACTGTCGGCACCGATGACGGTTTCCACGCCGCCGGGGAGCAGGTCCCGTTCCCGGTACCAGTCGCGCAACTCCGTTTCACCGACCTCGTTCGCGATCGGCTTGGTGGCATGACGAGCCAGGGTTTCCTCGAACGGCACGTCAAGGTAGTAGCCGCGGGTCGGACCGCGGTGGTCGGCGCGCAGCCGGGCGAGCATCTCGCCGTAGTGATCGGCGTAAAGGATGCCTTCGACGACGACGTGATATCCAGCATCCAGCGCGTAGCGCGCGGTCAGGTCGATGAGGCCGACGTTCGCCGCACCGGGCCGGTCCCGTTCGCGAAGCACGATCCGGCGGAGGTTGTCCTGGGCGACGAGGGCCAGGCCACGGCCGAACAGGTCGCGCATGCCTGCCGCGACGGACGACTTGCCCGAGGCGCTGTTGCCGCGCAGCACGACCAGCCTCGTGTCCTCGGTACCCACCCTCACCCGGTCGAGGCTACCGGGGCATGCCCTTCGATACCCGCGACTCCCGTCCCCCTGACTGGATCCCCCTGACGCTTCTGCCCCTGCTCTACTTCCCGTGCGTGCGCTGTCGGCGCGGATTCACCCCTGTGATCTTTGCGCTCTTCGCGACCTTTGGGGGATTCGTGTTTCTTTGACAGTTTTTGATGATAAAGGGAGACTACGACGCAATGCCGTGGTCCCTCGTACGGGCGCGACCCCGCCGTCGGGGGCGCTCAGGGCCCGGCATCCGGTGCGGTTCGCGAAGGCGGGGGTAGGAGAGCGGCATGGACAGCTCCCTCTGGTTCGTGGTGGCAGCCGTAGTCGCGCTGGCGATGGCCGCGTGCGCGGCGGTTCTGCTCGTACGCGTTTTCCGTGCCCGCCGGCTTCTGCTGGACGCCGGTATCCCGTTGCGGTCCAAGGCCCTGTTCTGGGCAGCCGTGGTGTACACGGTGTCGCCGATCGACTTGATCCCCGACCCCGTCTACTTGGACGACATCGGCGTCCTTCTGGTGGCCTTGCGGGCCCTGCATACGGCGGCCACACACGTCCGGACCGATGAGCCCGACCACCGGGCGAAGCAGCTTCAGCACGAGCGGGACGGCGCGTAGCGCGACCGCGCCGAACCACCATCCCCCCGCCGACCCTCGGCAGTAGCGGATCGAGCGCCTCAAGCGCCGCCGGGCGCGGATGGAAGACGTGGGGCGTGGGACACGGGGCTCGAAGAACTGCGTGGCACGGACGATCGAGTACGGGGTGGGCCCCTCTCGGAGCTGGGAACCGATGAGGTCCCGGGCGGGTCCTGTGCGATCGGTCCGGGGCAAGGCCGGCGGATATGTGGTGATCAGGCAGGCCGCCCAGATCAGCCTGCTCAACGTGGTGCGGGCCGTCGACGGTCCAGAGCCGGCGTTCGTCTGCACCGAGATCCGCCAGCGTGGCCCTCCGGCGACGCCACCCGAGAAGTGCGTGAAGCAGTGCCCCATCGCCCGGGCGATGGGCGCGGCGGAGGCCGTCTGGAGAGCCTCACTGGCCGGGACCACCCTCGCTGATCTCGTCGCGTCGGTGGACAGCGACAGCGGCCCGGACGCGCTCCCGAACGTCGGCACCTGGCTCACGGCGAGCCCCTTGACACGGGCCCCTGACACGGGCGGGCACGCGGCCGAGCCATGCCACGCACAATGCCACGCCGCGCCGCCCACACCGCCTGACCGTCAGCCGTCAGCCGTCAGCCGTCAGCCGTGTGAGGTCGCGGCCCAGCGCCGCATCGGACGCAGCCCCAGGGCGACCCCGTACCGGCCAGCCGGAGGTCAGGGCTCGAACGGTGGGGAATCACCCCGGACAGCTCCTTAGAGCACTCTCTCCGGCAGCCCCTCCCGCAGTCCCTCCCGCAGTCCCTCCCGCAGTCCCCTCTCCTCGATACCCCGGCAACACTCGCCGCCCCAGCTACGTGCCGACCCGCCCGACGGACTGTCGCGGCGCAAGTGCGCCGGGGCATCGGTGTCCCTCCTCGGAGCCTGCTTCTGCGCCGGGGCGCAATTTCGGGTGGGGCGAGAGCGCTGTGCGCTCGCCGGATCAAGTGAATACGGGTGCGTGGTGGTTGGTCCGGCTCTGGCATCGGGCACCTTCCGACCAGCGGTCCTCACCGTTGAGAGGGACATGAATGACAAGCCAGGTTACGGAAGTTGAGCTGGAGGGCGTCCTCCGCAAGGCGCTGCACACCACGGGTGCGAGCGCACGCTGGACGGCCGATTCGGACGAGATGTGGTGCCGTCTCAACCCCGGGTCCGGGACGCGCCGCGAGCAGGGGTGGAAGCTCCACCTGTCGGCGACGGCCGCCTCTGCGCCGGCGGTCCTCGAGAAGGCCCTGGACGTGCTGCTGCGGGAGGAGTCGGCGTTCAAGTTCGCCCGGTCGCTGGACCAGGTGAGCGCGCTCAACTCCCGTGCCACGCCCCGGGGAAGCTCCGGCAAGTTCGTCACCGTCTACCCCCGCTCCGACGCCGAGGCGGCCCTGCTCGCGCAGGAGCTGCACCGGGTCACGGCGGGGATGGCCGGTCCCCGGATCCTGTCCGACCAGCCCTACGCCGTGAACTCTCTGGTGCACTACCGCTACGGCTCCTTCGTCGGCCGACGGCGGCTGTCGGACGACGGTCTCCTGGTGTGGTTCATCGAGGACCCCGACGGCAACCCCGTGGAGGACAAGCGCACCGGCCAGTACTCCCCACCCGCTTGGGCGGTCAGCCCGTTCCCTGCCACGGTGCCGGTCGTGCCACGCGCGGCGGAGCGCACGACCGGTCCGGTGGTGCTCGGCGGTCGCTTCGCGGTACGGGAGGCCATCCGGCACACGAACAAGGGCGGCGTCTACCGGGGCAGCGACGTCCACACGGGCGACCTCGTGGTGATCAAGGAGGCCCGGCCGCACGTGGAGGCCGACACCTCCGGCTGCGACGTCCGCGACTGGCTGCGGGCCGAGGCCCGGACGCTGGAGAAGCTCAAGGGCACGGGGCTGGCTCCGGCCCCGCTGGCGTTGTTCGAACACGGTGGGCACCTCTTCCTGGCCCAGGACGAGGTGCCGGGCGTCACCCTGCGGACCTGGGTCGCCGAGCACTTCCGCGATGTCGGAGGAGCGCTCTACCGCGCCGACGCGCTGGCTCAGGTCGAGCGCCTGGTGGAGCTCGTCGCGGCGGCCCATGCCCGTGGCTGCGTCCTCCGGGACTTCACACCGGGCAACGTCATGGTCCGTCCGGACGGCGAGCTGCGCCTCATCGACCTGGAGCTCGCCGTCCTCGACGACGAGGCCGCGCTGCCGACCCGCGTGGGAACCCCCGGCTTCAGCCCCCCGGAACGCCTGGCCGACGCACCCGTCTCTCCGACCGGCGACTACTACAGCCTCGGCGCCACCGTGTGCTTCGTCCTGGCCGGCAAGGTGCCGAACCTGCTGCCCGAGGAGCCCGACACCAGGGCCACGGAGCAGCGTCTCGCCTCCTGGCTGTCCGCCTGTACCGGACCCCTTCGCCTGCCGGACCGCCTGGTGGAGATGGTCCTGGGGCTGATGCGGGACGATCCCGCTGAGCGGTGGGACCCCGCCCGTGCCCGCGAGGCGCTCAGGGGCTCGGACTCGGCGCAGGACAACAGGGGAAGGCGTGGCGCATCGCGTGCGGCACACGAGGACGGTCGGCCCGACGCGGTCGCCGGGATCGTGAACCACCTCATCGACTCGATGAACCCCGAGGACGACCGGCGGCTGTGGCCCGTCTCCACCTCGGCCGGGGAGACCGACCCGTGCACGGTCCAGCAGGGCGCGGCCGGTGTCCTGGCCGTACTGACGCGGTACTGGGAACTCACCGGTGACGACCGTATGCCGGGGCTGATCTCCACCGCGGGGCACTGGATCGCGGACCGCACCGATACGCGGTCCCCACGCCCCGGTCTGCACTTCGGCGGACGCGGGACGGCCTGGGCGCTGTACGACGCCGGGCGCGCCCTCGACGACCGCCGGCTCACGGACCACGCGCTGGCTCTGGCGCTCGCCCCGCAACAGACGACGCCCCACCACGACATCACGCACGGCGCCGCGGGCAGCGGCCTGGCCGCCGTCCATCTGTGGCAGCGCACCGGCGATCCGCGCTTCGCCGAACTGGTCGTGGAGGCAGCCGACCGACTGGCCGCCGCCGCACAACGTGGTCCGTCCGGCATCGGCTGGCCGGTGCCCGCGGAGGCCGACTCCTCGGAGGGTGGCAAACGCTACCTCGGCTTCGCCCACGGAACGTCCGGCATCGGTTCCTTCCTCCTCGCCGCGGCCACCGTCTCGCAGCGCGCGGAGCACCTGGAGCTCGCGGTCGAGGCGGGCGAACACCTGGTGGCCGCCGCGGTGATCACCGGCGACGCGGCCCAGTGGCCCTCCCAGGCCTCGGACGTGCCCACGGCGCCGTACTGGTGCCACGGCTCGGCCGGCATCGGTACCTTCCTCGTACGGTTGTGGCAGGCGACCGGGGACGACAGGTTCGGCAACCTCGCCCGCCGCAGCACCCACGCCGTCACCGAGCGCGCTTCCCGCGCCGCCCTCGCCCAGTGTCACGGGCTGGCGGGCAACGGTGACTTCCTCCTCGACGTGGCCGACGCGACGGGCGATCCCGTCTACCGCACCATGGCCGAGGACCTGGCCCGCCTCATCCTCTGCGAGAGGGCCCACCGCCACGCCCAGGTGGTCTTCCCCAACGAGTACGGGGACGTCTCGACCAGCTGGAGCGACGGATCCGCCGGAATCCTGGCCTTCCTCCTGCGGATCCGCCACACCGACCCCCGGCACTGGATGGTCCAGTTGCCGGTCTGAGCGGCAGGAAGTCTGCCGCCGGCTCACAGAAAGAAGGAAACACCCATGGAGAACAAGGACATCGAACTGCTGGCCCGGCTCCACGCCCTTCCGGAGACCGACCCCGTCGGCGTCGACGGCGCGCCGTTCGCCGCCACGTGCGAGTGCATCGGGCTGCTGACGGTCCTCAACACCGTGTGTATCGGCATCAGCTGCGCCTAGGACAGGCACCACCATCCGGCCGGCGGCTCACCCGGGACGCCGTCGGCCGGACCCGCCCACACCCCCCACGCGTACGACGACGGGGCCGCCACGCGCGTCCGCGTGCACGGCCCCGTTCGCACGGCCCCGTTCGCACGGACCCGTTCGCTCGGACCCGACGACCGCAGGACGCGGCCGGCCACACGGGAAGCGGTCGGGTGACGTGGCCGGCTGAGTGGCCCGGCCGACGCGATACGCCGGACGCCGGTGGTGCGCCCCCAGCCCCTGGTCACGCGCCCGGGGCCGCAGAGCGCGAACCCGTAGATGAGGACCCGACCCCCATGCAGCGACACGCCAGTGACGACGACCTCGCCCCCGCGGCCCTCATGACAGCAGCCGCCGTCACCAGCCCGCACGGCGCACACCATGCTCCCGAGGCCGAGGCCACGGTCGAGTCCGAGCCTGAGGCCGAGGCAAACGCAAAAGACGAAACCGAAGACGGAGCCGGAGCCGCGGCCGAGTTCGCGCCCGCGCCCGAAGCCGAACCCGTGCCCGCCCCCGCGCCCTCGCCCGCCCCCGAGTACGCCATCAGCATGCGCGGTCTGGTCAAGAGCTACCCCGGCCCTCAGGGAACCACCATCCACGCCGTACGCGGCCTCGACCTGGATGTGCTGCAGGGCGAGACCTTCGCCTTCCTCGGTCCCAACGGCGCGGGAAAGTCCACCACCATCTCCGTCCTGTGCGCCCTGGCCCGCCCCACCGCCGGTCACGCCACGGTCGTCGGTGCCGACGTGCTCACCCAACCCCACGAGGTACGGCGACGCGTCGGCATGCTCTTCCAGCACAGCGCTCTGGATGTGGACCTGACAGTCGAACAGAACCTCCACATCCATGCGCGCCTCTACGGGATCCCTCGTCGCCACGCCCGTCGGCGCGCCTCGGAGGTCCTGGAGACGGCGGAGCTGACCGACCGGCGTCGCGCCCCGGTGCGCACCCTCTCGGGTGGCATGCGGCGACGTCTGGAGATCGCCCGGGCCCTGCTGCACTCCCCCCGCGTGCTGTTCCTGGACGAGCCGACCACCGGGCTCGACCCGCACGCGCGCGCCCAGGTCTGGGAGCATCTGCGCGCGCTGCGCGACCGGCAGGGCAGCACGCTCTTCGTCACCACCCACTACCTGGAGGAGGCGGAGAACTGTGATCGCATCGCCATCATCGACGGTGGCCGCGTGGTGGCACAGGGCACGCCCCTCGCGTTGAAGGCGGCCATCGGAGACGACCAGGTCGTGCTGCACACGAGCGACAACGCGACAGCACAACACGTCGTGCGCGGCATCGTCCCACCGGACCGCGCCATCACCGTGGACACCGACGGAATCTCCCTGCGAGTGCCGGACGGCAGCACGTGGATTCCCCGGCTCTGCGCGGCGCTGGAACGTGACGACATCGCCGTCCACGCCGCCTCCGCCACCCCGCCCACGCTTGACGACGTCTTCTTCCACCACACCGGCCGCAGCCTCGACACCGCGAGACCCAGCCGCACGTCGGCCGCGCCGACCTCGGGCGACACCACGTCGGAAGCCGGTGAAGGCCGATGACCGCAGTCACTCCTCAGACCTCGAAGGCCCCGCACCTCCCGGACACCCAGGACCTCACGGCTGCCCCGGACGCCGCTGGTGCCCTTGGTGGCCCTTGTGCCCCGGAGAGCCGGGGTACCCCCGGCACGGCGCACCTGACCGCCCGCCTGCGGCGCGAGCTGCGCGCCGTCCACGCCTTGGTCTACCGCGATCTGCTGCGCCTGGCCGGTCAGCGCTCCCACACCGCGCTGATGCTGCTGCACCCCATGCTCTATCTCCTGATCCTCGGAGGCGGGCTGGCCGCCGTCATCCCCCGCTCCTCCCTGGGCGTCGGCTACCAGACCTACCTCTTCCCCGGCATGCTGATGATGACGGTGCAGACCCCGGCCATCATGGTCGGCATCCGTCTGATCACCGACCGGCAGAGCGGCTACCTGCGAGAACTCCTGATGGCCCCCGTCAGCCGTTCCACCCTCCTCCTGGGGCACTGCGCCGGTGGCACCCTGACCGCCACGGCCCAAGGCGCCGTCCTCCTCAGCCTCGCCGGCACGGTCGGTCTGCCCTACGACCCGCTTCTGCTGGCCGTGCTCCTCGCCGGCATGATCCTGGCCTCATTCACCATCACCGCCCTGGCGCTGGCCCTCGCCGTGACCCTCCGCAGAGCGGAGACGTTCCACACGCTCCTCGGCGTGATCATGATGCCGCTGCTGTTCCTCTCCGGCGGCTTCTTCCCCCTGCAATCCCTGCCCGGCTGGGTCCACACCGTCGCCGACTTCAACCCGCTCGCCTACGCGGTCGACCTCCTCCGCCGCTCCATCTCCGAGCGCGTTCCCGATCAGGCAGCCGCTACCAGCATCGAGTGGGCCGGCTGGCAGCCACCCCTCCTCCTCGAAGCAGCACTGCTCCTCGCGGGCGGCCTCGTCGCCCTGTTCTGGGCCGCACGGCGGTTCAACCGCCCGGAATGACGCGCGTTGCAGGGGCACATCACGTCGATGATCCTCGCCCGGCACCCGGCCGGGAGAAGGTTTCTTCGGGACTCCGGTCACATCTCCGTGCGCAGATCCGTCAGTGCTGTGAAGACGCCAACCAGGCCGACACGGAGGAGAACAGCCATGACGAACCCCTCGATCTCCCGGATGCCCGACCCCGCCGAGTTCGTGCCGGAGCTGAGCGACGTCAGCGCCGCCCTCTTCCGGGCCACGGGCAACCGCTCGGTGCCGCGCAAGACGATGAGCCTCGTCCACCTGCGTGCCGGGCAGATCGTCGGCAACACCTACCTGACGATCCTGAACACCGGTTTCCTGCGCAAGGCCGGGGAGACCGAGGAGCGCATCACCGCCGTCTCCTCCTGGCAGGACGCGCCCTACTTCACCGACGCCGAGCGCGCCGCGCTCGCCCTGGTGGAGGCCACTCTCCAGCCCGCCCCGCACGGCAGGGAGCGCGTCTCCGACGAGTTGTACGCCGAGGTCGCCAAGCACTACGACGACAAGGCGCTGGCCACCCTCACCGTCGCGATCGGCCAGATCAACTTCTTCATCGCCCTCGCCGTCATCGGCAAGCCCCAGCCGGTCGCGTCGCTCGCCGAGGAGCAGTGGAGCTGACATCCACCCGGCTCCTCCGCCCCCTCGATCCTCCCGGCTCCGGTCCCGGGGGCGGGTCACGTCTCGAAGCCGCTTCCTCGGACGCCCCCGGGCGGCGGGGTCAGGCCGTGCCGACCCCGCTACGTGCCAACGCGAACACGCCGAGGACGATCAGCGCGACGCCCGCGAGCTGGGGCAGCAACCACCACCCTGCCCGGACGTGCTCCTCGTACAGCAGGACGCCCAGGGCCAGGCTGACGGTGGCGTCGCCGAGGGTCAGAGCGGGCTGTGAGGCGACGAGCGGCCCGCCCTGCATGGCGTGTTCGAGCAGCAGGATGGCCGCGATGCCCGCGCCGCAGAAGGCGTAGGTCTGCCAGGCCGTCAAGAAGGCCCCGATACCGCCGTCACCGAGGATGTGCATGGACGTCTTCATGAGGGCCGCGGTGAGCGCGTAACAGATCGCCGTGGCGGCGCCGAGGCAGCCGGCCCTGGCCCGCCCCGGCGGTCTGCGCAGTCCGGTGGCGGCGAGGACGACCACGGCGACGGCGCACACCACCAAGGCGGGCACCCAACGGTCCAGTTCCACATGGGTGCGGTTGCCGGTGGGCGAGGCGGCGGCGAGCGCCACTCCGAGCCCGGCCACGACCGCTGCCACGGCCGCCCAGAGCCGGGCGGGCAGCCGTTCACGCGTCAGAAGGGAGGCGATCAGCAGGGCAAGGGGCAGTTCGAGCACGAACAGGGGCTGTACGAGAGCCAGGGGCCCGGTCGCGAGGGCCGCCGCCTGGCCCACGCCTGCGGCGATGACGGCGAGGATGCCGGCCAGCCACAGGGGGCGGTGCAGCAGGTCGAGGATCAGCCCGGGCCGGAAAGAGTCGGACTGCTCGACGGTGAGCGCGGCACGCCGCTGGAGCACCGTGGCCAGCGCGTTGCTGAACGCGGCGAACAGCGAGAAGAGGACCGGCAGGACGACGCCCATGCCCCGATCCTCACCGGGGCGGCTGCCGTCCGGGGGGCGACACGGCAGGCGCTCGTACGGAGGACCCGGTCGGGTCAATGTCCGGTGACGGCACCGGCGGACGGAGGCTGGATCTGCTCGACGCGCTCGACCTTCTCAGCCCGCTCGGCCCTCTCAACCTTCTCCATCTGCTCGACCCTCTTGATCTCCTCCGTCTACTCGATCTGCTCGATCATCCGTTCCATGACGTCGGCGGGCAATGCCGGGTTGCCGGCCGCCTTCTGCGCGGTGTCGGCATCCCGCAGGAGGCGGATCAGTGCCCGCGCGGGCAGTCTGGGGTGCTGAGTGGCCGCGTGGCGTACGTGTTCGTGCGGATCGTCAAGCAAACGCACGGCCGACGCGGGTGTCAGCCGTGGGTCCGACGCGGCCCGGTGTCGTACTTCCTCGTGGGTGTCCCTGCTGAACCGTTCGACGAGTTCCGGCGTCGACTCCCCGTCGTCGAGGGTCAGTTGACGCATGCGCGGGTTCGGGTCGTCGGCGTACCGGAGGAGAGCGTGGCGGGGGAAGTTCGGGTGGCCACGGGGACGGTCGGGGGTGCTGAGGCTGCCGGTCCACCACTGCCACACTCTCAGCAGCATGTCCGCTGGGGCGTCGTCGCAGGATTCCGCGAGGAAGAGCTGGACGACGCGGTCTTCGTCGCGGGCGAGGCGATCGACGACGTCCGGCGGGAGGTGCCGGGCCCGGGCGACGCTCCGGCGCACGAGGGGATGGGCGGAGCCGGCCAAGCGACGCATGGCGTCGGTGTCCTGGTGCAGGGCCATGACCCAGGCGAGCGGGGCGTAGCGGCCCTGCGGGTCGAAGGCGATGGCGATCCCCGCCCGCTGCTCCTCGGTGAGATCGGGACGTGTGGCCACCACGGAGCGGACGCCTTCGTCGGGGTCCCGCGCAAGGAGGTCGATCAGATCCGGGTCCAGGTGCGGGTTCTCCGCGAGGGCGCAACGCCGGACGGAGTCGGCATGGTTGACCAGGTGCTCGGCGAGGGGGCGCTCCAGGCGGCAGATGGTCAGCGCCTGATCCGTGAGGTCCGCGGACTCGAAGACCGATCGGGGCATCGGGTGCTCCTGGTGGTACTGGAGCAACGCCTCCGTTCGGACCTTGTCTGCCGCATCGTCCAGCAGTGCGCGCCTGGCCGGAGCGTGCAGCTGGGCCCAGGCCATCGGGCAGGCCGAGGCCCGTACGGACGGGTCGACATCGGCAGCCAGGGCGGCACGTAGGCGTGCGGGCAGTCCGGGAAGGCGAGCGGTCTCCTCCCGGACCCGTGACGACGGGTCTGCGGCGAGCTGCTCGTACGCGACGTCGGTGAGCTCGGCACGCCGTTCTGCCGCGAGCATGGTGAGAATCCACCGGTACCTGGTGTCCTGTTCTCCCAGGATGAGGCGGGCCCATTGCTCCGTGGTGATGTTCGGCTGGGCCTCGGCCAGCAGATGCCGGAGGCTCCGGTCCGGGTGTGCCATGGCCGCCTCGACGACTGCCGAGGGCAGCGGGCGCCAGAGGAGGTGGTGCGAGAGGCCCAGCAGGCGGGCTCGGAGGTGATCGGGTGTGGCCGGATTGAGGGCCAGCCCGTGCGCCCACGACTCCCGCAGCCTCGCTGGGGGTCTGGGGCCGGGGCGGGGTGAGGACGCGGGTGCGGTTCCCGTTCCACGTACGAGGCCGCCTGGGCCGGGTCCGTGACCGGGGCCGCGAAGGAATGCCGCCCAAGCAGCGTCGCGCTCGCACGGGGTCTCCTGGCCCGCTGCCTGCGCGGTTGCCTCCTGCCACTCCACGACGTGGTCCAGCAGCATGAACCACACCTCGTCCTCCTCCGTGGTCGCCCCGAGAAGAGTGGTTCCGTCCGTCGAGAGGGCGACGGACTCCGGCTGCCCGGGCCGCTCCCCGAGGACGCCGACGAGGTCCCAGCGGTCAGTGAGCCGCACTCGCGTCCACTGCCTGGGCGCACGTCCTCCCGTCGAGGCGCCGCCCACGTCGATGAGGAAGACGCCGTCAGCGCCGATGATCCCGTTGTCGGCCGCGAGCCGGTGCCACTCTGCGTTGAGCTCGGCGACCAGGTCGGGCAGGTCCTGCCGCACCGCCACGGTGGGCTTCGCCTCGTACGAGACGATCATCCGCCAAGCGGCTCGGGGCGGCAGAACCTCCTCGATCCGCCAGTCCCCCACGACCTCCAGGCCAGCCCGTCGCAGTAACTCCATCAGTTCGTCTCGCCCACCCGCCATGGGAGCCCATCCTGCCCCACGCGGCTCTCCAGCCGGCCACAACGTGGGGCCCGGTCGAGTGCGTCCGCGAGTACGTCCCTGAGTACGTCCCTGCTGCTCGGGGTCGTGCCACTTTCCGCCTCGACACGGACAAGCGGCTCGACCGCGCGCCGCGAGCTACCGCCCACCGCACAGGCACCGGCCGCACACTGCCCAGGGCCCCGCCGGCGACGTCCACGGATCCGCGCGCCGCCTCCGGCCGCCGCGCGCCAGGACGCACCGGACCGGTTCCCGTCTGAAGATCACCGAGCAGTAGGCTCATCCCGCAACACGACGCGAAGGGGCATTCGGTGGCGCGGGTTGCGGTAGTCGGTGGGGGAATCAGCGGGCTGGGGACAGCGCTCATGCTGGGACGACGGGGCCACACGGTCACGTTGTTCGAGCAGGACGCGCGGCAGGCCGGGGAGGACCCGAACCGGGACTTCCTCCACTGGCGCAGACCCCGAGTGCCCCAGGCGCACCAGCCGCACTCACTGCTTTCGCCCGTCCGCACCGTGTTGCGCGCCGAGGCCCCTGATGTCTACGCGGACCTGCTGGCGCGCGGGGCGCGGCAGTACCACGAGTTCGACTGGTTCGGTGAGCATCCGCCGTACCGGGCAGGCGATGAGGACTTGGTGACGCTGCGCACCCGGCGCATCGTGCTTGAGGCCGCCCTGACCGCGGCCGTGCGACGGGAACGCAGCGTTGACGTGCGGCGGGGCTGTCGGGTGCGTGCTCTCGCCATGCGAGAGGGCAGGCCTCCCCGTGTCACCGGCGTGCAGGTGGGCGCGGAGACATACCGGGCGGACCTCGTCGTCGACGCGTCCGGCCGTCGCTCGCCGGTTCCCGCCTGGCTGACCGCGGCCGGCTGCCGCCCGCCCGTGGTCGACAGCCACCGCACCGGGATCACCTACCTGTGCCGTTGGTACCGCCTCCGTGCCGACGGCCCGCGTGACCCCGGGCGGGTGAAAACCGGCTCGGCAGCGTCCTTCGCGCTCGCCGGCGTCTTCCCTTCCGACAACGACACCTTCGCGGTGAACCTGGTGCTGTCGACGAGCGATCCGAGCCGTGGTGCGCTCACCGACCCCGCCGTGTTCGAGGCCGCCGCCCGCCGTTTCCCCGCGACGGCCGCGTGGCTCGACCTGGCCCCCGAGCCGCAGACGGCCGTCCTGGCGATGGCCGGCCTGGACAATCGGTGGACCGCCCTCGTCGACGACGACGGCCCCGTCGTCACCGGCCTGGTCAACACCGGGGACAGCCTCATCCACACCAACCCCACCTTCGGCCATGGCGTGGCCCTCGGCCTGCTCGCCGCCCAGCACCTCGCCACGGATGTCGACCGGTTCGCCGAGGACCCCACCGGCTACCACGCCTGGACAGCACAGGCCCTCCGCCCGTGGTTCGACGCACAGGTCACGAGCGACCGAGCCGGCGGCCGACGTCTGGCCGAGGGGGCACCGCTCTCGGACCGGCGAGCTGCGGCCCTGGCCGCCTGCGCCTTCGACGACCCCGTCGTGATGAGAGCCCGAGCCCAGGTACGGCACCTCCTCCGACCGGCCCACGACGCCTACGGCACGGATGAGGTGGACCGACACGTCACGGCTTGGCTGGCCGCCCACCCGGACTTCTCACCGGCACACGACGGCCCGACGCGAGCACAGTGGGACGCGCTCATACCGAGCTGAGTTCTCACCTGGCGCAGACGGTGCGGGGGTTCCGGTAGCGCCTCGGACGGCGCATGATCGAACCGTGCTGATCGAACTGGTGAAGGTCGCCGGGTCTCCCGGAACCTGCGTGCTGGCCTCCGTCCGGACCTCGTTCGGACAGGCGACTGTCCGATGGTGCGGGAGCCCAACGGCGGAGCCCGGCGCGTATCACGTCGAGTGGACGATCGACGAGGCCGTCACCTGGGGGCGGAACGCCCAACCGGCTGCGGGAATCGGTCCCGGTCTCCGGTCCGACGGACGCGACGTCGTCCTGCGGGGGCAGCTGAACGTCACCGAGGACGGCGCCGCCCTGCTGGAACTGGGCGGCACGCAGATCCTCCTGGACCTTGCGGATCGGCTGCCCTCAGGAGCTGCCGGGGGCTGGGTCGAGCTCTTCATCGAAGGCGAGAAGGCCGCCCTGTACCCGTACGAGCTCTGACCAGACGTCAGTCCTGCTCGCAAGGTCGTGCGCTCCTCGGGATCCGGTTCCATAGATCCCGCACTACAGCGGCTCGCCCGAGCCTCTCATCTGCCAGCGCTGGCCCGTGGCCCCCCGGGGCGGCGAGGCTCAGGGGTTGGCGGCGCCAGGGTGCGGGACACCGCCTTGTGGAAGCAGGTATCGGTCTTGAATCCGGCAGGCTCAACGAGCAGATAATCGGTTGCCTCCGGGCGATGGCGGTGGATGCAATGCCCGACAAGCCACTGTGATCGCCCGCATCCGCATCGCCTGAGGGAAAGTCCGCGCCCCATGAACACACAGCCATCGTTGTCCGGAGCGAGCCACGCTCACGGGCCGTCTGTCCGTCTGGGCGCTCTCGTCCCGTTGACGCGGCCCGGCTGGGTCGACGCGGGTCGACATGTGCTCGCAGGGCTCGACCTGGCCGTACACGAGGTCAACGCAACCGGCGGGATCAACGGCAGGCCACTGGAGCTGGTGGTCCGGGACACCGCGGCCGATCCGGAGCGGGCCGCGGTGGCCATGGACGAGCTGGCCGGACTGGGCGTGGCCGCCGTGGTGGGCGAGTACCACAGCGTGGTCGCCCGCTCCGTCGCCGCCCGCGCCGACGCCCTCGGCGTACCGTTCCTCTGCTCCTCCGCCGTACTCGACAGACTCACCGACGGGCCGACGGAGTGGGTCGCACGTCTGGCCCCGGCCCAGTCCCACGGCTGGCGCGTCTACGCGGACTTCCTCCTCGCCGCGGGCCGACGACGGATCGCCGTGGCGACCCAGCCGAGCGTCTACTGGGCATCCGGAACCCGCGTCCTGCGAGACCACTTCGCCAGCCGCGGCGGCACCGTCATCGAGCTCGACACGACCGAGCTCACCCCCGAGGCTCTGTGCGACGCGCTCGTCGACCACGGTGCGGCGGCACTCCTCCTGTTGGTCGGCCACCCGGAGCCGGCGGTGTCGATCGTCAGAGCCGTCCGGGGTGACCAGCGGCTCGCGGAGGTCCTGATCGGCGCTCCGGCGGGACAGCCGGAGTTCGCCGAATGGGCCGCGACGCTGGGCAAGGACGGCGCCGGGATCCCGTTCCTCCGCTACCTGCCCGAGCACCTCGGCCCGCTCGGCGAACGCGTCGGCACGGACCTCCGCGAGCGCCTGGGCGAGGCGCCTTCCTTCGTCGCCTTCGAGGGCTGGGACGCCCTCACCCTCCTGGCCACGGTGCTGCGCTCCCACGGCACGGATCGGGCAGCCATCGCGGGATCGTGGCCCCACGCGGCCGTCGAGGGCACCCGTGGGCCGATCCAGTTCTCCCGCCCGCCGGGGATGGGCGTGTGGCAATGGGCTTGGGCTCCCGTCCAAGTCGTTGACCGGGACCCGGCGAAGCCCGATTGTTTTCGGGTCCTCCACACCGGCTGACTACGTACAGAGGTCCGGCGGCCCGGGCAGGGCCGAGCCTGAGCCTCTGCCTGCCCATCCACGTCACGTTGCGAGCCGTTCCCAGCAAGGCCCCCGCCGTCTGCCCTTGTTCCGATGGCCGGAAGCCCTCCCTACCAGTGGGCCCGGCGTTCTGCTGCGGCGTGCCACCAGCCGGGCGGAGATGCGCCGGTGACCGTGGCGGTGGACTGGTCCGGGTGGAGCCCGAGCCGGCGCAGCGCGCTGGTGTGGACGCGAAGGTCGAACCAACCGTGCCAGTGGCCGTCAGCGCCGACGCCGCAGGCCAAGCCCCACTGCATCTCGTCCGGAGCGAACGGCATCCAGTCGATACCTCGGTCGCGCAGTCAAGCGCGGGCGGCCGCCATCGGGTGGAGACAGCCCGGCAGGTTCTCGTAGCCCGCGATGGTGATCCAGTCGGTGGTCGGCGTGCCCGTGGAGTCCGTGGGGTTCATGGGGTTCATGGACCCCATGATGCCGGGGGCGCGGAGGCGTCACAGACGTTCGCTGAGTCCGGCGTTGAGGGCAGCTGCTCGATGAGGGTGGGAAGGTTGTTGTGGCGATCGGCGCGTGACCGTACCGCCCGCCGATCGTCAGATCCCGCGGGGCGTACAGCGGGGTCAGGAAGAGCACCGCCACGGCGCACGCAGGTGCCTCGCGCCGCGGCGGGTCGCCGGGGATACTCGTAACTTCGCTCGAATTCTCACTGCCACGGGCGATCCGGCGGGCTCGTGGCCCGCCCGGCACGTGCCCCATCCAAGACCCGGCACCCGGCCGACCTGCGAGATCTCGCTGGTCCGAGTGCCTCCCCCCTTCCTGTACGCCGGTCTCGTCCTCGACTCGATCGCGGGTCGCACGAAACTCCCACCCGCCTGGCAGACACGCGGCCTGGGCTGAGACCCGGTCCGGTAAGTATGATCAAGCGATGTCTGACATGACCGAGACCACGCCCGGCTGGCTCACCACGGACGAACTGGACGTGGCCAGGGCCCGGATGCCGATCCTGTACGTCGAGGCCGTTCCCGTGCGCGTGGACGACAGCGGCGAAGTCACCAGCATCGGCCTGCTCCTGCGCATCGGCGCGGACGGAACGATCAGCCGCACTCTGGTGTCCGGCCGGGTCATGCACCACGAACGCGTCCGTGACGCGCTCCTGCGTCACCTGGAGAAGGACCTCGGCCCCGTGGCCCTCCCCCGGGTCCCCGCCTCCCTGCAGCCCTTCACCGTCGCCGAGTACTTCCCCACGGCGGGCATCACCCCCTTCCACGACCCACGGCAGCACGCGGTCTCCCTCGCGTACATCGTCCCCGTGACCGGCGACTGCCGGCCGCGACAGGATGCGCTGGACCTTGTGTGGGTCAGCCCGCAGGAAGCGGCGTCCACCTCTGTGCAGAACGAGATGCCGGGCGGCCAGGGGGCACTGCTGAAGCAAGCCCTCGCGCACGTGGGCCACACCTACTGAGTTTCCCGTACAGCCGCTTGGCAGGACGTGGCTCGCGGCCGCCTCCGTAGGGAGGAGGCCGCCGACGTCACACACGAGCACGGTCGACGATGCGGATGCGGCTCTGGGGTTTCCACCGAGGTCGACGGGGTGGAGTTCGTTCCGAGCCCGTAGACGCTCCACGGCGGCGCCACTCCGCCGAGCGGAGAAATCCGATGGTCCCGGCCTTCGATGCACCCCTAGCATTCGCTCATGACCGTGGAGAGCAGTGCCGCAGGCGACGAACATGACGCGGAAGGGGAAAGAGAACTCTCCTGGCGGGCGCGGTCGGTCGGACTCGCGGCGCTCGACGTAGGCGACGCGGACCTCATGCACGCCTGGCGTTCCGACCCCGTGAACGCGCACCAACTGGGCGTCTGGCCGCGCTCGCTCACCGCTGTGCGCGAACGCATCGAGCGCGACATCGACGACGACGATCGCGACGACTTCCTCATTCTCGTCCCCGGTACCCCGCCTGTCGGCTACGTCGCGCTGACCGGTCAGAACATCGTCAACGGCACAGCCCAGGTCGAGCTGATGCTCGCGGCTCAGCACCGTCGGCGCGGCCACGGCACCGCCGCTCTCGACGCTCTGGTGGACCTGGCGTTCGGCGAACTCCCGATGTATCGGCTGACGGCAGAGACCCACACCGAAAACCGTCCCGCGCTCGCCGTCCTCGCCAAGTCCGGCTTCACCCAGGAAGGCGTCAGCCGCGCCGCCTGCCTCCATCGCGGCCGCCGTCACGACCTCGCGGTGTTCTCGCTGCTCCGCCCCGAATGGGAACAGCTGAAGCGTCCTCGCGCCTGGGACGCCTGACCAGCCGGGCGGGCCACGAGGTGGAGGCGGAATCCCTTCCCTGCGGGTTGCCTTCGAACGGTACTCGGCCGATGGACGCGTGCGGTGCGCAGCTCGGGCTAGAAGGGCGGCTGCCAGCCACGCCAGTGGGGTGCGTAGCCGGGTGGGGGCCAGTACTCCGAGTGGCCCGAGTGGGCCCACTGACGGCCCACCCATTCGCACTCCGGGATCGCGCCTTCCCAGTCGTCCGTGCACCGGTCGGCCCAGGCCCGGCCCACCATGACCGGCCGGGTCACCACGTTGTCGTCGCACTCCTGTAGCCGCACGACCAGACCCAGCCCGTTGGATCCAGGGTTTCCCCGCGGACCGTACGACACGTCGGTCACCCCCAGTCGTGCGCTTGCAAGAGGAACCGCTCCAGATCGGCTGGAGAGCAAGCGGTCAACTCCCGCCCCCAGAGTGGCACCTGCGGTCCGTGAACCGCGTCGACCGCGACGCAGAACAGTCGGCCGCCCACGAAGTAGGCGTACACGCCAGGCTCCGCGGGACTCGTGCCGAACTCCAGGCCCAAGGTCTCCGGAAACGAGGGGTCGGCCTGGAACCGACGCGGCTCAGGCATGCTCGGCAGCACTGCGGCGACCTCGGCGATCCCCATGCCGAACCACAGCGGCCCGATGCCCTCCAGCGGCATCAGCTCCCAGTCCGCCCGGCCTGCCCCCACGTACCGATGACCCGACGAGCGGACGGTGCCGAGGTGGAACGTCGGCGTCCGCCGGCGGGTCAGTCGTGCGGCGACTCGTCGGCAGCCGAGCGTCGGCCCCCGAGGGAGGCGATCAGCGCGTCTGCCACGACCGCCGCGTCCGCGTCCGCGACATCCGCCGGATACGCGGGGAGCAGGTCGTCCCAGACGGGCATCCACGATCCGTACAGCTGGGTCTGTCCCTCGGGCCGTGCGAAGAACCAGATGTGCAGGTGAGCCCCTCCGTCTCCGATGCGGTAGACGTGGGCTCGCGAGATGTGTGACAGGGCCTGCACGTGGCGGACGATGTGAGCGGTCAGGACCCCCAGCTCGGCCGCCAGCTCATCAGGCAGGTCATCCATGTCGAAGTGCTCGCGCGGATACAGCATCAGGACCAGCGGGACACCGACACCCGTGATGCGAGTGAGCCGCCAACGGTCGTTGAACCAGATCCCCTCGCCTCGGTCACGGCACGCATCGCAGTCCGACGGGTCCTCGCCGTGTCGCGGAGGCTCGGGCAGAACCGGAGCGCGCAGTGGCGCGACGCGCAGTCCGTCCGGTTCGAAGGGGCTGATGTCCCACCCGGTCATCCGCGCGAGCGGGAGCCGACGCTCACCATCCGCGGCGGCAAGCGCGTGGTCGTAGAACTCGTCAGGTCGCAGGGCCATGGTACGAAGATTAGTTCGACGCCAGAACTTGTCGGGGACCGGGGTGACTTGACTCCGGCCCGGAACTTCTCCTCTGGGCTCGTTTCCTGGTGGGGAGCGCCTCACGATCTCGCCCGGTGCAGGTCCCCCTACGGGGCGGGCGCGAGTACGAGGCACGTTGTGAGGTGGAGGTCGAGTCCCCTGCGAGCTGCCGATACGGCGAAGGCACCCAGGCGTCGGACAGCCCGTCCGACCAGGGGGCAGGGGCCGACTGCCGTCCGACGTGCACGGCAGATCGGGGGGGCGGGCCGGGCCACATGTGTGCGGCTGTGGGCGCGCTCGCCAGTTTCTGAGTGCCGCGATGTGAGGGGCGGCTGTGCGGGTTGGATGTTCGGCTACCAGGGTGGCCCAGCAGTTCCCCGACCAGGTCCAGGCCCCGCCGCTGGAGCCGAAGAAGCACGCCCCGTCGGGGGCCCTCGCGACGTGGGACGCCACCCGCCGCCGACAGCCATCAGAACGAATCCGCGTCGAGCACGCCAACGCCGAGCACGAGCAGTGGCGGGACACTGCAGCGGTACCTCGGACGCCGCGAGTACTTCGACGAAAGCTACTTGGCGGTGGCCGGCCTGGTCTCCGATCGCACCGCCGAGAGGTGAGCACCCACCCGACAACCTGCCAGGCCAACATGCCCCAACCTCAATCGCGCACAGCGTCGTCAGTGCGTCGAGCTTCGTGGCGTTCTCGGTACGGTCGTCGGCGAGCAGGGCCAGGAGCTGCGGGGTACTGAACCCGGCGACGGTCGCCGAGCGGGCGAGTACCTCGGCACCTCGATCTCGAACCGCCTCCACGGTTCCGACTGCCACCGCGGCTCCGCCTCTCCCCCGATCCGTGCGCGTGCGACGGCACCGAGGTCCTCCCGCCACTCCAGCCACTCCAGTGGCCGACAGGCCGACGGCGACTCCGGTACGGAAGCCCGCAGGTCGCAGGCGGGGGTCCGGGGCCGCAGTCCGTCGTTCAAGCGGTTCGTGCGCCCGGTTCCGTACCCTTGCGGCATGCGCATGCGCCCCACTCTCAGCTGGACCCCCGACGAGGACCTGCCGCCGGGCACGACGGATCTGGAGCCGGTCTTCGACGCGCTGAGCGCCGGCGGTGTGCTGGTCCTCAGTGGCGCGGGCATCTCCACGGAGTCCGGAATCCCCGACTACCGGGGCGAGGGCGGGAGCCTCAGTCGGCACACCCCGATGACCTACCAGGACTTCACCGCCGGCGCCCAGGCCCGGCGCCGGTACTGGGCGCGGAGCCACCTGGGCTGGCGCACCTTCGGCCGCGCCCGGCCCAATGCCGGGCATCGGTCCGTGGCAGCCTTCGGGCGGCACGGGTTGCTCCTGGGTGTCATCACCCAGAACGTCGACGGCCTGCACCAGGCCGCCGGCAGCGAGGGCGTCGTGGAACTCCACGGCGGCCTGGACCGGGTCGTCTGCCTCTCCTGCGGTGCCTTCAGTCCCCGCCGTGAACTCGCCCAGCGACTGGAGGCGGCCAATCCGGGCTTCGAGCCGGTGGCCGCCGGGGTGAACCCGGACGGTGACGCCGACCTCACCGACGAGCAGATCGGAGACTTCCGCGTGATGCCCTGCGGCATCTGCGGCGGGATCCTCAAACCGGACGTGGTGTTCTTCGGCGAAGCGGTCCCGCCGGCACGGGTCGAACACTGCCGCGAGCTGGTACGCGAAGCGTCCTCGCTGCTGGTTCTGGGATCCTCACTGACAGTGATGTCCGGGCTCCGGTTCGTCCGTCAGGCGGCCCAGGCCGGAATGCCGGTCCTGATCGTCAACCAGGATCCGACACGTGGCGACCGGAACGCCGTCGCCAGGGTCGCGCTCCCCCTCGGAGCAGCCCTCACCACCGTGGCCACCCGCCTCGGCGTCCCGGTCGACGACCCGGCCTCGGCCTAGTGCTGTTACGTCCCGGGTCGATAGCGTTTCCCCGTGCGGGTGGCCTCGTTCAGCAGACCGCGTGGGCGGGAGTTCCGCCCGTGGCCGGGTGCTCTGCGTCCACCGCTCTCCGCCGACGGACCTCGAACGGCGCGTGGGGCATCGGCGGAATCGACGGAGCCGGTGGTGGTGGAGCGATGATCGGGGAACGCTGTGGTGACCATGGCCGACGAGGTGCTGCGCGGTGCGGGCGATGCCTGTGAGAGTCAGTTGCGGCGATGGGTCGGATCCCTCGGGAGCTCCGTCGCCGAGGTGGCCTCGTACCAGTTCGGGTGGTCGGGGGAGGGTGCGGGGCGGGGCGGCAAGTTCGTTCGTGCCGCCCTCACGCTCGCGTGTGCCCGCGCTGTCGGGGGTTCCGTTCAGCGGGCGGTGCCGGCGGCCACGGCGATCGAGATGGTGCACAACCTGTCCCTCCTCTACGACGACGTCCTGGACGGCGACTCCGTACGGCGCCACCGGGCGGCCGCGTGGCAGGTCTTCGGTTCCTCGGCGGCCGCCCGTTCGGCTGACGCCCTGCTGGTGACCGCGTTCGACGTGCTGTCGGACGCGGAGGGGACGAACGGCACGGCCGCCGGTGAGACGTCCGCCGCATCCCCGTCCCTATCCGCACCCGCGCCCGCGCCCAGCGACGCTTCCGACGCTTCCGCCGCATCCATCGCCAGCGCCGCCTCCGCCGCTCTCCTGGACGCGCTGATCCAGCTGGCCGTCGGCGAGGGCCTGGACCTGGTCTTCGAGGGCCGGTCGCAGGTGACCCTGGCGGAGTGCCTGGAGATGGTCTCGGGCAAGACGGCGTCGCTGTTCGCCTGCGCCTGTCGACTGGGCGCCCTCTACGGGGGCGCCGACCCGGTCACGACGGACGAGTGGGCCGCGTTCGGGCACGACCTCGGCATGGCCTTCCAGCTCGTGGACGACCTGCTCGGCATCTGGGGCGACCCAGCGGTGACAGGAAAGGCGGTCTTCAACGATCTGGCGCGGCGCAAGATGTCGGTGCCCGTCGTGGCCGCACTGACTTCCGGTACCTCGTCCGGCGAGGAGTTGGCCCGCCTCTACGCCCTGCCGGGGGCCGACCCGGCCGACCTCGCCCGCCTGGTCGAGCAGGCGGGCGGGCGCCGGTGGACCGGTGAGCGCGCCGCCCGGCACGCCGAGGCCGCTCGGGAGCGACTGCACCGGCTCGCCGTGGTGCCCGAGGCCCTCGCGGACCTCCAGGCACTGTGCGCGGTGATCGTCAACCGCGCGCACTGACCGCCCACGGCGGCGGCCCGTCCAGGATGTGGGCGCGGCCCTGGGCGAACAGCTCCGCGTCCACCTCCTTCAGCCTCCGCAGTTCCTCGGGCTGGTGCAGGGCATGGACGGGTGCGGGGGCGCCGGGATGTCCTGAGGCGTCGAGGAGGGCGTTCACCGCGAGCCGCGCGGCCTGGTTCGCCCCCTCCATGGTCGCCAGGTTCACCGGGCAGCGTACGTAGTCACCGGCCATGAACAGGTTCGGCGCCGCCGTCACCGCCTGCGGGCGGGCCGCCCAGGAGTCGGTGGTGTTGATCAGCAGCGGCTCGTCGTTGACGGCGGGCCCGGTGCCGTCCAGGTTCCGTACCGCCGGATCCAGTTCCCAGGAGTGCAGCAGCCCCTCGTGCAGGGTCGTCCGCCCCCGACCGTTGAGCCCGTCGCACAGCTGCGCCCAGACCTCGGCGGCGACCTCCGCCCGGGTGCACTCACGGGCCGGCTTGCCGTACAGGATGCCCGGGGTGTCCCAGGCGGAGATGTCCACCGACAGGCAGTCGGCCACCGTGCCGTCCCCGTAGGTGGCGCGGAAGTCGCAGTCCCAGAACTGGGCCTGGCTGATCGAGGTGAGCGCCCAGGGGGAGTCCAGGAAGAGGATGTGACCGCGGATGACCGGGACCGGTTCGGTCAGGTAGAACTGGATGCCGACCATCCAGTCCGTCCGCAGGTCCGACGTGCTCTTGAGCGCGGTGTCGGCCTCCGCCAGGCCCCGTTCGAGGAGCGCGCCGACGCGGTGGACGGGCAGCGCGCAGATGTACGAGTCCGCCGTCAGGTCCCGTCGCTCTTCTCGCGGCCCGCGGAGTTCGGCACCGGTGACGCCGCGAGCCCCGACGGCCAGCCGCTCGACGCGCCAGCCGAGTTCCAGTCGTACGCCCAGCGAGTCCAGGTGCGCGACCCAGGGGTCGATCCAGGCCGTGCTGGTGGGGCCGTTGAGCACCCGGTCCGCGGGGAGCACCTCGCCCCGGCCGAGGAATCCGTAGCCGAAGGCCTCCAGGAATCCGCCGACCGTGTGCGCGCTGCACACCTCGGCCCGTGCCGCGACCACCGTGCGGGTCGTGCCGACCACGCACGCCTTGCGGTACTCGTCCGACGCCCCGTCAGCCGCGCTGAAGTCCCACCACGAGGTCGACTCCCACTGCCCCAGCCGTCGTTCGTCACTGCTCGTCATGTAGACGAGCATCCGGTTGGCGAAGTACAGCAGTTCCTCGCTGGTCAGCCCTCTCCCGCCCACCTGCATCCCGAGCGAGCGCAGGAACTCCGACGGGTTCCGCGCGCCGGCGGCCGAGGACACGTCCGTGAGTCTTTCGCCCACCCGGCCCGAGCGCGCCGAGAGCACGTGCGTCGCCTCCCGCAGGTTTCCCGCCACCCCGTCCGGGCGGCCGTGGAGCGGGATCCTGCGCAGGGTGTCCGGCAGGCTGCGGTAGAACCCCGGGAAGAACCGGAACCCGTGCTCGCTCGGCAGGTCCAGCCGCCCGCCCCTGCCCGTCCCCGGAACCGTGGCGCTGCGGGCCTTGCCGCCCCATCCGGTCGGCTCGACCACCGTCACGTCGACGCCGCGCTCGGCCAGCTCCGTCGCCGCCGTCAGCCCGGCGACACCACCGCCGAGCACGGCGACTCGTAACCCCTGGCGCTTCAACATCACCGACACCGCTTCTCCCTCTCCCGTACGGGCCGGGCCGCGAGCGTCCCTCACACCCGCCACCCCCCTTGATCACAGGGAGTAGATCATCCATTCGGGTGCGGTCACACCTCGCCCGGCATGCGCGGGAGGGCATCGACCGGTCGGACATCGCGGCCGTGCGGGGCGGTGCGGTGCCGGCCTCGTCAGGAGGGCGGGCCCGCGTCGCGACGCTGCCCCGCCGTCGAGGTGCGACGGCGGGGCAGGGCGACGCGTCGGACCGGGCCGCCTCTCGGGCGGAGGGGCGGTGCGGTCGGGGGGACCTGGATCAGCCGGTCGGTCGGACGTGCCCGAAGAAGAGGCTGCCCGGCGCGTCCGGGTCGTTCGAGAGGAAGTGCTCGCGGATCGCGCGGATGAACTCGTGGCGGGAGATCGCACCGTCCCCGTCGGTGTCCAGCTTGGCGAAGCTGTCCATCGCGTCGGGCGCGTCGATCCTCCACACGTCCCGCAGGGCGCGGGCGAACTCGTCCTTGCTGATCTCGTTGTCACCGTCGACGTCGATCACGTCGAAGATCGCGTGGCCGCCCCCCTCGGTCACGTTGAGGCGACTGGTGTCGACGGCCGCGAGGCGGTTGGCCGTGACGAACTGGTCCTTGGTGAGCCGGTCCCCGTCCACGCCCGCGTGCCGCAGCAGTTCCAGCCAGTAGATCTGGCTGAAGGTCTGGAGCGCCCTGCTCCGGCGGTCGTTCTTGTCGAGCTTGTAGGCCTCGATGTAGCGGCCGGCGAGCTTCTCGTAGTCCGTCCAGTCCAGGTAGCCGTCGTTGTTGGCGTCCATGGCGTCGAAGCTGCGCTCGAGCTTGGTGGTGATGACGTCCTGCGGCATGGGCCGAGTCCTTCCGTGATCTTGTTTCGCGGCTTCCACAGCCTGGGCCAAGATCACCCGAAGGGATACCGAACCGCACATATGACACCCGATCTAGTGATCGCTCCCCCTTGGCTTGCCACCGCCGACGAGCGGGTCACCGTGGCCGTGCATCCGTCGCGAGCGGGCGACTCCTCCCGCTGCCTCCAGACCCCCTCCTGGGCGCTTCGGCCCGACGAGCGCGGCACACACACAGGTCAGGATACCCCTAGGGGTATTGAGGTCGACGCGGAGGGGATCACATTTCACCGCTCCCTAGAGTACCCCCTGGGGTATTTGACTTCGATGCGTCATGCATCTACCGTCTGGAAACCTCGATACCCATGGGGGTATCGAGAGCAGAGGGATACCCCTCTGCGTGAGCCAGGAAGGGATGGACGTGTTCTTCGCCCAGTACTACCTCGACTGCCTGTCCCAGGCCTCGTACATGATCGGCGACGAGGAATCCGGCCGGGCCGTGGTCGTCGACCCCCGCCGGGACGTCTCCGAGTACCTCGCCGACGCCGACGCGCACGGCCTCACCGTGGTCGGCGTCATCAACACGCACTTCCACGCCGACTTCGTCGCCGGCCACCTGGAATTGGCGGACGAGACCGGTGCGTGGATCGGCTACGGCCGGCGCGCCGAGACCGAGTACCCGATCCGTACGTTCGCCGAGGGTGAGCGGATCTCCCTCGGCGACGTCACCCTGGAGGTCATGGAGACACCCGGGCACACCCCGGAGTCGATCAGCGTCCTGGCGTACGAGCACGCCGACGACACCGTCCCGTACGGCGTGCTGACCGGCGACACGCTCTTCATCGGCGATGTCGGCCGCCCCGACCTGCTCGCCTCCGTCGGCGTCACCGCCGAGCAGCTCGGCGCGATGCTCCACGACAGCGTGCAGAACAGGCTGATGGGCCTCGCCGACACCGTACGGGTCTTCCCCGCACACGGCGCCGGTTCCGCCTGCGGCAGGAGCCTGTCGACGGAGAAGAGGTCGACCATCGGCGAGCAGCGGGCCACCAACTACGCCTGCGCCCCCATGAGTCGCGAGGAGTTCGTCGCGCTCGTCACCGCCGGGCAGCCGGCCGCGCCCGGCTACTTCGCCTACGACGCGGAACTCAACCGCAAGGACCGCATCCGCTACGACGCCTCGGCTGCCGCTCGCCCACTGACGTGCGCCGAGTTCACCGGGGCGCGGACCGCCGGGGCGGTCGTGGTGGACGCGCGCGACCCGCAGGAGTTCGCGGCCGGGCACCTGCGCGGCGCGGTCAACGTGCCCGCGGACGGGCGGTTCGCCGAACAGGCGGGCACCGTCCTCGATCCGACCGAGAAGCTGGTCGTCATGGCACCGCAGAACCGCGAGGAGGAGATCGTCACGCGGCTCGCGCGCGTCGGCTTCGACCGGGTCGTCGGCTACCTGCGCGATCCCGAGGACGCCTTGGAGGAACTCGCCGTCGACGTCACCCCGGCGAGCCGGATCACCGCCGCACACCTGCGCGCCGCTCTCGCGGACGACAACCCTCCCCTCGTCGTCGACGTCCGCACCTGCGGCGAACGCGAGGCCGGCGGCTTCCTGGAGTCCGCCCTCCACATCCCGCTCGGCGAACTCCCCCGCCGTACGCAGGAACTCCCCGCCGACCGACCGCTCGTCGTCCACTGCGCGGGCGGCCACCGCTCCTCCATCGCTGCGAGCCTGCTGCGCCACCGCGGCTTCCCGGACGTCTCCGACGTCCTCGGCGGGTACGCAGCCTGGGCTCTCTCGGCCCACTCCGCCGACGTCGCCGCGGCGTCCGCCGGCCCGGCCGTCCCGACCGAGCGCGTCGGCGCCTGACCGCCCCCGCCTCTCCTGCCCTGCACCACCCCTCCCACCCCTGCCGCCCCTCTCCCCCTCGCCCCGTCCACCGGCAGGGCCCTTCACAGCCTTCCATATACCCCCCTGGGTATATGGTCACTTTCGAAACGGAACACCATGAGCACAACCACCTCCCTCACCCCGGCCGCGCTGCACCGGCTCCTCCAGGAAGGGCGGGCGCCACGTCTGCTCGACGTGCGCACGCCCGGTGAGTTCCGTACGGCGCACATACCCGGCTCGTACAACGTGCCCCTGGACACCCTGCGCGAGCACCGCTCCGAACTCCTGGACCACCTCGACGAGGAGGTGGTGCTCGTCTGCCGCTCGGGGGTCCGCGCCGCCCAGGCCGAAGGGGCGCTGGCCGAGGCCGGGCTGCCTGATCTCCGCGTCCTGGAGGGCGGCATCGTCGCCTGGGAGGCGGCCGGCGCGCCCGTCGACCGGGGACCCGAGCGGTGGGACATGGAACGCCAGGTCCGGCTCGTGGCCGGGTCCGTCGTCCTGGCCAGCGGTCTCGTCGGGGTGTTCGTGCCGGGGCGCATCTGGTCGGCACCGCGATAGGGGCCGGTCTCACGTACGCGGCCCTCAGCAACTCCTGCGCCATGGGCGTCCTGCTGTCCAGGCTGCCGTACAACCGCGGGCCCCGGCCCGACATCCGCACGGTGATCGCGGAGCTGCGGAGCACCCCGTGACCGCCCTGGTCGTCGTGGCCTCCCTGCTCGTCGGCGTCAGCCTCGGCGTGCTCGGCGGCGGTGGCTCGATCCTGACGGTGCCGCTGCTGGTGCATCTGGCCGGGCAGGACGCCAAGGAGGCCGTCGCCACCTCGTTGTTCGTGGTCGGTGTGACCAGCCTGGCCGCGCTTGTCCCCCATGCGCGGGCGCGGCGGGTCCGCCCGCGGACGGGGCTGCTCTTCGGCGCCTTCAGCATGGTGGGCGCGTACGGGGGCGGGCGGCTCGCCGCGTTCGTCCCGGGGAGGGTGCTGCTCGTCGCCTTCGCCCTGATGATGCTGGCCACGGCGGTCACGATGCTCCGCGGGCCCCGGCGGGACGGGGACGAGGCGCGGCTCGTGCACGACGATCCTCCCCTGAAGCGCATCGCGGTCGTGGGGGTCGTCGTCGGCGCGGTGACGGGTCTGGTCGGTTCGGGCGGCGGTTTCCTCGTCGTCCCCGCCCTCGTCGTACTGGGCGGGATGCCGATGGGCGTGGCGGTCGGCACCTCGCTGCTCGTCATCGCCCTGAACTCCTTCGCCGGCCTCGCCGGGCACCTGTCGGACGTGTCGATCGACTGGGGGCTCGCCCTGGCCGTGACGGCCTCCGCGGTGGTCGGCGGTCTGGTGGCCGGCCGGCCGGCGGGCCGCGTTCCTCAGGACGCGCTGCGCAGGGCGTTCGGCTGGTTCGTGGTCGTCATGGGCGTCTTCGTCCTCGCGCGGCAGCTCGACGGCGCCGTCTGGGCCCACCCGGCCACCTGGGTGGGGCTCGGGGCCGTGCTGGCCACCGCGGTCGCCGCCCGGTGGTGGCGGGCCTCAAGGGCGGCGCGCCGACGGGCGGTTCTGGCGGCGCATCGGCCGATTTCGGGGGTTCGCTCAACCCTCTCCTGACCGCGTGCGGTCCCTCTGTGAGAGCGGCCCCGCTCGGTGGAGCCGCATCGGCGCGCCTCGGAGCGCAGAACAGCAGGGAGCACGGCATGGCGTTACGGAAGTCCGTACGGGTCGGCATGGTGGGGCTCGTGGTGGCCGCGACCGGGGCCACGGCCCTCGCGGCCCCCGTCCGTGCCTCGTCGGAGGCCGTTCCCGCCGCGGCGGGACACGAGGCGGTGCGGCGTGTGATCGAAGCGGAGGTGAGGGATGGCATCCCCGGCATCACGGTTCAGGTGCGCGACCGCGCCGGCGTCTGGAAGTCGACGGCGGGTGTCGGCGATCTGACGACCGGCACGGCACGCGGCACGAACGACCGGTTCCGGGTCGGCAGCATCACCAAGTCGTTCGTGGCGACCGTGCTGCTCCAGATGGAGGCGGAGGGAAAGCTGAGTCTCGACGACACCGTGGAACGCCGTCTTCCCGGTCTGGTGCGGGGGAACGGCAACGACGGCCGGACGATCACCGTACGTCAACTCCTCAACCACACCAGCGGCTTGTTCGACTATCTCGCCGACGAGGAGTACCTCGACACGTACATGCGGGGCGAGGGGTACCTGAAACACCGGTACGACACCCTGCCGCCCGAGAAGCACGTGAGGGTGGCGCTCTCCCACGAGCCCCTGTTCGAGCCCGGCGCCCGGTTCTCGTACTCCAACACCAACTACGTCCTCGCCGGACTGATCATCGAGAAGGTGGGCGGGCGGACGTACGAGGCCGAGGTGCGCCACCGCATCATCGCGCCGCTGGGTCTGAAGGCCACCACCAACCCGGGCGACAGCGTCCGCGTCCCCCGGCCCAGCAGCAGGAGCTACTCCAAGCTGTTCGCGTCGGCACCCGACAGGATCGACGACGTCACGGAGATGAACGGCTCGCAGGGCTGGGCGGACGGCGACATCATCTCCACCACCGGCGACCTGAACCGGTTCTACAGCGCGTTGATGCGCGGCAGACTGCTCCCGCCGAAGCAGCTCAGGGCCATGAAGACCACCGTCTCCAGCCCTGACGCCCCCGGCATGGCCTACGGGCTGGGCCTGATGCGGCTCGGGACCGGCTGCGGCACCACCCTCTGGGGCCACGGCGGCGGCATGGTGGGGTCGACCTCCCTGGCCGTCACCACGGAGGACGGCCGCCACCAGGTCGCCTACAACCGCAACGGCGACTGGAACGTGGGATCCCCGGTGGCCGTCCTGGAGGCCGCGTACTGCCCCACGTCCGCCCCCGCGGGCTGAGGCGGGACGTCGTGGTGGACTCTCCCCCGGTGGGAGAGTCCACGATGAGGGGGTGCACGACGAACTCCTCACCATCGGACGCTTCGCCCGTCTCTGCCGGCTGAGCGTGAAGCAGCTGCGCCACTACGACGAGGTGGGGCTGCTGGCGCCGGTACGGGTGGACACCGGTACCGGCTACCGCTACTACGCCCCCGAGCAGGCCCGCGACGCCCTGACCGTCGCACTGCTGCGGGAGATGGACCTCCCGTTGGCCGTGATCGCCCGGGCGCTGGCCGCCGAGCCGGGGCCCCGTGCCCGCATCCTGCGCGCCGAGCGGGACCGGCTGGCCGAGCGGATCAGCAGGGACCGGGCGCGGCTGGAGATGCTGGAACGGCTGGCGGCCGGAGGGCTGCCCGGGTACGAGGTGACGATGGGGAGCGAACCGGAGCGACGGCTCGCCGTGGTGCGCGCGGTGTGCGCCCCCACGGAGCTCGGCGAGACGGTCGGGGAGTGCGTGGGCCGGCTGCTGTCCGCGCTCGGTGCGGCGGAGGTCGTGTGGGAGCCGCCGTTGTGGGGGCTGTACCCGCTGGATCCGGAGGAGCGGATGCGGATCGCCGTCGGGGCGCAGACCTCGCGGGAGGAAGCAGTCCCGGGGGTGGAGTTCCAGGTGCTGCCCGGCGGACCCGTGGCCGAGACCGTGCACATCGGGCCGTACGCCCAGCTGCCCCTGGCCTACAACGCGGTCTTCGCCGCCGTCCACGAACGAGGACTTCGCCCGCGGGCGCCCGTACGCGAGGCCTATCTCGTCGGGCCGGCGGAGGCGGCGCGAGAGGACCTCACGACCCGGCTGATCGTCCCCGTGGAGGAGAGCGCGACATGACCACAGTACGAGGCGTGGAGGCCCGTGGAGGGCAGCACTGCGAGACGACGGCTCTGGGAGTACTGCTGCGCCACGAGGGAATCGATCTGTCCGAACCGATGCTCTTCGGGCTCGGCTCCGGTCTGTCGTTCGTCTACTGGGACAGCAAGGGCATGGGGTTCCCCTTCCTCGGAGGGCGGGTCAAGCCCTTCGAGCTCACCAGGAACCTGGCCGCCACGCTGGGCCTGGAGCTCCTCGTGCAGGAGACCACGTCCCCGCGCAGGGCCTGGCGGAACGTGGCGGGGCCCCTCGACGCCGGGCGTCCCGTCGGGCTCCAGCTCGACAGCCACCACCTCGACTACTTCGGGTCGAAGGCGCACTTCGGCGCCCATGTCGTCGCCCTGTACGGCTACGACGAGCACGACGCCCAGCTGGTGGACACCGCGCAGCAGGGCGGAGCGGTGTCCACGAGTCTGGCCTCCCTCGCCCGGGCCAGAGCCGCACGCGGTCCGATGACGGCCAAGCACCGCTCCTTCACCCTCGGCGCACCGGTGAACCCGCCCTCTCCCAGGAGCCGTGTCGTCCCCGCCGTCACGGCCTGCGCCGACGCCTTCCTCGACCCGCCCATCGCCAATCTCGGGCACCGTGGCATCGAGAAGGCCGCCAAGCGCGTCCGCACCTGGTTCGAGCGTGCCGACGACCCTCGACGTGACCTGACGCAGGCCGCTCGGCTGATGGAGCGGGCCGGAACGGGCGGCGCGCTCTTCCGCAACCTGTACCGCGACTTCCTCGGGGCGTGTACGCAGCTGCTCGACAGCGACGATCTGCGCAGGGGTCACGGGCTGTACGTCGAAGCCGCGACGCTCTGGACACAGACCGCGGGCCTGATCGCCAAGGCCGGTGAGTCGGGCGACGCGCGGTGTCTCGTCCAGGCGAGCACCGTCCTCGGTGACCTCGCTCGCATCGAGCGGGAGGCCATGGAGGCGTTGAGGCGGTTGCGGGACTGAGCCCGTCGACGGGGTGGGGCGGAGGGTGCCGGGTCGGGAGGGGGCGGGGCGGGCCGTAGTGGTGGTGCGGCGGCGTACGGGCTTCGCTGTCGTTCGTTGTGGGGCGTGCTCCGAACCGCGGAGTCACAGGCCGCCGAGGCCCGGTCCCTCGTACACCACGACCGGCTCCGGCTCCGGCTCGGGCGCCGGTGTGCGGGGGCGAGGGGGTGGTGCGGGCCTGTGCAGCGGGTGACGCGCCGACAGGGCGTCCCGGCCCAGGACCGCCACCTCCCGCAGCCACGCGGGCTCACCCCTGCGGATCCAGTCCGCACGCCCGGCGGCCTCCACCGCCGCGCGCCCGGCGGCGGTGAGCGTGGAGTACGGCTCCTCGTCCCGGTCACGCACGGCGCGGGCCCACCAGAGGAGCGGCGGGTACACCAGCAGCGGCAGGTAGGAGCGCAGGGCGACCGCCAGAACCGCTCCCGCGACCACGGCGGCGGGCAGCCGTGCCACCAGGGTGCGGTACCGGGTCCGGGCGCGGAGCCAGCTCTCCGTGGTGGGCGCCCGGCGCAGGACGCCGTCGGGGAAGCCGCCCTCGTTCAGCAGGCCCTCCACGACGAGCCGGTCGCGCAGCTCCCGCATCCGGCTGTCGCCGCCGCTCGGGAACAGCGGCCAGGGAGCGCGGCCGTCCCCGTCCGTGGCCTTGGCCGCGGTCTCCAGCGCCAGGGCCTCCATGTCGTCCCGTGGGCCCCCGCCGACCGGGCGGAGCGCGATCCTTTCGGGGCCGTGCCGCTCCACGACGAGCCGCCGCCCCCGGTGCATGCGCACCAGGGCCACGCAGGCGACGCGGCTCGCCCCGCCGCTCAGGTAGGCCAGTTCGTACAGGCCCAGGCGTTCGTCCGCCGGCCGCGGCGGGCGGACGGTCGCCAGCATGCTCCGGCGGGCGCGTCGCAGCGACTCGGCCGCGCCGAGGACGGCGCCGAGCGAGGCCAGCGCGAGCAGGCCCCCCAGCAGGTTCCCCCACCCCGTCCCCATGTGGTTCCCCTTCCTGGGCGTGAAGTCCGTCGGGCTCTGTATGCCCCGGTGGAACCTGCCGGAGACCTGGGTGACCGGTCGGAGGCGGGAGCCTCGGCGTTTCGGCCAACTCGGCTGCACAGCACCGCCCTTGTGGGGCACGGGTCGGTGTACCCGACACCCGCGCGCTGCCGCCTGAACCCGGGGTTCGCACACCGTCCGAAACACGTGTGTTCGATATTCCGGCCGGGTCGTTGACCCTCACGACCAGCCGGACGACCTCCAAGGGGGCCCCTGTTGACCTCGGCAGACACGCACGAGAAGCAGAACACCGCGCCGCCTCCGCCCCCACCGGCGGAGATCTCCTACAGCGGGCAGTATTCGGTCAATCCACTCGCCCAGGTCTCGTTCCGGCGGATGTGCGGGCAGATCCCGGCCGTGCTGGGACGGATCGCCCGGCTGTCGTGGCGGACCGACCGGCACGCCGTACAACTCCTCGTCGGCTGCCAGGTCGCCACGGGCGTCTCGGCCGCCGTGCTGCTGGCCGCCACCGCCCGCGCCATGGGATCCGTCCTCGGCGGGGGCTCCGCCGGCGACCGGCTGCACGGCGCCCTGCCCGCGCTGCTCGTGGTGGCGCTGGCGGCGGCGCTCGGCCGCGGCGCGGGCGCGGTGGCCGCGTACGCCGAGCGGCGGATCACGCCGCTCCTCACCACGGAGACGGACAGCGCGCTGGTCGAGGCGGTGTGCCGGGTCGAGGCAGCGGCCTACGCGGAGAACGGCTTCTCGGACCGGCAGGAGGCGGCCGAGATGGGTGTGATGCGGACCCATGTGATGGTCACCGACGCCCAGCGGTTCCTGTCCGCGCTGATCCGTATGGTCACCGCGGGCGGTGTCCTGTCGGTGCTGAACGTGCTGATGCTGCCGCTGCTCCTCCTGGCCGTGCTGCCGGCCGGCGTCGGGGCCGTACTGACCGCCCGGGTCGACTACGAGATCCACTACGCCAACGTCGCCGACCGCAACGTGCGCGGCATGATGCGCTGGTGGGCGACCACGTCGAAGTACGGCGACGAGGTCCGCGCCAACTCGATGACCGACTACCTGGTGTTCTGGTACCGCGCCCTGTCCGACCGGTGTGACCGGCGCACCCTGGCCGCCGCGCCGCGGACCCTGCGGATCGCCGTGCTGGCCTCGTTCGCCGGCGGTGTCTTCCTGGTCGCGACCTGGGGAGCGCTCGCGTGGCTCGCCGTGACCGGCCGGATCGAACTCGCGGTCGCCGCGACGGCGGTCATCGCCGTCCAGACGATGCTCGCCGCCCTGTCCCAGTTCGTCGTCAACGGAGCCGCCGTCTTCCACACCAGCCTCTACCTGAGCGACATGCAGGCCTTCCTCGACGACGCCGCCGCCCGCGCACCCCGGCGCGGCGACCGTGTCCTGCGGGCCCCGATCGAGGAGATCCGGCTCGACGAGGTCGTCTACCAGTACCCGGGCAAGGACAAGCCCGCCGTGGCCGGTGTCTCCCTCACGCTGGAGCGCGGCCAGATCCTCGCCGTCGTCGGCTCGAACGGCTCGGGGAAGTCGACCCTCACCAGGCTGCTCACCGGCATCTACCTGCCCGACAAGGGCAAGGTCACCTGGAACGGCACCGACCTCGCCGACGCCGACCCGGCCGACGTCTGGGCCCACACCGGACTCGTGCCGCAGATCTTCGCCCAGTGGCCGCTGCGGGTCCGAGAGAACGTCACGCTCGGCCAGCCCCGTACGCACGACGACGCCCTCGTGTGGGAGGCTGTCGACGCCGTCGGCCTGCGCGAGGCCGTCGAGGACCTGCCCGCAGGCCTCGACACCCTCCTCGCCCGCGACGTCTTCGGCGGCTCCGAGCTGTCGGGCGGCCAGTGGCAGCGGATCGCCTGCTCCAGGGCGCTGTACCGGCGGCCCGGGCTGTTGATCCTCGACGAGCCCACCTCCCAGATGGATCCGCGCGGTGAGCACCAGATCTTCGAGCGCATCAAGGCGATCGCCGCCGACCGGATCACCATCGTGGTGACCCACTGCCTGGAGAACACCAGGGTCGCCGACCACATCGTCGTCATGGAGGACGGCCGCATCACCGAACAGGGCCGCTTCGACGACCTCGTCCACGCGGGCGGAACCTTCGCCGAGCTTCTGGAACTGTCGAAGGACCGCTGAGCGTCCCGCCCGTCCACCGCGGGCCCGGCCTGATCGGCAGGACAGCCCTAGGCCGATCAGGTCGGGCCGAGCGAGTCGGGCCGGGTCGGCCCGGCGGCCGGGTTATACGTGGTCCCTGTGGAGGCACACCCCCTCGGCGATACGGAGGTCGATCGTGGCGAACGGCGACAAGTGGACGGCTGTCGGGCCCGCGCCAGTGGGCTTCGAGACCAAGACCGGCACCTTCACCACGGGTGCCCGGTTCAGCGGCCGCGAGACCGGACTCGTGGCGGCGTCCGAACAATCCGGGAGCGGTGTCGTCGGGACGGGCAAGGGCGAGGCCAGGCCGGGGGTGCTCGGCTCGTCGACGAGCAACAACGGCGTCGGTGTGAAGGGCGAAGCCCTCACCGGTACGACGGCCTTCGGTGTGTGGGGCGTTTCCACCAGCGGTCTCGCCGGCTTCTTCGAAGGGGACGTTCGCGTCACCGGCGACTTCGCGGTGGAGGGCAACAAGAGCCTCGCGCTGCGCATGGACGACGGTACGCACCGGCTCCTCTACGCGGTGGAGGCCCCGGAGAGCTGGTTCGAGGACCTCGGCTTCGGTGAACTCGTCGACGGCCACGCCCGGGTCACCCTCGACCCGGAGTTCGTCGCGGTCACCGAGGACGCCCCGTACCACGTCTTCCTCACGGAGTACGGGGCGCCGAGCGGTCTGTACGTGACGGACCGGACCACCGCGGGATTCACCGTGCGTTCGACCGTGGGCAGCGACACGCGCGGCGAGTTCGGCTACCGCGTGGCGGCGCTTCGCCGGGGACCCCGGCCCGAACGGTTCGCGGTCCGTCCCGCTCGTCCGGAGCCCGGGGCGGGCGACTAGCGGGGCGCCCCGCCGGTCGTGTGACCGCGCCGCGCGCCGTCCCGGGAGATCTCGCCCGGCGCGGTGTCCGGCGCGGCGGGGGTGACGAGTGCGGAGAGGCCCCGGTCCGCCGGCCGGCCGATCACGTCGGGGTGCACCAGGAGGCCCTTCTCCTCCGAGGACTTGCTCCTGTCGGCGATCAGCGGGTGGGCACGGGCCCAGTTGTCACAGCGGACGCCGGTGATCTGCCAGCAGACGTCCAGCCCCGCTCCCCCGCCCGCTATCTCGAAGGTGTGGTCCGTGAGGGGACGGCTGACGTGCAGGTCGGGGGCCGGGCCGCCGACGGCGGTCAGCTGGTAGCGGAAGGATTCGTTCAACGACTCGAACCACTCGGGTAGTTCGACCGTGGCTCGGCCGTCCTCGTCGAGGACGGCCGAGCCGTCGTAGACGTTCTTCAGTTCGGAGGACTCGACCGCCGCGTGGACGAGGAACCGCTCCTCGGGCTGGACGGGGTGGTCGATCCGCATGAGGCTCGCGCCGTCGAACACCGTCCCGGTGATCACGACATCGCCTTCCAGGAACGCGGCTCGCGACGCCCCCGTCGCGTACAGGCCGGTCGCTCCCTCGGCCCTCACTCCGATGCCCTGGACACTCTTGCCGAGGACGCCCGGCCCGAAGGTGACCTCGCCCTTGACGCCGGCGTTCCCGCCACCGCCCTTGCCGAGCACCCCGACGTCCTTCGCGCTGGAGCCGGACAGACCGGGCCCGCCGTCGCCGGTGCCCCGGACGCCGGGACTCGCGCCGCCCCCCTGGCCGGACACCCCCACGCCTTTGCCGCTCGTGCCCGAGACGCCCGTGCCCTCCTTGCTCGACGCCGTCACCCCCGCGCCGGTGGTGCTCTCCGCGAAGACGCCCGCTCCGCTGGTGCTGGTGCCCTTGAGGCCGGGGCCACCGGTGCCCTGGCCGAGGACTCCGGGGGTGCTCGCGCCGCCGATTCCCTGGACACCGATGCCCTGCTCGCTGGTGCCGGAGACCCCCGGACCCGTTTCGCCCGCTCCCTCCACACCGGCGCTCGTGGGGCCGCCCTTCCCGGTGACGCCCACGCCGTCCGTACTCCCGCCGGACACCCCGGCGCCCCGCGTGCTCGTGCCGTGCACCCCCGCACCGGACGAGGCGAAGCCCTCCACCCCGGCGGAGGCCCCTCCCCCCGTACCGCGGAGGCCGACCCCGCTGGTGCTGGTGCCCGAGACGCCCGGGCCCTCGCCGCCGGTGCCCGAGACGCCCGCGCCCCGGCCCTTGCCCTCACCGGTGACGCCGTCGCCGTTCGTGCTGACTCCCGAGAGGCCGGGACCGTCGGTGCTGGTGCCGGACACGCCCGGTCCGGCCGCGGCCCTGCTCTCGACGCCCGCGGCGGTGCCGCCGCCCTGAGCGAGGACTCCCGGACCTTCGTCACTCGTGCCCGAGAGGCCCGCTCCGACGGTGGCGGTACCGACGACACCGGCTCCTGCGGTGCCGCCCGTGCCCGTGACGCCGTCGCCCTCCGCGCTGGTTCCGCGGACTCCGGGGCCTGTGACACCGGTGCCGGTGACCCCCGGTCCGGAGCCCGTGACCGACCCGGAGACGCCGGGGCCGTCGACCGAGGACCCGAGCAGCCCCGCGCCGGCTCCGGCAGCACTGCCCGCCACGCCCGCGCCTGATCCGGTGGCACTGCCGGACACGCCCGCGCCGTCCGTACTCGAACCCTCCACTCCGGGACCGTCGTCGCCGGTACCGGTCACGCCGGGGCGTCCGGGCCCGCCCTTGCCTGTCACTCCCGGAGCTTCGTCACTCGTGCCCTCCACGCCCGGGCCTTTGCCGCCCTTGCCCACCAGCCCCGCGACGGTTCCCTTGCTGCGGCCCGACACACCGGCCCCGGCGGTGCTGAGACCGACGACTCCCGTGCCCCCGAGGGGATGGGGCGCCTCACCCACGACTCCCACGCCGCCGGACTGCTTGTGGATGCCGAACACACCGCCGATCGGGTCCTCCGCCGTGCCGGTCTTCCCGCTGCTGCCGATGACGCCATGCCCCATTCCGGCATCTCCCCACACGCCGTGGTCGGGCGGCTCGGGGGTGAGACCAGTGGGGCTTCCGTCCTGTCCTTTGAGCGGATTCGGCCTGGCCATGGTCCTCTCCTCTCCCGACGAACCGAAGGATGCTCCGGAGGCTCACTGGTAGGCGATCCGGACGCAGAACACCTGGACCCTCGCGTCCAGGTCCGCGCCTTCCACGTCGACCGTCAGGAAGTAGCGGTGGGACTCGTTCTCGATCTCCGCCTCTCCCTCCGGCTCGACGGCGACGTCCAGCCTCGTCGTGCCGACCAGGGTCTTGGCCACATCGCCGTTGTCGATCTTCCGGCCCTTGAGGGCCACCGTCAGCGTCCCCTTGCTGGACTGATTGGCTCCGGTCATCAGCAGGGAGCGCACCAGAACGCCGTCGGGCAGCAGGACGTTCATGAAGCCGTGCGCCGCCGCCTCGCCCGCCGGCTTCTCCACCATGTCGATGGCCTGCGCCCAAGCGGGCACCTCGACCTCGGCGTCGGTGTAGGCGATGAGGGCGGGGACGAGCGTGAGATGTCTGGTCGCCGTCCCCAGCACGGCGAGCATCGGGTTGATCTGGTTCTTGGCCAGCCCGGCGAACTCGTCCTCCAGTTGGTGGAACCGGCGGTTGAGTCCCTCCTCGCCGCCCGCCTGGACGCGGTCCTGGTTGTCAATCCAGTCCTTGTGGGTGAACTGCGGCCGGTAGATCTCAATCATGGCGGTTGTCCTTGCGAAGGCGGATGAAGGGGGACGAGAACGGATCCGCGACGTGATACGTGGGGAACGTGTACAGGCCTTGCCGTTCCGTCTCCTCCGGATCGAGACCGGCCAGCACCCGCAGGCGGTCCGTGCGGCACTCCACGCCGACGGGGTGGAACCAGTTGAGGACGTTGAGGATCAGGTCGTACTGCTCCTTGGTGACGGCCGCGTCGGGGTTCGACTCCAGGGCGTCCTTGAGCCGGACCTCGCACTGGTACGGCCGCAGCCCCTCGGCGGGGAGGTAGGTGGCGCGGAGCGTGACGTACCCGGGCGTGCGGCCGGCGAACGCGCAGACCGGGGCGTCGGGTGTGGCCGGTTCGGCGGTGCCGTGGCCGTCGGGGGTGGACGACCACGCGAGCAGCTCGCCCGTGCCGGCCCCCAGCGGGAGTTCGGCATCGAGCCGCGGGGGACCGGGTGGGGTCGCGCGGAGCGGGGCGGGATCGGCGAGGAGCACGGTGCCGCCGTGGCGAGGGGCCATGACGAGGCAGGGCGGGTACGGGGCGCCGGAGGGGCTCGCGGCGAGGGCGGTACCGCCTCGGCCCGGGCTGAAGACCTGCGGAAGGCGGACGTCGGTGGCGACGTCGACGAGGTGCACCCGGCCGACCGACGCGGGAGACCCCTCGGTCGCCACGTACAGCAGCTTCCCGTCGCCGCTGAGGCTCAGCGCCGTCGGCGCGGCCCCGGCGGGGAATCCGCCGATCTCGGCGTCCGGTGTCCCGGCCGGCGGCCGGTAGACCCGGACGACTCCGGCGCCGTCCGGGCCCCCTCCGGGGCAGATCACGTACAGCTTCTTCCCGTCCGGCGTGACGGCGGCTGAGTGGGCTTCCGGGTCGTGGGTGTCGACCGTCTCGCGCAGGGTCAGCGTCGAGCGCGCCACGCGGCACCAGTGGCCGTCGTCCAGGACCGCGAACAGGGAGGGGCTGCCGGCGGCGACCACGAGGGCCCGCGGCGCCGCGGGCAGTTCCAGCGGGATCGAGGGGGCGCCGGTCGTCAGGGCGAAGGCGCGGAGGGTCCGGTCGCCGCAGCCGACGTAGAGCCGGTCGGCGTCCGTCGCCAGGGCTGTCGGGAGGGGGCAGGTGATCTGCGGCGGTGCGGCGGCCGGGGACAGGGTCGACGGGTCGAGGACGGCGACGCGGTCGAGCCGTTCGTGCGCCACGAAGAGGTGCCCGCCGCCGAAGGCGAGGGCTCCCGGGAAGGGGGCGACCCTGCGCGCGGTGGCCCGGCGGATCCGGGGGGCGGGACGTGGGGGATCCGCCTCGACGGCGAAGGAGGTGACGCGGTGGGTGCCCGGCTCGGAGAGGCAGACCAGTGAGCCGTCCGTGGCGAAGCAGGCCGCGCCGGGTGCGGCGGCGGGGGTGACCTCGACCTCGACGGACGCGCCGGCGTCGACCTCGACCGGCCCGGACCTCCCGGTGTCACCCTCGCCCGGGCGGGTCACCTTGAGCTGCTCGCCGGCGGCGACCGCGACGCGTACGGTCTCCGGTCCGCCCGGGTCGGTGGGAGGGGGCGAGTCGATCCGGATGTGGTCGAATCCCGCCGCGAAGGCCCGGGCCGCGAGGGCCGAGGCGGTCAGCTCGGAGTGACGGAGTCGCAGGGCCCGGCCCTGGGCATGCAGGGCGGCGTCGGGGTCGGGTTCCGGGGGCGGTTCCTCCTGCTGCTCCGGAAGGTACGACCGGAGCACCAGGAGCTCGCCCGGTTGGTCCGCGAGCAGGTCGAGCAGCCGGTCGAGGGCGTCGGACGCGACGCGTTGCATCATCCGGCTCTCGGGCTCGGGGCCGTACGTGACCAGGCCGGGCGGGATGCCGAGGTCGTCGGTGCGTACCCACAGCGTGCTCGGGTCGAAGTCCCGGGTGGGCGGGCCCGCGGCGGCCGTCTCCCCGGCACCGAGGCGCCCGGTGCCGCTGATGCTCTGTCCTGCCGTGAGGGTGTCGTCGGACAGGCCGATCCGGATCCGGCGGGTGCCGCTGCCGACGTGGCCGCGGCGGACGACCTCGACGCGCACCGAGACGTCTCCGGCGGCACGGGCGTGCAGGACTCCCGGCGCGCGCGGCCGGAAGACGGCGTCGCCGGCTCCGGAGCGGAGGATGGACCACCGGATCTCGGCGTCGCCGAACCGGGAGGGGTCGGGCTCCGTGCCGAGGACGAGTTCACCGCCTTCCGTGACGTCCGGCGGGCCGGGGGAATCGTCCGTGGTGGCCGTGGTGACGCGGAAGGCCTCGCCGCGCGGCTGGGCGGCGAGGATGTGGCCGTCCCGGGTGTGGTGGACCCAGCCGAATCCGGCCGCGTGGGCGAGCGCTCCGAGCCGGTCGGGGCCGACGGACGGCGTGGGGGTGAGGAGCAGGGCGCGCCCGACTCCGTGCAGGCCGGTGGATGAGGGGTCGTACGCCTTGAGGACGTGCAGTGTGCCGGTGGCCGTGCCGCCCGGATCCGCCGGGTCGCCGTCGGCGGGGTGGTCCGGGCCGGCGAGGCGGAGGAGGAGGGCGTCCAGGGCGCGGCTGACGACGAGTTGCATCCGGTGGCTGTCGTCCCCGTCGGCGAACGTCAGGCCGGGCTGGTCCGGCCGGCTGATCAGCCAGGCGGGGTCGAAGTCGGGTTCGTCGCGGGCCGCGGTGCCGACGGCGGCCTCCTCAAACGTGCCGAATTCGCCGTCGGCGGTGACGGACTGGCTCACCAGGAGCTCCGTCGGAAGGACGCGCAGGGTCAGTCGGCCGGTGGCCACGGTCCTGCTCTGTTCGCGCACGACGAAGGGCTCGGGGTCTCCCGGGGCGACGGCGAGGGCTCCGGCAGCCGTGTTCACCGCGGCCTGGAGCCGGTCGGGGGTGGGCAGGAGCCAGCGGTGGAAGATCCGGAGCCGGCGACGGTACTGCTCGTCGGGTTCGCCGGTCACCGGGTCGAAGGCCTCACGTGCCGTGCCGGAGACCCGTACCTCCTCGATCAGACCGGTGAACTGCGCGGTGGTGTCGCCGTCGGCCCGGGCCTCCGTTCCCCGTCCGATGAGGAGTTCGGCGGGGGTGGTCAGCGCGCCGAGGGGGGTGGTCATGACGCGGCGGGCCACCTCGTGTCCGTCGAGGTGGAGCCGGACGGTGGAGGTGTCCCCCTCGCGGGCGAGCGCGCCGGCGATGTGGTGGAAGGCTCCGTCGCCGAGGTCGCGGTCGGCGAACAGTTCGACGTTCACGCTGCCGTCGGAGAGGGAGAAGCGGAGGTTGCGGTCGATGCCGCGGAAAGTGCCCACGGTCAGGGCCCAGCCCTTGTCCTCGCGGGTGTTGAGCTTCTCGCGTTTGGCGACCACCGCTCCGGTCGTGGTGACCCGTTCCGGCCGCACGATCGCTTCGACGGCGAAGGGGGCGCTGGCCGGGAGGTCGAAGGCGGCGGCGTCGTCGACGCTGATGAAGCTCTCGTCCACACCGAGGCCGAAGCCGAAGGCGTGCGCGAAGCGGCCCGTCCGACCGGCGTCGGCGCCGGTGTTGTGCCCCGGGCGGTCGGGGGCGGCGGCGTCGACGACGGTGCTCACGTCCGCGTGAGGATCCGGTATCCCGTCCTCGTCGGCCGGGGGGACGTCGTCGAGATGGAAGAGCGCGATCGTGGCGCCGTCCACGGTGTGGGGCCGGGGCGGGAAGCGGGGGGCGCCGAGGTCGAGGCCGAGGAGGTCCAGGCTGACGCCGTGGGCGGTCTCGGTGTTCCGCTGCGCCGTCACGTCCCTCAGGTGTTCGGCGACGAGCTCGTGTTCCGCGCCGATGACCCAGAGCAGTTTGGCCAGGTTCCCCAGGAGGGCGGTGACCTCCCACTCCACGGTCCCGAAGCCGCGCGCGGGTGCGACGGGGGCGAGGCTTTCGAGCCGCAGCCGATCGGTGATGTCGGCGGCGTGGCCGGGGATCGGGACCGTCAGGGCGCGTCCGGCCGGGTGGCACGCGGGGAACGACACGTCGACGTGCTCCGCGGGCGCGGCCTCGTGCCGGGTGAACGAGACCCGGACGGTGAGGGGGGTGGTGAGGTCCTGAAGGGGGGCGAGGAGGTACCGGGGGGAGGCGGGCCGCCGGCCGTAGAAGTGCTCGTACCGGTCGAAGTCGTAGAGCGGGACGGGGATGTCCGGGTCGCCGGCGTCCGGGGCGCCGAGCGGAACGGTCATCCGCTCCATGCCACGGTCGTACGGGGCGGGGAGCGCGTCCCGCATGACGGTGAGGGCGCCGCCCGGCAGCGGGTCGGGGAAGCGGGGACGCCCACAGGATCGTGTCGTGTTCATGTGATCACGACCTGGAGGTCGGCCATGGAGGTGTCCACGGAGAAGCGGGCGATCTCGTCGGGGGCGAGGCGCAGGTTCTCGCCCACGGACAGTTCCTGGGACCCGCCGTAGGTGCCGCCGCCGTAGTAGGTCTGGCCGAAGGCCGGAGCGAAGCGGCGGAGCCGCAGGTTCTGCACGTCCACCACACCCGCGGCGGTGCGGGCGCTGAGGACGATGTCGGAGTGGAGCACGCCGTGGCCGAGCCGGAGGCGGTCGACCGAGGCCCGTACGGCGTCGAGGATCGCGCCTTTGACCGCCTCCTCGTCGTGGCCCGCCTCGATGACGAGGGTGGCGCGCATCCCGACGTCGACCTGGTTGGCCGCGAGGATGTCGGGGAAGATCGACACGGGCCGCCACTGCCTGACGACGTCGAGCACGTCGTCGTACACACCGGGGACTTGCGACTCGCCGCTGTGCCACGGCCAGCCGGGCTCGGCGGCGACGACGATGTCGAAGAAGTAGGGGGAGCCGGTCCGGCGGTCCCTGGAGAAGGCGCGGCTTCCGAAGCGGAAGGTCCCGAAGGTGCGACGGGTGGCCTCGACGCCGCCGAGCGGGTCGAAGATCGCCGCGTCCCGGACACCGTTCACGTCGAGCACCTGGGCGAGGAGCGCTTCCTGGGTCCACACGGTGCGGGGGACGCCGAGCAGACGGGCCCGGTAGACGGCGTCGGACTCGCCGACGTCTCCGTCGTGGAAGGCCTGCTGTGCGACGGCCTCGACCTCGGCGTCGCCCATGGTGAGGTTGTACCGGGCCCATTCCGTATCGAGGCGCAGCTTCCTGCCGGCGGAGAGGTTCCCGGCGTCACCGCGCACGACGGCCTCGACGTCGACGGTGGCGCTCTTCTGCTCCGTGGAGAGGACGGCGGCCCGTGTGCTCCGGAAGGCCAGGACGGACCCGTCGGCCTCGGGTTCCGTCACGAGGACGGTGCCCTGCGGGAGGGCGTAGCGACGACCGGCCTCCTCCTTCGCGATCGCGAGGAAGACGGGGCCGCGGGCGCGCAGTTCGCGGCGGCGCAGACCGAGGTCGCAGCCCAGCAGGTCGAGGCTAGGGCCCTGGGCGGTGGTGATGAAGGTGCCGTAGTACTGGGATTCGAGAGCCCGCCACAGCTCGTGGGTGTCGAAGGCCGCGGCGTCCAGGACCTTGCGCAGGGCGCTGCCCGACGTGAGGTCGACGTCGTCGCCGAACATGGCTCGGGCGCGGGTCTGCTGGTCGGCGACGATCCGGTCGATGCCCTTGACGACGAACCCGTCCGCGGCGACGCCGTACCGTTCCTCGGAGGTCATGGGGTTCCCCTTGCTCGGAGGGAGAGAGTCGTGTTCGCGACGGTTTCGACGATGGCGTAGACCGCGTAGACGCGTGCCGCGTGCGCGGCGGCGATCTCACGGCGGTGGGCCTCGTCGTCGAGTCCGGGCGTCAGTTCCCGATAGCGCGGGTCGTCGTCGAAGAACACTTCGCGCACGTCGGTGACCCGGAGGTCCGAGCTGAGGCAGCGGACGAGTTCCATCGTGAGGAACTGCTTGCGGGTGAGCAGGTCGTCGGCGTAGGCGCCGATGGCCAGGCGGTCGAAGCCGAAGAGTGTGTTGAGCCGGTCGCTGCCCTTCTGGGTGGCGACGCCGAGTTCCAGCGCCTGGCCCAGGGCCTCGGCGCCGGCCACGAGGGCGAGGTCGTGGGAGCGATCGTCGAGGACGAGGTCGCCCTCGTGCAGGGCGAGGCTGCGGCCGAGGCTCGGGGCGCCTTCGCGCGGGCCGTCGCCGGACAGGTACGGGCGGACGCCGGCGGCCAGTTCCGATCCGCCCGACGTGAAGCGGAAGGCGGGTGCCGGGGAGACGACGGGCGGCGAGGGGCCGGCCCGCAGGGAGTCCCCTGTCTGGCCCCCGGCCTCGGCACCGGCGGCGGGACGGCCGTCGCGCGGTACCCGGCCCCCGGCCTCGGCACCGGCGGCGGGGCGGTCGTCGCGCGGTGCCAGCGGTTCGTTCTCGGTCATCAGAGGGTCTCCAACACGGCTTGGCCGGGGTCCGCCACCGTCCACCGGCCGGCGCCCAGTCCGCTCACGGTGGCCCCGGCGGCCGTCGCCAGCAGGACCGGGGTGCCGCCGACGGTCAGCTTCTTCGACCATCCGTCGGGGGTCGCCGGGGTGATGGCGCAGGGCTGGGGCGACCCGGCGGGCGTGGTCGCCGGGCAGGGGGCGAGCATGCCCGGTACGGGGGTGGCGGCCGAGCCGAACACCAGGCCGTTCTCCTTCCCGGCGAGGACCACTCCCTTGCCCTTGACGGTGACCCGGGGGTCGCCCGCCGCGAGGGTGAGCCTGCCCTGGTGGGTGCACTGGATGACGGCGCCTGCGACGAGTACGTAGGACATCAGCTGATCGCCACCTTTCCCTGACCGATCGTGAGGGTCACTTGGCCCGACTTGAGCACCACGTCCTGCGCTCCCCCGTCGACGGTGACCTTCCCCTGGGCGTCGATCGCGACGGTGGTCCCCGACGTGTGGGTGAGCAGGAAGACTTCGGCGGGCCCTTCGGTCGGCCGGGCGCCGACCTTCGAGCACTGCTTCTCGCCGATCGCGATCTTCAGCCCGAGCGCCTCCACGACCCGGAGGCCCTTCGCGGTGATCAGGTCGTTGACGCCCTTGCCCGTGGGCCTGGGCGAGTCGCCGACGGTCAGCTCGGTGGGCAGGCAGAGCCACCAGTCGCCCTCCTGGGACTTGGGGCGCTCCGCCTTGGGGTCGTTCGCCCACAGGAAGCCGGTCACCACGGTGTCGTCGGGGTCGTCCCTGACCTGGTTGAGCAGTGCGCGCATCCCGGGGTACACCGGGACCGACAGACCGACGTTGTGCCAGGCGAACGGTGACGCGACGGGCTTGTCGTACCGCTCCCCGGTCTCGCCGCTGACCGGCACGTCCACACTGGGCGACGCCTTCGCGTGATCGGGCTGCTGGCCGACGCGCAGGCTCGCCGTCCGCAGGTCCGGATCGGCCTTGTCGACCTCGCCCACGTCGACCGAGGGCTTGGCCGCGGCACGCTCCTGCGCCTTGCCGGTGATCAGGTCCGCGATCGACTGCGGGGTCGCCTTCCGGGCGAGTTCGCTGCGCCGGTGGTTGCCGCCCACGGCGCTGAACTCCACGGCCCGGCCGGTGCAGGTGTATCCGCTCCGCGGGGAGAACGTGTGGGTCAGCTGGAGGACCCGGAAGGCGACGAGCGGCTTCTCGTACCCCTCCACTCCGGCGGCCACCATCTGTCCGGCCCGCAGGGAGGGGACGCCCAGCACCGTGAAGTCGAAGAGCTCCACCTTGTCGGGAGCCGCCTTGTCGGTGACCAGGGCCTGTCTGCCGACCGCCTCCAGCCGGGCGGGTTTGAACTCGGCCAGCCGGGCGACGGTCATCGTCTCGTGGGCGACGAGCGTGTCCTCGGCGAGCATCATGGCCGCGAGCACCGCGTCCGGGGGAATGAGGGGGAACCGGCTCTCGGTGGGCGGATGGCTGAGGGTCGACCCGCACTGGACCGTCCCGTCCTGGACGAGGATCTCCTGACCGAAGTCGGAGGCCATTCCCTTGAGCAGCGCGAAGGAGTTCTTCTCCCTCCTGTTGATCGGGCGCTCGGGAGCGTCGGGGTCCTCCGGCCCCACCACCTCGACTCCGGCGAGTCCGGCGATGTGCTTCGCCGCGTCGTAGGGCGTCGTCTTCTCCTTGGAGAGGGCGGCCCTGGCCGGTTCGCTGCCCGGATCGGTGTGGTTGAGCAGCCGGTACGCCGCCTCCTCGTGGCCGCTGAGTCGCATGCCGAGCGGGGGGAACCGGGTCGCCGACCTGATCTCGTCGACCCTGCCCTTCAGAACCACTTCCCGCCCGGACGGGTCGTCCAGGTATCCGAGGTGGATGTCGACGTCGACTCCGCCGTCGGGGCCGGTCCTCTTCGCGAGCTCGGTCGTCAGCGTCTCGTGGACGGGGAGCGGCAGGTCCACGAAGGTGATCGCGAACGTTCCCGGTTCACCGATCGCGTACGTCACCTCGATCTCGGCGTCGGCCAGTACGGACCCGCTGCGGACGTCGTTCGAGATCTTCTGCCGCAGGATCGGGAAGTCGAGCTGGTACCAGAGGATCACGCCCATCGCCGTGCCACCCCGATCACGATCCGGGAGCCGTAGTGGCCGCTTCCGTTGAGGTTGCCGCGGGCCACCGTCGCCTCGACGAGGCGGATGGCCAGCGGGCCCGCCCGGTGGACCAGGTCAGGCTCGGGAACGAGCTTGCGCAGGAGGAGGACACGCGGGCCGTCCGGGCCGGGGCCGGCCACCCTGAGCACCAGGTGGCCGGGGGGAAGGGGCTGACGGCCCGGGTCCATCGGCTGGGGCACGCGGCTCCAGACCGCGAGGTCGTACAGGGTCTCGGGAGGGTCGTCCTCGCCGCCGTCGAAGTTGGCGTACAGGGCGAAGTCGTAGGTGGTCCCGCCGATCGGGCAGCGGAAGGCCTGCGGGAGTCCCGCGTCGGGCTCGACGGGCAGCCGGTGGAAAAGCGGTTCGGTGCTCACAGTCCACCTCCCAGCTGGCGCTCCGGCGAACGCGTCTTGCTCACCGTGGGGATCGCGGCGGAGCCGACGGCGAGCGCGAGGTCCATGGCCTCCCCGAGCATCGCGGTCAGGCTCGAACGGGGGACCTGTTCGAGGCTGATGGTGACGTCCACGGCGTCCCTCTTCTGGTTGGACTGGGTGAAGCGCAGGCTGGTGATCTGCATGTCGAGGCTGACGGTCATCCCGCACACGACCGGCAGCCCGGCCACCTTCATCAACGGCGCCGTCGAGCCCGCCAGGGCGCGCGAGGTGAGCGCCATCGCCTCCAGGCCCTTCTTGGACAGCAGCCGGGTCCTGCCGACGAGTACCGCCTCCACGCTGATCGTTCTCGTCGTCGGCGCCACGAGCTGCGTCAGCCGGCTGCCGGCGATCCTGGCGACCTGATACCCCTCGCTGAGGGACAGACTGGTGACCGTGAACAGCGGCACCGCGCCGATCATGACGGGAACGTTCACACCGGCGGGCATGATCCGCGCCTACCTTCCCTGCTCATCTCCCGTGGCCTCCTTGCCTGTGCGCGCGCTTCCTCTTCCGTTCCTGCTTCGGCGCGTCCTCGACCTCGTACAGCGGTTCGCCCAGGACGTCTTCGGCGACTTCGGGGGCGACGCGGGTGGGTGGGGTCGGGTCGACGCGGAGGCGCGGTCCGCGCTTCGCGGGCCGGGTGGGTGCGGGTTCGAGGCTCACGCGGGGACCGGCCGCCGCGGATGGCTGCGGCTCGGCCTCGATCGCGATCCGCTGACGGACCTCCGGCTCGGGGAGGGGCTCGTGCTCGGTGGCCGTGGTCGTGGTCGCGGGCTTGGCCTCGGGCTCGGGCGTGGTGTCGGGGGTGGTGTCGGGGGCGGTCTCGGCCCTGCGCTTCGCCTCGGCCTCGGACTTCGCGTCGGTCTTGCGCTTGGACTTCTGCTTGGGCTTGGCCTTGTCCCTGTCCTTGGTCTTGTCCTTGATCTTGTCCTTGATCTTGTCCTTGTCCTTGTCCTTGGTCTTGGTCCTGTCCCTGCCCTTGTCCTTGGGCTTCGTCTTGCTCTTGGTCTTGGACGCGGGCTTGACCTCGGCCTGGGGCTCGATCTCAACCCTGACCTGAGCCCTGGTCTCAGCCTTGGGCTCAGCCTTGGGCTTGGCCGCGGGTTCTGTCCTGGGCTCTGTCCGGGGCTTCGTCTCCGTCCCGGACTCGGGCTTGGGTGTGGCCTCGGGCTTGGCCCTGGCCTTCTCCGGAGGCCGGGGCTTCGGCGCGGACTCGGTCGTCGGCCCCTCCCTCGGACTGGCCTTCCGGGGCACCCTGGGCGTCCGCTTGCCACGTGGCGCGCCCCTCACCCTCTCCAGCAGTTCGAGCTGCTCCGCGTCGGTCAGCCAGTCCAGTTCGTGCCGGTTCCTGGCGAACCACTCGGCGTAGCTCTCATGGGCCACGCCCGTGTCAGGAGGCAGGTGGAACCCGTGGAGGAGCTTCTCCTTGATCTCGGACATCTTGCGGATCACCGCGTCCGCCCCGCCCTCCTTCCTCGCCGTGATCAGTTCCTGCGTCATCCACTTGTAGTAGTTGTCCGTGTGCATCACCTCGTGGCGGGTCCAGCCCTGGGGGACGATCTTCGGATCCATGGAGGTCCGGGGCAGGTAGACACCGTTCAGAGGGTCGTCGGCGGGGTTGATGCCCGCCCACTCGAGGATGTCCCTGGGGACCTCGCCACGACGGTCCCCCGCCGCGGCGGCATGGTGCGCCGGGTTCCCGTAGTCCTGGTGCTGGCCGATGGCCTCCATCGACTCCTTCAGCTCGTGCGAGGGCGACCCTGCCTCCCCGAGCCTCGACTTGATCTCGTCGCGGGGGCTGAGCCGCTGCGCCGGCACCTCATCGGGCTCGTGGTGCAGGGCCTTGGCCTCACGGGGCGCCTTCGCCTCCGCCTCCGCCACGATCTCGGCGACGTGGCCCTCGACCGTGCCCTCGGCCGTGAGCAGGTCCTCGAACTTCTCCAGGTGCTCCATGGCTTTCGCGGGGTCCGTCTCGGACACCCGGGCGATCTGCCGCAGCGCGTTCCGCATCGCCTTGGGGTCCTTCACCGCCTTGTTCGGGAACCGCTTGCGCAGTTCCGCGATCCGGTCGAGGACCGGGGCCCGTTCGGCGGCCGTCGCCGTGACGCGCGGCGGCTTGACCGGGCGGTCCAGCCGCCGCCAGGGCCCCTTCTTCCCCTGGCCGAGTTTGTCGACGAACTCGCTGAACTCCACGGCCTTGCCGTCGGCGACGTGTTGCGCGCGGATCTTCTCCAGTCGCGCGAGCATGGCGTCGAAGGCCTCCGCCTTTCCGGCGGAGCGGGCGTGCATCTGGCCCACCACGGCGATCCCGTACTGGTGCACGGCCTCCATGCGCCGGCTGTCCCCGGCCAGCATGGCCAGCAGGTCCGCCTTGACCTGCGCCTGTGCCCCGATCCGGCCGAAGCCGATCTGCTCCAGCATCGCGGCGAACCGCGTGCCCTCCCCCTCCTGGAGCGCCTCGACGACCTTGGCGACCTCGGCGGTCGTGAAGCCCTCCTTGCCGGTCAGCCGGGCGAAGGTCTGTGCCAGTTCCGGTGTGAGACCACCCGACTTGGCGCCCAGCACATGCAGGACCTCGGCCTTCGGCCTGAGTTCGGCGAGTACGGGGCCGAGCCGCGGATGCTCCATCAGCTCTGTCAGGTGGACGCTCTTGGGAACGTCGACCTCCTGGAGGACGGCGCCGAGGCGGATGCCCTCCTCCTCGGGCAGCATGAGCATCAGGTCCACGACCGCGTGCTCGTCCTTGAGTCCGTTCAGGACGGTGCTGCCCACGTGGAGCGCCTCGGCCAACCGGGTGAATCGCGCGGCGATCCTCTCGCCCTCGAACACCTTGAGCACCTTGAGGAAGCGCAGGACGGCGACGACCTTCTGGATCTTGACCAGTGCCTCGACGGCGGCCTGGATCTCCGAGATCCAGGTGAGCGCCTCGATGATCACCGCCCACTTGATCTTCGTGAGCAGGCGCTCGCCGACCCCGAAGACCGCGGCACCGCGCAGACCGTCGCGGAGCGCGGAGCCGACCTTCTCGAGCAGGACCTTCAGGTGCCTGGTCGACACGGGGTCTCCGTAGAACGCCATGTGGCAGGTGACCGTGAGCTTGTTGAGTTCCCAGAGCCCGGAGAGGATCTTCTCGGGCTGGGTCAGCATGATCTTGAGGGATTCGAGCGTCCCCAGGACGAATCCCATCACCGCTCTGATGGCCTCCTCGATCTCGATCATCGCCTTGAGGCCGGGCACGGCAGTCTGCTCCTGCCTGACGTTCGGGCTCAGCCCGGCGTCATGCCGCATCGTCAGGTTGAGCGCCTCGGCCACGAGTCCGATGAACTCCCGCACCGTCAGGGGCTTCTGGTCCCCGAACTTCCTGCCGACCGCCGTGAGCAGGTCCCAGAGGTCGCTTCCCATATCGGCGAAGAGCTGCTCGTACAGACCGGCCTGGATCAACCGGGCCCGGACCGCCTGCAGTTGCGCCAGGCCGTCCAGCGAGATCATGATCTGGATGATCGCGTGCCGCTGCTCCTCGAACGTCCACGCCTTGACGAGGATCTCCAGGTACTTCTCTCTCATCTCCTCGTCCACCAGGGCGAAGGCCTTCGCGTTCATCTCCCCCAGCTGGGTGGCGGCCTTCTCCAGATTCTCCTGGTTCCCGGCCAGACCGGTGACCACCAGGCGGTCGAGTCCCTGGAAGGTGAGGACCTTCAGTTCCTCGGCCGAGAGCCAGAACTCCTGGGTGGACCTGCTCGTCTGGATCCAGCGCTTCCCCTCGTCCGCGCTCCCCCAGACCCAGCCGCGTTCCTTGGTCCACAGCGTGTTCACCTCGTACCGGTGACCGTCCGGCGTGGTGACGACGGGCAGGATACGGAAGCCCGTGAAGGTGCTGATCCGCTGGCCGGCGAGCTGCCACGCCGACACCTCGTGCCCGATGGTCTCGTCGGTGACGGTGGGTGCGGTGGCCACCGCCAGGTAGAAGCTCTCCGATGTGCCGGACGAACCCTGCAGAACGGCGAAGGAGCGGGCGCCGAAGAGGTGGTCGCCGAGTTGGACGGCGTGGATGAGGCTGCGCGAGCGCGCGTAGCGGGTCGCCTCGCCCAGCATCACGAGCTGGGTGGCGCCGATGACCATCACGGCGCGTCCGTCGACCGGGCTCGGTCCCTCGACGACCGCGTCCTGGGGATCCGACACCACGGTGACGCTCGTCAGCCTTCCGGAGCTCTCCCTCTCGGCCAGCGCGTTCGCGTACTCCAGTCCCTGCGCGACGGCGGTCGCCTCTTCCGCCGCGGCCCAGGAGGTGGGGGCGGGCGCCTCGGCAGGAGGCGGTGTCTGTTCCGCGGTGGGGGCGGTGGCGGGGCCTTTCGGGGCGGGGCGCGCGGGGATGGCGGTCGCCGTGGCGGTCGAGGCGCCGGTGTCCGTGCCGGGGGTGGCGGCCGGACCCCAGGTCCGCCGGGTGCCGTCCGTCGGCACACCCGGTTCCGCCGTCTCCTTCGTTCCGTCCCCTCGGCTCTCGCCCGGGGCGCTGCCGCCCGTCCCGTCCCGGGCACCGCCGTGCTCCTGGTCCCCGTCCGCCTCTCCGTCTCCCGCGGCTTCCTCTCCTCCCTCGTCCGCCACTGCCATGGCGAAGGTGAGGTGGGCGTGACCGCCCGGGGTGGGCTCCGTCGGCGCGCCGGTCTCCGTGCCGTCGCCTGCCGATGGCCACCCCGGCCGGGGGCTGGTGATCCCGGCGCCGCGGTCGTCCTTCTCGATCGCCCGGGCTACGGCACGGAGCAGCAGCGCTTCCAACGCCGTCTCGTGGGTGAGACGTTCGTCGCCACCGGTGAACGTGACCGAGGTCGGGAGGTGGAGGCGCCGGTACGCCACGCCGGCTGCCGCCGTCTCCGCGGCGGTGACCGGTGTGACCTCGACGGTCGCGTTCACGGTGCCGCCCCCGAGGGGTCCGGGGCGTCGGCCGGGACGATCTCGGGGAAACCCGCCGCCGCGACCTTCGCCCGGGCGAAGCTCAGACGTGCGATCAGCGCCTGCTCGACCACCTCGCCCAGACGTTCCAGTGCGGCGGGCGAGGGATTCCCCGTGATCCTCACGGTGATGGGGAAGTGACAGGTGATCGTGGTGGGCATGGGAACACTCCGGGCTGCGCGGTCAGCTCAGGGCCTCGTGCAAGGCCTCGTAGACCTCCGCGACGAGGTTCTGGCGGATCTCCTCGGCGTTGTCCCCCGCCACCACCACCTCGATCGGGAAGTGGAAGTGGAGTTCCGCCCCCGGACCGGAGACCACGGCGGGCTCCGGTCCCATGGCCTCGGGCAGCGCGCCCCGCTGCTCGACTTCCTGGTGCGACATGGGGTCCTCCGTGCTCCGGTCAGGTGGTGGACGTGACTTCCAGGCAGACGCAGTTGAAGGTGGTGGTGGGTACGCCGTCGATGACGATGGTGCTCGCGGCGGACGTGATGTAGCACTCGCTGAACAGGACCTGCTGGAACGTCCAGTCGGTGCCGGAGGACTCCTGGAGCCCGATGTTGAAGCTCTTGTGCGTCAGGGCCATCTCGGTGAGGTTGGCGACCGACGGGCCGATCCCCTTCACCGCCATGGAGAAGGTGAACGCCTTGGGCTGGACGACGTGGGCCACGTTGTCGGCCTCCAGCGAGTGCAGGGGCTGCACCGGACTGTTGAACGTGGGATTGAAGGAGTCGATGGGGGTGACCGGCGTGGTGCCGAGCATCACCGTCAACCGGGTGTCCCATTTGACCTCAGCCATCTCATCGCTCCTTAACCCTTGAGAACCAGCTTGACGGCGATCTGGTGGATCACGCCCGCGTAGACGACCGAGACCTCCATGTCCACGTTCCGTCCGCTCCGCCCCTGACTGATCTGTTCGAGCTCGTCGGCGCTGAGGGTGGCGCGCTCGCGTTCCAGGAGGACCAGCAGCGGGATGTGGATGGCGTAGGACTCGATCACGCCCCGGGTGACCAGCGGCGAGAGCACGCTCTGGACGAGCGTCACGACCGTGCGCAGGCCGGGGCGGTCGATGCGGAGGTCGCCGACGGCCTGGATCAGCGCGGCCTTGACGCGGAAGCCGATGTCGTCGAGCGTCCGCACGACGTCGATGTACTTCTTCCCACCGCTGGGGTTGGCGGTGAGTCCCTCACCCAGGTACAGGGCCTGGCCGGGGAGCAGCACCGGGCTCGCCACCCAGTTGATGGAGTTGTTGTAGTACTCCTGGATCTCGGTGGCCGTGAAGTGCTCGGTCATCTTGATGGAGACCGGCTTGAGCAGGAGGGAGATGTGGGGTTCGTGGCCCGCGATGACTCCGGCCACCGCCGCGGCCACGTCGTCCGTCGACTCGTGGGCGATCAGGAACATCCGGTTGCTCCTGATCGCGCCCGTGCACAGCGCGATCTGCTCGTCCTGCGTCAGCGTCGGGTCCAGCATCGCGATCCCGATGCGCTCGTTGCCGTCTCCGCCGGTGTTGGAGACCGTGGTGACGTGGTTCGCCAGGAGTTCGACCGGGTGGCTGGTGGGCGGCTGCTCGTTCAGCGGGGTGTTGGCGAGCACCACGATCTGCACCGGGATGTCGGTCGCCGCCGTGAACGCCTCCGACCAGACGGGGTTGGCGAAGTCCACTTCGAGGCCCCAGACCACGGTCGGGGGCGGGGTCTGCCGGAAGGCCATCGAGATGGCGGCGGCGAGGTCGCTGAGGCCGAGGCCGACGACGGGGTCCTCCGCCGCGTGGGCTTGGTCCAGCTTCTTGTCGAGGGTCAGGGTGAACGTGTTGCCCGCGGCGTCGGCGACCTCCGTGATCGTGCGGACCTCGACCTCTCCGTCCTTCCCGATCGCGACGCCGGAGCCGACCGGCAACTTCGCCGCGGTGACGGCGCTCTGCGCAGCGGCCACGACTGCCTGCGTCAGCTTCGTCCTCCCCTGGGGGTAGGCCTCGACGGCGTCGCCCGGGTAGGTGAACGACCGCGCCTTCGAACCCTCGCTGCCGATGGCTCCCTTGCCGATGACGAGGATGTCCCCGAAGGCTCTGGTGGCGGGCGCGAAGAGATCACTGCTCGCTGTGACAGTGATGTAGTTGAACGGCATCGCATGCTCCTCACCGTGTGCGCGCCCGGTCTCCGGGGCTGGGCGCGGCCGGTGCCGGCCGGGACTTCAGGGGGCCGTCTCGAAGGCGGCGACGAATCCCTGGGTCGCCAGCAGATCGCCGACCAGTTGCTCGGTCGTCTGTGACGGTTCGTCGGTCGTGACGGCGGGGAAGACCGCCAGCCACGCGCTGGAGGCGAGCTGGGCGCCGCCGTCGTGGACCTCCGGCTGCGGGCTCGCCGCGTCGACCGCCCGCTTGGCCTGGCTGAGCCGGCGCAGCGCGTCGGCGAGGTCGAGGCGGTCGAAGAAGAGCGTCGACACCCGCAGGGGGAGGTTGCGGCTCGGCGCTGTCGGATCGAAGGGGGGTGGATCGGCGTACTGGAGTGTGTAGGGGCGTTCGAACTCGTCCTGTGGTGCCCCGGCGCCTCCGCCCGCCGCCCAGGCCGCCTCGGCCTTCACGGAGGAGAGGAGGCTGCCGACCGGTGCCGCCCTCACCCCGATCACGGTCTCCAGGGACATGTCGATCCAGTGCACCGGGGGCGTCGCCGGGATCTCGACGGTGGCGCGGGCCTGTTCGGTGGCGGGGATCGACTTGTCCCATGATCCGTGGACGGCGAGCGAGGCGTGGACGGCGGTCTGGAACTCCGTGAGGTCGACGCGGACGGACTCCACCGACGTGATGGCGAGGTGGGCGGGGTCGTAGACGGAGGCCAGCAGCGACCGCACGCGCTTGCGTTCGGGGTCGGCGGCGGGACTCAGCAGCGCCTCCACGTTCTCCGGCCGTAGGTACCGGAGCATCAGACCGTCCGTGAAGGGACTCGTCGCTGCCATCTCGCCGTCACCTTTTCCTTCGTACGTCGGGGAGTCGAACGGCTCCTCTCGCGTCGGGCTGCTCGGTCTCCGGTGCCTCAGCCGTCGTCGAAGGTCGGGAGGCAGTACGCGCAACCGTTGTAGCCGTGGGCGATGGCCAGGTCTATGCGCGGGAACGGCACCAGGCTCGTCTGGTTGATCCGCCCCCAGAACGGACAGGTGTCGATGTGCACCTCGTGGGTGTGCTTGTTGCCGAAGAACCACTCGTGCAGGTCCTTGACCGCGGTGATCTCGATCGTCAGGCGTCCGGCGACCCGGTGGTCCTGGAGCTGGGTGGTGACGAGGTCGTAGTGCTGCATGTGCACGGCTTCGTGGGCGAAGTCGATGGTGACGTCGGCCGCCACCTTCTCTTCGGCGTCGAGCCGGAAGCCGTCGACGACCGCCGTGTCGCCACCCTTCATCCGGAGCGTGGAACGGACCTCCCCGGTCTCGGTCACCTCGATGTGGCTGAGGGTGGCGGGTTCGACGATGCGGCTCAGGGTCCGGATGGTGATCTGTGTGTCCGGGGGCATGGCGGTGGCGTCGAGTTCCCACGAACCGTCTGTCGGCGCCGGCCCGCCGTTGAGCTTGATCGTCATCGTCGTCTGTCCGCCGAGGACGGAGGGTTTGGGGTACACGTTGCGCTGGCCCACGTTGTTGTCCAGGCGGACGAGTTTGTCGTGCGCCACCGGCGGACCCTCTGTGGCGGCGACGGCGGGGTCGTCCGGGCCGTGAACGACCGCGATCAGGCATTCGTGGTCGGGGATGACCGGGGTCCACGCGAAGGGCCCGACGCGCACCGATCCGCCGGCCGGGATCGTTTCGTGGATCGTCTCCGTGCTGATCTCCTTGAAATGAGTGGGCCACGTCATCCCGGTGCCCGGGTCGCAGCGGCGCGTCTGGACGGTGAAGCTGTCCGGCGGTGCGTCGTCGGTACCGCGGTTGTGCACCCGTACGTAGAGGTTGCTCGGCCGGTTCATGATCGGTTCCTGGTGTTCCTCCTCACCGTCGCTCTGGTGGCGGACCCAGATGTCGGGAGACGTCCAGAACGGGTCGCTGTCACCGCCGCTCGGCACGGCGCCGGTGTCCCCCACCCTGTCCGCGATGAACACGTCGATGTGGGGCTTGGGGAAGAGGCCCTGCCGGACGAAGGCGTTGCGCATCACGTTCTTGTTCACACCGAGGTGGACCTCGACGTCCGCCGCGATGCAGATGTCGGCCATGTGGACGGCGTTGTCCTTGCTCTGCGGCGTGTCCGTCCCCAGGCGGGGCACCATCGCGAGAAGCACCTTGATCAGGTCGTCGGCGGCCTTGTCCCGCACGGTCTCGTTCCTCGACGACCCACCCATGCCGAGATAGCACTGCCACAGGGCCGAGGCCAGCATGGAGGTGCGCACGTCGGGCCCGTAGGTGGCGAATCCCGGGTCGTCGAAGCGCTGCGTCAGGTCGAGCCGCCGGTCCTTGCTCCACGAGTCCTGGAGGTTGTTGTCGAAGGGGAACGTCTCGGTCCGCCGGATTCCCTTCTGGTTGAACCGGTCGCGGTAGAGGCCCGCCATGACATCGCAGATGCTGTGCTCGTACTCCAGGGGGGTCGTCGCGCCGGGCCGGAGCCACTGCACGACGCCGTGCGTGTATTCGTGCACGATGATGCCCAGGTCGGCGGCTCCGGGCACGAGCTTCATGTCGAAGCGCATCCGCGGGGGATTCGTCGTACCGATCCACTCGCTCTTGTCGGCGGCCGGGGCTCCCTGGGGGTCCACGTCGACCCGGACCATGTGGGCGTTGAGCGTCGGGTTGGCCAGGCCGCGGAGGTAGCGGGCGAAGGAGTCGACCCAGTAGTAGGCGTTCGCGCTCAGGAACGCCTTGTCCTTGGGGTGGGTGTCGAACACGAAGGAGGGCTCGGACGGCTCCGGCTGGGCGAACCCCGAGGCGTCCCAGTCCAGGCAGCGGCACCAGTCCCCGTCGAGGTGGAACTTCCCGGCGTCGTCGGCCTCCTTGATCTCCGCCTGGACCTCGTGGGCGTGCGGCTTCAGGTCGTCGTCGCTGGACAGGGAGCTGAGCGTGCCGTTGTTCGACGCCGTCACGGGGTCGGGAACGAAGACCTTGAGCGTCGCCGTGGCGTACCGGCCGGCCACCTCGATCCAGAGGAGTTTCCCGCCGACGGCGTCGACGACGGCACGGAAGTGCTCGAACGGACCGGAGGTCTCGACGACGAGGTCGTGGACGAGGTGCAGCCTGCCGTCGGGGCGCCTCTTCCCCTTCTTCAGCAACGCGACCGAGGCGGTGGGGCGGTCCGCCTCCGGCAGCGGGGGCCTGGTCGTGTCACGCAGGTAGCAGAGGGTGTCGCGGACCACCGCAGCGGACTCGTACCCCTCCTCGAAGGGCGAGAGCGCGGCCTTCTCGACGACGTCGGGGGCCAGGGCCTCGCTCACGTCGGGGGCGTCGGAGACGTCGAACTCCGTCGTGTTCTCGACCTGTACGACGGCCGCCTGCCCGGTGTCGGCCACCATCCGGAGCGTGGCTCCGAGGATCGGCACGTCCTGGTGGAACTGCTGGTAGCGGACGTTGAGCGTCGCCGGCCCCTCCTCCTTGCCGACCTCGCGGAGGTCCGCGCCGTCCGTCCCGAGGTCCTGTGCACGCTCTCGTACGAAGGTGTTGACGGCCCTGCGTGCGGTCGGCGCGCGGAAGAGCGTCGCACCGGGGTCCAGGTACCTGCGGAGGACGCCGTCGGCGCCCCTGTGCTCACCGACCCCGGGGGTCACCTTCAGCGGCAGGCCGGGCAGCGGGCCCGGGTCGTTCCTGTGCCTGCGTTCCTCGTTCCGGCCCATGACGTGCTCCTCTGCGCACAGGGTTCCCTCCCCCTGGCGTCCCGCCCTCGGGTGATGCGCTCCGTCGACGGTCACGCCCGTCGGTCGGCCTCGGCGGCGCGGGGGACAGCGGGGTACGTCAAGGGGCCTCCGCGGGACCGTCGATCCGGAAGAGCGAGGAGGGGCGGACGATGTCCGCCGCGCTTCCTCCGCCGGCGACCGCCGTGCGCGTCGCGAAGATGCTGTGGTCCTGCCTGCCGCCCATGGCTCCTGCTCCCGTCGCCTGCGGCCGCGTCCCCTTTACCAGCTTAGACACGTGCACGCCGGTCGACCACGCGACGGGACGGACACGATGCGCCCGTGGGACAGCGATGCTGACTCAGCGTCATGGCGTTGACTTTCCGTCACCAGGTTGACTCAGCGTCGCCATGTTGACTCAGCGTCGCCGTACTGACTCACCGTCACCGATCCGGGAGTCGCCCCGCCACCGAAGGAGCCGGGGTCACGCTCCGTGGCCCGGCGAAGGTGGTCTCCGCGTCGATCTCGCGGTTCCTGCCGGTCGGGCGGGTTCGGGCGGCGCGGCGCCCGCCCTCCGCGACCGCCGACCCCACCCGTCGCGGAAGGCGATCGAGCGGGGAGGCGGGGCCCGTCCGGCTTCGGCGTGACCGGGCCCGGTTCCGAAGCCGCCGGCCTGGGCACATCGTCACGATGGAGAGAGCGAACGAGACGAACACGACAACGCCGCCCGACGCGTCACCTGGCACGTCGATGACGGACGAGGAGTACGGGGCCCTGCGGGCCTCGGCCGCACTGTGGGCCGGGACCTCGGTGCTGATCACCGACCGGTGGGGGAAGGTCCTGGTCCAGCACGTCGACTACCTCGACACCTGCCTGCTGCCGGGCGGCGCCGTCGACAAGGGCGAGTCCCCCGCCCACGCCGCCGTCCGCGAACTGCAGGAGGAGCTCGGCGTCACCGCCCGGGTCGACCGGGGGCTCGTCGTCGACTGGGTCTCCACCGAGAGCGTCAACGCGCCCCCGGACATGCGGTTTCCGGGCGAGATCCTGCACGTCTTCGACGGTGGCACGTGGAGCGACGACCGGATCGCCACCATCCGGCTGCCCGAGCGCGAGATCACGAGCGTCGAGTTCATCGAGCCCGCGCACCTGCCCGACCTGCTCGCCCCGCGCGACTCCCGCCGCGCCCTCTCGGCACTCCGCGCCCGCGTCAACGCCGCCGGCGCCGTACTCCTGGAGAACGGCCTCCCGATCGCCCCCGGCGTCCTCGACACCGTCGGTGTCCTGCGGACGCCCCGGGCCAGGCACCGCCACCCCTTCCATCCCGGCCCGGTGCCCCGGGAGCTGACGGTCCGCCAGTCCTGGGTCTGGGCCTTCGCCCCGGACGGACGCGTCCTGGTGCTCCTCGAACCAGACACCGGCGCGGCCCGCCTTCCGGGCGGCACGCCCGAACCCGACGACCACGGCGATCCCGAAGCCACGCTGCGCCGCGAGGCGGCCGAGGAAGCCGCGGCCCGGCTGGCCGACGCGGTGTACATCGGACACCTCGTCGACCCCGAGGAGCCGGGTGCCCGCGTCCGCTACGCCGCCTCCCTGACCGGCCTCGGCCCGCCGCCCGTCGATCCGCCCACCGGCCGTACCCACGTCCGCATCCTGGCGGCCCCGGAACAGGCCCTGGAGCTCTTCGACTGGGGCCCGTGGGCCACCGAGCAGCTGGCGGCCGCCCACCGGGCCCGCGTCCGCCTCGGCATCCCCGCGGCGGCGCCCGGGCCCGTCACCGAACTCCCCGGGCCCGTCACCTGGTGACCGGACCCGCCACTTCGTGACCGGGTGTGTCAGCCGGTGGTCCGCGCCTACGGCCCTCAGGAGTTCTTCGGCCGGCCCGTCAGCGGTCCGGCGGCCCGAAAGGGGCTTCGCCGGATCGGGCCTGACGGACGGGCCCGGCTCTTGTTTACCTTACGGGTCGACCCGTAAGGTAAATGCCATGAGTTCCTCTCCGCCCTCCAGAGGGCGTCCCAGGGATCCCCGATCGCACGAGGCGATCATCGGCGCGACAGCGGAGCTGGTGACGGAGGTCGGCTACGCCGCCACGTCGATCGGGGCGGTGGCCACGCGGGCCGGTGTCGGCAAGGACACCATCTACCGGCGGTGGCCCGGCAAGCCGGAGCTGGTCTTCGAGGCCGTCTTCACGACCACCGACGACGCTCCGCCCCCGGACACCGGCACGCTGACCGGCGATCTGACCGTGCTGCTCCAGGGCCTCGTCGACGAGTTCCGCGCGCCTGCCGCAGCGGCGGCGCTCCCGGGGCTGCTCGCCGACTTCGCCGCCGATCCGGAACTGCGGGCACGCATCCGCGGCGACTTCCTGGGTCCGTCGAAGGAACGGCTCCTTGTCGTCTTCGAACGCGCCGTGCTGCGCGGGGAGATCGCGGCCGAGACGCCCGTGGACCTGGTCCTGGACACACTGGCGGGAGCCGTGTTCTTCCACGTGGGGCTGGTCGGGGAGCACCCCGGCCCGCGGCTGGCCGCACTGCTGGCCGGCGTCGTGGCGAGAGGAATCGAGGTCCGGTGAACGGCTGGCTCCTGGCGGCAGGGATCACCGCGCTCGGCGTGGCCGCCGTGCACGTCGTCGGCGGGCACCGTGACGTGGTGCGCCCGCTGCTGTCCTGCGGCCTCGCGGACGAACCCAAGCGTGTCCTGCACGCCGTGTGGCACATGGTGAGCGGTGACCTGGTGCTCTCCGGACTCGCCCTCGTCTACCTCTCCCTGGCGGAGGGCACGTCGGGTGCCGGTCCGGTGGCGTGGTTCGTGGCCGCGCACTTCGTCGCGTACGCGGCGGTCTTCCTGGTCGTCACGCTGTCCGTCGGCTGGCCCCGACCGCTGCTCCGGCTGCCGCAGTGGATCCTGCTCCTGCCGGTGGCGGTGCTGGCAGCGGTGGGCGCCGCCTAGCCGCACCCCGGGAAGGCTCCCCCGGCCGCCGCGTCGAGCCGCGCCCGACCGGGGCGACCGGGGTCATCGGGGCGCCGCGACGCGGCTGAGGCGCTGCCCCCTGGGTGGGGGCAGCGCCTCGGTGGACTTTCCTCGGTGGCCGTGGGGTCAGCGGGCGCCGAAGACCTGGGTCCAGTAGGGGCCGCCGGAGGAGTGGAGGCCGATGCCGATCTCCTTGAAGTCGCAGTTGAGGATGTTCGCGCGGTGGCCCGGGCTGTTCATCCAGGAGTCCATGACCTGCTCCGGAGTGCTCTGGCCCATGGCGATGTTCTCGCCGTACGTCGACCAGGGGTACCCGGCGGCCGTCACCCGCTCCCCCGGGCCGGCGCCGTCGGGGTTGGTGTGGTCGAAGAAGTCGCGGGCCGCCATGTCCTCGGAGTGGCCCTGAGCGGCCCTGGTCAGGGTCGCGTTGACCGTGAGCGGGCCGCAACCCGCCTTGGCGCGCTCCTCGTTGACCAGGGCGACGACCTGGTCGGCGGCCGAGCTCTGGCCCTGGTCGTTCTGCGGACCGGCACCCGTACCGCCGTTGCCCGTGCCCCCGTTGGTGCCGTTGTCCGTGCCGCCACCCGTGCCCGGGCCCGTCGACTCGGAACCGCGCGTGGGCGCCGGGGTGCGGGGCGGGTTCGTCTTCACCTTGGCGGGCGCGGTGGTACGCGGCGGGCGGGTCGGCGCGGCGGTGGTGGTCCGCGCGCTGGGCGACGCCGACGCGGAGGGGCGGGCGGTGGCGGACTTGGAGGTGGACGGCGAGGCGGAGGGGCTCGCCGACGTCTCCAACGCGTCCCCGGTCTGGGCGGACGGGTCGTGCGCGAGGGGCAGGTCGAGGCCCGGGGCCGAGAGACGGCTCGCTTCGAGGCTGTCGTCGTCGCCTCCACGGCCCCCGTAGAGCGAGAACGCCCCACCCGTGACCGCCATGACCACGACTCCGGCCGCGATGACGGCCCGGCGCCGGCTGCGCTCCTGCGTCCGGCGGCGGCGCCGGAGGGCCGCACGGGAGCCGTGCCGGCTCGGCGTCGAGGCGGCGGGAGAGTGGCGGGGTATGTGCGGGCCGACGTGCTCTGCGGATCCGGCCAGGAGGTACGCCTCCGTGAGGTCCGCCGCGTCGTCCGGTGCGGTCAGGTCGCCCGTACCGTACGCGCCGACCGGCGATCCGGTGGTGGCGTACGCGGCGGAGGTGCCGTGTCCGTCGGCTGTGCGGGTGGGTGCGGGCGGCGGCGTCACGCCCCCCTGTGTGGCTTCGCCCGCCGGAGGCGCCGACGGCGTGGCGGTCAGGAGGATCTCCGCCGGGACCAGGCCGCTCCAGCGCGTGACGCAGTGCGCGCAGGCGAGCGTGTGGTGGGTCAGGTGGTCGCGCCACGGGGCGGACGGGCGTCCGTCCCAGCTCGCCGCCTCCCGGCTCAGAGCCGGGCAGTGGGTGTTCCCGGCCAGGGCGCCCACGACGACCCGGGCCGCGTCCAGCCGGGCCCGTACCGCGTCGATCCGGGCCGCCGTGTCCTCGACCGACCACCGCAGCGCGGCCGCCGTCTCGTAACGGGTCAGCTCGCCCGTGCACTCCAGCCGCCACAGGGCCAGCAGCTCGCCGTCGTCCGGGTCCAGCCAGCGGGCCGCCTCGGTGATCTCGGACGCGCCCCCCGCCGGGTGCGGCCACTCGGCGGCCGGGGCCCCGGCCTCCGCGTACCCGAAGCCGGCCGGCTGCGCGTGCCGGTGCCTGCGGATGCCGTCGACCGCGATCGCGACCAGCCAGGGCCGGAAGGCGCCGGGGTCGGTCAGGGCGGCGAGACCGCCGAGGGCGCGCACCATCGTCTCCCGTACGAGGTGCCCGACGTGCTCGACGCCGTGGCGACCGCTCAACGCGAGCGCCACGGTGGTGTGGATCAGGGGCAGGTGGGCGGTGACCAGCTGCTCCCGCGCCCAGGGGTCGCCGTTCCGCGCCGCCAGGACCAGCTCCGTGTCCCGCTCGATTCCTGTGCTCTGCCGCACGCCGACTGTCCCGTCTGTTGGAGATGGTTGCGCATGGGAGAGCCTGGGGCCCGGCCCGGGATAACGGAAAGTGGAGAAGCGTGAAAGTGATGTGGGTCACGCGGGGCCGTGGGGTGGGCCGGCGCGTCCGTCGCGTCCGGGGTCGCCGCCTATCGTGAGCGCATGGACGAAGATCACGGAGACCCGCGACTCGCTGACAGGATCCGGGCGTTGACGGGTGCCCGGCACCCTGTGGCGGCCGCTGTGGTCTCGCCCGGGGGGACGCGGATCGCCTGCGTCGGCGCCGGTCCGGCGGGTCTCGGCACCACGGCCGGCTCCACGGGCGGCGTCACGGCCGGCTCCGCGGCCGACGGCGCCCTCGGCGCCGGACTCGACGCCGATTTCGAGATCGGGTCGATCTCGAAGGGCGTCACGGGACTGCTGTACGCCGAGGCGCTCGCGCGGGGCGAGATCGGGGCCGGTACGACGCTCGGTGAACTCCTGCCGCTCGGGGACGCTCCCGCCGGGCGGGTCACCCTGGACTCGCTGAGCGTCCACCGGTCCGGGCTTCCCCGGATACCGCCGTCCGCCGACATGTGGCGTCGTACGTTCGCGCTCTGGCGGCACGGGACCAATCCGTACGGGGAGGACCTCGGCCGGCTGCTCGACCAGACCCGGGGCGTACGGGTGGGCAGGCCCAGGCCCCGCTACTCGAATCTGGGGTTCGAGCTGCTGGGGCACGCGCTCGCGCGGGCCGCCGGGACGACGTACGCGGAGCTGGTCCGTCTGCGGGTCACCGACCCTCTGGGGCTCGGCTGCTTCTACCTGCCCGCCACGGCGGAGGAGCTCCGGCCCGGGGCCGTGAGGGGCACGAACCGGAAGGGGCGGCCGCAGGAGCCCTGGACCGGTGAGGCGCTCGGGCCCGCCGGCGGGATTCGCGCCGACATCCGCAGCATGGCCCGGCTCACCGAGGCCCTGCTGGACGGCAGCGCGCCGGGCCTCGCCGCGCTCGATCCGGTCGCTCCCCTCGGCACGGGGACCCGCATCGGCGCGGCGTGGATCACCCTCCAGGTCAAGGGCCTGACAGTGACCTGGCACAACGGCGGTACGGGCGGCTTCCGGTCCTGGCTCGGACTCGACCGCGCCACGGGAACCGGCGTGGTCGTCCTCTCGGCCACGACCACGTCCGTGGACCGCCACGGTTTCGCCCTGCTGACCGGACGGGACGACGACCTCCGCACCTGAGGCCGTCCGTCCCGCTGCCCGTCGGTTGGGGTGGGGACGAACCGGCCCGGCGAGGGGCTCGTCAGGTGGTCGAAAGCCCGGCCGCTCGGGTGCGGGCCTCGGGTGCGCGGGGTCAGAGCGGCTTGAGCTGGGCGTGCAGGAGGCAGAACTCGTTGCCTTCCGGGTCGGCCAGGACGTGCCAGCTCTCGGCGCCGCTCTGGCCCACGTCGGCGGGCCTGGCGCCGAGGGCGAGGAGCCGCTCCAGCTCGGCGCCCTGGTCGCGGTCGGTGGCACTGACGTCGAAGTGCAGTCGGTACCCACCGGTCCGCGGGGCGCTGCTCGGGCTGAGGACGAGGGTGGGCTGCGCCCCGCCGAAGCCGACGTCGGGCGGCCCGATCTCGATGCTTCCGTCGTCCTCGCGGTCGAGCTCGACGTAGCCGAGGACCTCGTTCCAGAAGGACGCGAGCCTCTCGGGGTCGGCACATTCGATGACCAGCTCACTGATGCGGCATGCCATGGCGGGCATTGTACGGAGAGGCCTTCGTGAGGACCGCGATTCTCGTGTCAGGCGGGCTTGTGCGCCTCGATCAGGAACCGTGCGGTCCGGGCGACGAACGGGCCCTCGCTCTCGATCCGGTCGTGCAGTTGCCGCAAGCGGTCCCGGTACCGGTCGACGGTGAAGCCGGGCACCATCCAGATCACCTTCCGCAGGAAGTAGACCACCGCGCCGATGTCGAGGAACTCGGTGCGCAGGTACTCCGCGCGCAGGTCCACGACCTCCAGCCCGGCCGCCTCGGCCGCTCGGCGGGCGCCGTCGGGGTGCCGCCTGCGGCGCACCTCCTCGGGCTGCGGGCCGAGGATGTACTCGACCAGCTCGAAGACGCTGGCCGGGCCGACCTGCTGGGAGAGGTAGGTGCCGCCCGGCCGGAGCACGCGCGCGATCTCCTCCCACCACACCGTCACCGGATGCCGGCTCACCACCAGGTCGAAGGCCCCGTCGGCGAACGGCAGCGGCGGCTCGTCCTCGTCCGCGACGACGACCGCCCCGAGCGGATGCAGCAGCGCGGTGGCCTTGGCCACGTTCGGAGGCCAGGACTCCGTGGCCACCGCCAGCGGCGGGAGCTTCGGCACCCCCGCCAGGACCTCCCCGCCACCCGTCTGGATGTCCAGCGCCGCCAGGGCCCGCGCCATGCGCTCGCCCATGACGCGCTGGTAGCCCCAGGACGGTCGCTGCTCGTGGGCCCGTCCCTCCAGCCAGGAGAAGTCCCAGCCCTCCACCGGGGTCGCTTCCGCCTCGGCGATCAGTTCCTCAAACGTTCGCACCATGCCCCGATCGTCCCAGCTCCACCCGCGCGTCGGCGCGCGGGGCACACCTCCAGGACATCCAGGGCGATCCAGAGCGCCCAGGGGCGTCCAATGTTTCCAGGGGCGTCCAGGGTGTCCGTACCGGAGCCCCCCCCTCTCCCCGGCTTGGGTCACGAGCCCGTCCGTGGCGTCCAGCGCGGATCGCGCCCGCTCAGGGCGACCGCCCGGTCAAGCAGCGGGGCGTCGTCCGCGACGGGCACGACGGCTCCGAAGATGCCGTCGCCGCGGTCGTCCTCCTCGGCGGCCGCCAGGAGGAAGCCGTGCGACGCGTGCAGCGCGGCCTGATCGGGGGCGTACTCCTGGCCGGTGGCCCGGGCCAGGTCCCAGCCGTGGACCACCAGTTCGTCGAGAGCGACGACGGCGGCGATGTCGCCGGGAAGGTCCACGCCGCCCGCGCGGGTCATCCCGGTCCAGGCGGCCGGGTCGCTCCAGGCCTCGGCCAGTTCGTCGAGGACGCGGGGCAGTTCTTCCCGCCAGCCGGCGGGGAGGACGAACGACGCCGGGTCGGGGGCCGTGTCCGTCGTGGGTCCGAGGTTCTTGCGGGCGGCGTCGCGGAACGCGACGGCGAGTCCGGCGAGGTGGCCGAGCAGGTCGCCGACCGCGTAGTCGGGGCAGGGGGTGCGGTCGGCGAGCCGCGCGTCGGGGATGTCCGCCGCGAGTCGGGCCACGATCCGCGCCTGTGGTCCGAGGTCGATGGTCGTCGTGCCGGTCATCTGTCGCTCCTTCGGGACGATGGCGCCGGAGAAGGACGGCGCTGAAGGGTAGACCGGCGGGAGTGCCCGTACTCATCGGCCGTCGCTGGACGGATGCACCGGGAGCCCGTCCGTTCGTCGGAGGCCGCCCCACGGGGCCTGCGGTGCGCCACCGGGTTCGGGCGCCCGCCGTCGACCGGCAGCCCGGGACTCGCCCGGCGATGAGTTCCCGCCGCTTCCCGAGTCCTCCCTGGCACACACTGTGATCGACGAAGGGGAAGCCGTGAAAGACCACGTCTGGACGATGGTGCACGCCGAGCGCGGGGCGCTGATCGACGACCTCGCGGATCTCGACGACGAGCAGTGGAGCAGACCGTCGCTGTGTGACGGGTGGACCGTGCACGACGTCCTCGCCCATCTGGTCGACACCGCGCGCACGACCCGCCTCGGTTTCATGATCGGCCTCGCCCGGGCGAGGTTCGACTTCGACCGCCAGAACGCCGTCGGCGTGGAGCGTGAGCGCGGGGTCACGCCGCAGGAGACCCTGGAGCGGTTCCGGCTCGTGGCGTCGCGGCGGTCGACGCCTCCGGCGCCCCTCGACAGCCGGCTCGTCGAGGAGGTCGTGCACGGGGAGGACATCCGTAGGCCCCTGGGACTCACCCGCCCCTACCCGGAGGAGGCCGTCGCCAGGTCGCTCCGGCTCCAGACGCGCACCCCAGCCTCGTTCGGCGGAGCCAAGGAGCTGGTGGGCCGCGTCCGGCTCACGGCCACGGACGCCGACCTGATGATCGGAACGGGGCCGGAGGTCAACGGGCCCGCGCTCTCCCTGCTTCTGGCCGTCATGGGCCGCAAGGTGGCGCTGGACGAACTGCGCGGGCCCGGCGTCACCGCGCTGCGGCGGGACGGAGGGAACGGGTCCACCTCTTGATTACTGGCGGGTAAGGTACGGGCAGCCGTATCGCCATACCGCCGGTTCGCCCTCAGCCCGAAGGAATCCGATGTCCCGGTCCATACGCTCCGCACGTTCCGCCTTCCTGCTCGCCGGCCTGATGGCCTCCGCCGGCGTCGCCCACTTCGTCGCTCCCAAGCAGTTCGACGCCACCGTGCCGCGGACCCTTCCGGGCAGCCCCCGCGCCTGGACCCAGGCCAGCGGCGTGGTGGAACTGGCCCTGGCCGCCGGCCTCGCCCTCCCGGCGACGCGCAGGACGAGCGCCCGCGCCACGGCCCTGTTCTTCGCGGGCGTCTTCCCGGCCAACGTCAAGATGGCCTACGACTGGCGCAACCGCTCGACGCCGCAGAAGGCCCTCGCGTACGGCCGGCTCCCCCTTCAGATCCCGCTGATCCTGTGGGCCCGCGGCGTCGGCCGCCACAACGGGTGACGGAGTGCGGTCGGCGGGCCTTCCCGCCGGCCGCTCGCGGGCGCGGCCGGACGCCGCCGGATCCGGTGAAGCACGCCCGGGAGCTCCCCGCCCGCTCCGCGCCTCCGAGCCCCGGCGGCAGCGAGGCGAACGGCGCCGCCGCCCCCTGGACTTCGACCATCTCGGCCACCCCGCGATATGAACATTTCCTCGAATGTTCGAATCCAAGGCGGCGTGATTTCGATGAGTTCGTTCGTACGGGACGGACACAACCGCTGCCGTATGTGACGAGTCCGCAACAGAGCCACTGAGTGGGGGCGTCCGGGGGAGCCCCCCTGGGTACCTTGGCCGGGCAGGGAGAACGGCACGCCTTTCCTCGGGGAGATTACATGGACAGACGGGTCACGGGAGGGTTAGTCGCACTGTGTGCGCCGCTCTTCGCTTTGGCCGGTAATGTGGTGACGTCGAAAATCGACCCGTCACCGATTATTTGGTATTCGCTTATCGGTGTGTGCGTCGTAGCCGCGGCTCCGATCGCCGTCCAGGTCTACAGGGACCTGTCTCCGGCCAGCACACCCGCCCCGCCGAACGCAGGCGCGGCGGCGTCGCCGACAGGTGTTCAGCCCGGCCACTTCGTGGTCTTCGACGGCGGCCGCACCGGGGATGCGGGATCCGCCATCGCCTGGCTCGTGGGCTGCGGGTTCGTCGGGCTCCTCCTGGGCGGGATACTGTTCCTCAAACGCTCCGAAAAAGTCTTCGGTCCGGCGAACAAGCCGAGCGTTTTCGACGAGAATCCACTGCCCGTACTGATCGGGATCGCACTTTACGTCGCCGGATCCCTGATCGCCGCACTGGCCATCTGGCGTGGAAAATGGCGGGGATCCCTTTCGATTTCCCCCTCGCAGATCGTCCTGACGAGACCTCGGAGCCAGACTGTTCTGAATCGAGGAGATTTCTCCTCCGTAGAGGTTCAGAAATTCTTCATGAAGGGCCACTTCCTGGTGGCGCGGGTGCAGCCCCACTCACCTCTCCTGACGGTCCCTCCGACCAGGTCCATGTACGACCCGAAGCGCCAGGTCATGGTCATCTGCCAGCTCACTCCCATGAATGCCGCACCCCACGCGGTGCGCGCCGCCCTGGCCCAATGAGCGGCCACTCGCGACCGATCGGACGGCGATCGGCGTAGGGCAGGGAGCGGAGCCGTCTCCGCCGTGAACACGACGCCCGGGCGAAGGGCGGGGCGCGGCGGAGTTCGGACCGACCGGTACCGGTCAGGCCGCAGGCCGGTACCGGTGACGCCGCCGACCGGTACCGGTCACCGCGCGCAGCACATTCCAAGGCCGGCGAACTCCGTCTCTTCTCACGTCGGCCCCCGGCCGCGCGCCGTCCACGGCCCGGTCGGGGCCCGACGGCCGGGAGGCGGCGTGGCGTCAGGCGGCCTCGTACTCGTGCGCACGGCCGCCACGCCATTTCACCCACGCCGGATCGTCGAGGAGGGCGTCGGCGTCTTCGAGACCGGCTCGCCGCAGAAACTCCACGACGTCGGCATCGCTGTGCGCGAGACCCAGGATCCCGTGGTCACGGACGGTGACTCTGCGGCCGCCGCTCGGCGAGGGCGGGTTGACGACTATCGGGGCGGTGCTCATCCCTCCAGGGTGCTCCTGGTCGGCCGAGGATGCCGAGCCGTGTCCGGTCCCGAGCGGCGGTGGCCCAGCGGCTCACATACGTGTCGACAGCGGGACCGTGATCTGCTTCAGCCACGTTCCGGCGGCGAAGTCGCGCGCCTTCACGACGACGCGGTCGCGGTGGACCTCGATCTGGAGGCCCTGGTTGAACGTACCGGGGACGGAGATCTCTCCCCCCTTGCCGTCGTCCGTGTATCCCGTCTGCACGGCGCCCGTGTTGATCACGGAGAAGCCGTCGAGGTTGGCGGTGCCGGGGACGACCCTGCGGACGTACCAGTCCGACAGGGCGAGGTCCCAGTGGGTGTGTCCGCAGAAGAGGAAGACGTCGCGGTGGCGGCCGAGGATCCCCAGCAGCCGGTCCGCCTGGAGGTAGTCGCGCGAGTACAGCTGGTTGTGGCTGCCGGAGACGGTGTTGGGCAGGGGGTGGTGCGTGACCACCATGACGGGCTTCCGCCGGCGCGCCCAGTGCGCGAGGCGCTGCTCCAGCCAGGTCAACTGCGCCTCACTGAGCCACACTTCGTCCCAGAGCTTCGGGTCGTGGTAGTGCATGTACTTCTCGGTGCCGAGGCTCAGCACGGGGATGCCGCCGAACGAGTGCTCGGCGTACACCGTGTTGCGCCCGGCGAAGTGGTAGAAGCTGCGGAACAGGGAGTCCTCGGTGGTGCCGTTGGGCCAGGTGGCCTGCGCGAGGGTCGACGGGTCGCGCCACTTGGGGACGTAGAACTCGTGGTTGCCGATGGCCCAGGCGACCGTTCTCGCGTGGGTGTGGCGCGTGAGCTCCGACCGCACCGCCGCGTACTCGGCGTCGTACCCGCGCGGTGTGATGTCGCCCGCGACGGCGAGGCCCGCGCTCGCGGGGTTGGTCCGGTGCATGTCGTCGAGGGCCACCCCGAGGTCCCGGAGGTCGCCCTGGATGTCGCTGATGACGTTGAACGTGGCGACCGGGCGCCCTGCGCCGGAGTGGGTGGGGAGCGCCGCGCCCGCCGGTATCTGGGAGGCGGCGACGGCGCCCACCGCCCCTGTCGCGACGGTGAGCAAAGACCTGCGATCCACGGAGAGTTCCTCTCGGACGGGCGGTGCCCCGGGGGCACGCGCCCTGAGGCTCCCCCTGTTCAGGGCCGCGCGCCTGTCCCGGACACCGCTCTTCGAACCAGACCTGTTATGCATACGCAACCATCCGGGCCGGTTGTCGGGCCGCCGGATGTCTGCCGTATGAACGCATTCCGACGGGAGGGCCCGGGCGGTGCGCCGGGCGGCGGCGACCGGTCTGATGCGCGGCGAGAGCCTCGTCCACGGTCTGGACATCGCACGCGGCGCCGGACTTCCGTGGCCGATCGGCCCGGACGAGGCGACCCTGGTACTCGGTCGGTCGACGCCGACGATGCCGCCGGCTCTGGACCCGGAAGCGGACCGCCCCGCCGCTCCCGGGAGACCCCCGGGGATCTCACAGGTCGCGCCGTCGCACACCGACGATCGCCACCGCGGCCGCCGCCACCGCCCACACCGCGTAGACCGTCCAGGCTCCGCCGGTGGTCCAGGGAAAGGGTGTCGGTGCGGGACCGGACTCCGCGAGCCGCACCCAGGCGCTGAAGGGCAGGGTGTGGCCGGCGACCGCCGACCAGTACCGGCCGTCCGTGAGGGCGACGGGCAGGACAAGGACGACGGCGACCATGACGATCATCGTGGCCGCCGTGTGGCGGAGGAGGGTCCCGATCGCCAGGCCGACGAGCGCGCACACCGGGGCGAGCAGCGCGGAAGCGAGGACGAGGCGCACGGCGCCGGGGTCGCCGAGCGAGACCCCCAGCCGCTTGCCGTCGAGGATCGCCTGGGTGAGACCGAACGAGGCGCCCGCGACCAGCGTGCCGAAGGCGGTCGCGACCGCCGCGACGACGACGGCCTTGGCCGCCATCAGCGCACGGCGGTCCGGGACGGCCGCGAACGTCGTACGGAGGGTGCCCGTGCTGTACTCCCCCACGATCGCGAGGGCGCCGATGGCCCCGAGGGCCAGCATCATGACCGTGGCCGCGTTCCCCGTGAACGCCAGCTGCAGGGGGATCCCGTCGCGGATGAAGTCGGCCCGGTCGCTCGCGCTCTCCTCGGTCCAGTACTTGTACGTGTCCCAGGCCGTGCCCACGTTGAAGGCGATCACGGCCAGCACGGTGGCCCCGTAGGCGATCCAGGTCGACCGCAGCGAGCGGAGCTTGACCCACTCGGAGGCGACCAGATCGCGGAAGCGGGGCCGGGGCTCCGGGATCGGCGGGCGGGGTCCGACGGCGTCGCGGCGGTCGGCGGAGCCGTGGGCCGCCCGCGTGCCGGCGTCCGGGCCGGCGGTCGTGGCGGGGGTCGTCGCGCTGGTCGGGTTCATCGGGATTCTCCTGCGAGGTACTGGACGCTGTCGGCGGTGAGTTCCATGAACACGTCCTCCAGGGACGCGGAACGGGTGGTGAGCCCGCGCAGCGGGACGGAGTTCTCCAGGGCGATCTCGCCGATCCGGTCCGCGGTCAGGCCGGTGACGGTCAGCCGGTCCGCGGTCAGGCCGGTGACGGTCAGCCGGTCCCCGTGTCCGCTCCGGCCCGCGTGCCCGTCTCCGGCCTCGTCCGCGTCCCGGCCCCCTTCCACCGTCGCGCCCTCGGCCACCAGCAGGTCCCTCAGGGCGGCCGCCGCCCGCGTGCTCACTTCGACGCTCCCGCGCGTGCCGCGGGCCGAGAACTCCGCGAGGCTCTCCGCCGCGATCAGCTCACCCCGGCCGATGACGACCAGCTGATCGGCCGTGTGCTCCATCTCGGACATCAGATGGCTGGACACGAACACGGTGCGGCCCTCGGCGGCGAGCCGCCGGAACAGGCCGCGGACCCACTTGACGCCCTCGGGGTCCAGGCCGTTGAGCGGCTCGTCGAAGAGCAGCACCGGCGGATCGCCGAGCAGGGCCGACGCGATGCCGAGCCGCTGTTTCATGCCGAGCGAGAATCCGCCGATGCGGCGCCCGGCGACATCGGCGAGGCCGACCTCCCGCAGCACCTCCTCGACCCGCCGGCGCGGGATGCGGTTGCTCAACGCCAGTGCCGTCAGCTGCGCCCTCGCGCTGCGACCGCCGTGCACGTCGTGCGCGTCGAGCAGGGCGCCGACGTGGCGCAGGCCGCGCGGCCGATCGCGGAAGGGACGGCCGTCCACGGTGACGGTGCCGCCGCTGGGCTCGTGCAGCCCGAGGATCATGCGCAGCGTCGTGCTCTTGCCCGCGCCGTTCGGGCCGAGGAACCCGGTCACCCGGCCCGGCCGCACGGTGAAGGACAGGTCCTTGACGGCGGTCGTGCCGCCGTATCGCTTCGTGAGCTCGTTGACTTCGATCACAGGAACAAGGTGCCTTCGCGGTGCCCCTCCCGTCGTCCGACCGGTGCTGACAATCCCGCGGCCCCGGTGTCGACCCCGGTCGTACAGCCACGGGTTGACGGCCGCTCGGGCGTGGACCGATCCTGGGCGTCCGCGCCGCCGGCGCGTCCTGCGGCTCCCCGTGGAACCGCCCCTGTCACGTGGGACCGCACCACATCGAGGATCAGCCGTGACCCCGTACTCCCTGGCGTTCTACGTGGACGTCGTCACCACCGGCACCCTGCTGGGCGTGGGCCCCTCGGACTCTCCCGACCGTGTCACCGGGGCCCTGGGGCGGGACTTCGGTGAGAACGTCTTCGGCGACCTGGCCATGTGCCGCGACTACGGTCTCGTCGAGTTCCACTGGGACCGCGAGTCCGTCGACCACGGCTGGTCCGGGCACCACTTCACCCTGAAGGTGCACAGGCTCGCGTACCGGGACCGCACGCTCGTCGACGGCGTCCTCCGCGCGCGGTACGGGCGCTTCGCTCCCAGGCTCCGGTTCGACAAGCTGCGGCGCCTGCTGGAGCGGCGTGGCGTCCCGCTGCTGGAGATCCCGGAGATCCCGGCGAACGCCCCGTACTTCCGTACGTTCTGGCAGCCCGACTCCCGCGTGGCGGTCACCGTCATCGGCACCTACGGCGAGTACAGCACGCCGGACAACCTGCGGGTCGGCGACGTGTACGGCGTCCACGCCCCGCTGGCCGCCGAGGAAGTGGAGTGGCGGAGGGCGCGCGCGGTGCCGAGGAGCTACGGTGGGGCCTGACCTCCAGGAGTGACGCACGGCACGAAGGGAGGAGCGCGGTCATGGGTGACCTCCTCCTGATCCGCCACGGTGAGACGCAGTGGAGTGCCACGGGCCGGCACACCGGCCGTACCGATCTCCCCCTCACCCCGGACGGCGAGGCCGAGGCACGCACGCTGGCCCCGTTCTTCGCGGACCGTTCGTTCGCCTTCGTTCTGACCAGCCCTTCGAGCCGGGCCCTGCGCACGGCGGAGTTGGCCGGTCTGGGCGGCGCGGTGGAAGACGAGGACCTGTACGAGTGGGACTACGGCGGTTACGAAGGGCTGACCACCCCGCAGATCCACGAGGACCGGCCGGAGTGGTCGCTGTGGCGCGACGGCGTGCCCGCGCACGCGGACGGGCGCCCCGGGGAGTCGGCCGAGGACGTGGGGCGGCGCGCCGACCGTGTCCTGGCCCGGGTGGCACCCGCGCTCGCGGACAGCGACGAGGACGGTGTGGTGGTGGCCCACGCTCATCTGCTGCGGGTGCTCACCGCCCGCTATCTGGACCTTCCGCCGTCCGAGGGGCGTCTGTTCCTCCTCACGACGGCGACCGTCGGACGGCTGTCGACGGAGCACGGCCTGCCGGTGATCGCGGGCTGGAACCAGCGTCCGCACCGGATCGGGGCCGGTACGTGAGGTGCCGTCGGCGTCACGGCGGGCGGGCCCGCGGGGTCCGGGGCCGTGCAGCGACGGCCGCGTGAACGGGCAGGGCTCCACCCCGCGCGGCGGCCGCTGGGCCACGCTCCCTCCCGCCGCCGGTGCCACGGTCATGGCGACCGGGATCCTGTCGGCGGGGTTGTACCTGGCCGGGTTCGACGTGCTCTCCGTGGTGGCGCTCTGCCTGGCCACGGCGCTGTGGCTGCTGCTCGCGTGGGACTTCGCGACCCTGCTCCTCGGCGACCGGCGCCGGTGGGAGGCGAGTGCCGACACGCCGGCCGCGCTGACCGCCGTGGCCGCGACCACCGTGCTCGGCGTCCGCTACGAACTCCTCGGCGCGACGCCTGTGGCCGTGGCGCTCCTCCTGCTCGCCGTCCTGGTCTGGCCGGTCCTGCTCAGGACGGTGCTGCGCCGTCTGGAGCGCCCGGCGCCCGGTGCCGCGTTCCTGATCTGCGTCGCCACCCAGGGGCTCGCGGTACTGTCCGCCGTCCTCGTGCCGAAGGCCGGCGACTGGCTCGCGTGGACCGCGCTGGCCCTCTTCCTGCTGGGCCTCGTGCTGTACGTCGAAGCCCTCGCCCGCTTCGACCTCCGCCAGGTCGTGACGGGCGCGGGCGACCAGTGGATCGCGGGTGGCGCCATGGCGATCTCGGCACTCACCGGGTCGAAGCTCCTCGCCTCGGGCGTGTGGTCGGGCGACGCGGAGACGTGGGTGCGGACGGTGACGCTCGTGCTGCTCGGACTCGACCTGGCGTGGTACGCGGTGCTGCTGTGCGGCGAGTTCGTCCGGCCGCGCCTCGCGTACGACGTCCGTCGCTGGTCCACGGTCTTCCCGCTCGGCATGACCGCGGTGGCCGCTCTCTCCACCTCGGCGGCGACGGACATCACCTGGCTGTCCACCGTCGGCCGGGTGTTGCTGTGGATCGCCGTGGCCGCCTGGCTGACGACCGCCTTCGGCCTCGTCCGCTCGCTCACGGGACGGGCCGGCGACCGTTCCCCCGCCGCTCCCCCGGGTTAGCGGTTCCCCTCCGTCAGCCTGTCCACTCCAGCAGGACGGCCGCGACCTCCCGGACGTCGACGCGTCCCTCGGCCACCCGCTCCACGAGGTCGATGGCCTCCTCGGCCGTCACACCGACCGGGTACCCGGAGGCGTGCAGGTAGGCCGCGGCGACGACCACCCCGTACAGCTCGTTGGAGTGTTCGAGGGCCGGGACACGCACGAGCTGTTCCAGGAGCGCGGCGGCACGGTCGTGCGGCTGGTCGTAGACCGGCATGTCCATCACGCGGAAGACGTGGCGGGCGCGGGCCGCTTCGAGCGATCCCCAGTCGGATATCCCGGGGTCGCCGGGGATCTCCTGCTGCGCGACGTCCAGCAGCCAGGACAGGTCGATCTGGAGGAGCACGGTGGGGCCCGCCCGGCTCAGACGGCGTCGGCGCTGTGTTGCGTGGGGCGATCGAATCGCTCCGCGAAGGCGTGGCCGTGCTCGGCGACGAAGGAACGGGCGCCTTCGAGGAACCGCGTGCGCGTCAGGTCGGCGTCGAGCACCCGGCCCGCGTAGTCCTCGGCGGGCACGTGCTTCTCGGCCGCGACACGCTCCAGCGCCTCGTACGCCTCATCGCTGATCTCGATCCTGATCTCCCGTGCCATGGGACCACGGTAGCGGTCCGCCGCCGGGCGCGGCAGGGGACGGACCTGACGGACGTTCCCGCGTTCCGGGTGCGGCGGTGGTCGCGTCAGGGCGCCGTGGCGCCCCGCGCCCGCGGGTGTCGTGGCGTCGCCGCCCCCGGCTCCCGGCGGGGCGCCGCACCTCCCTGTGATCGGATGGGGCCATGGATTCTCGGACCCTGTACCTGTTCAGCAGCGCCGCCTCGCCCGTCTTCGACGTCGCCCGCGTCATCGAGGCGGCACAAGCCGACGGCTGGGACGTGTGCCTCGGTCTCACCCCGACGGCGGCGCGCTGGCTCGCGCACTCCCTCGACGGCCTGGCCGCCCTCACCGGCCACCCGGTGCGCTGGGACTACCGGCTTCCGGGCGAGCCCGACCTGTGGCCCCGGGCGGACGCGATCGTCGTGGCGCCCGCCACCTTCAACACGGTGAACCAGTCGGCTCTGGGCATCACGGACAAGTGGCTCGTCGGCGTGGTGGCCGAGGGCATCGGCAGGGGCGTCCCCATGGCGATGATGCCGTGTGTGAACTCCGCCTTCGTCGCCCATCCCCAGTTCGAGCGCTCGGTCGAGACGCTCCGGGGCGCCGGGGTCAGGGTCGTGTACGGCGAGGGCGGCTTCGTCCCCCATGAGCCCGGGCACGGAGACCCGGCGACGTATCCGTGGCGCGCCGCCCTCGACGCAGTGGCGGACGTCCTCCGGATCGCCGTCTGACACGGCGCACCGGAGGGGCGCCTCGGAGGGGCACCGGCCGCTGCCGCCCGTGGGATGAAGATCAGTCATCATTACCGCAGACCAGACCGGGCCGGGATCGACCGGTACCTGATCCACGGGGGCGTAGATGCGGGGCAACGGCGAGACGGTGTTGTGGCATGTCCTGGCGGGTGCGGCGGAGGCCGCGCCCGGCCGGGGCATCGTCCATGTGCGCGGAGACGGGGCCGGGGACGGCGCACCGGATGGCGCCGGTGGTGGGGGCGAACGGACCGTCACCTACCGTGCGCTGCTCGGCGACGCGCTGCGCGTCGCCGGCGGGTTCCTCCACGCCGGGCTGACGCCCGGGAGTCACGTGGTCCTGCCGGCCGACCGGAGCGAGGAGTTCCTGCCGCTCTTCTGGGGCGCCGTCGCCGCCGGGCTCGTACCGGTGCCGCTCGCCCCTGACGTACGGCGGGTGCTGCCCGTCTGGGAGTTCCTCGACGGGCCGCCGGTCGCCGTCGGCCCGTCCACCGCGCCGCTGCTCGGCGCCCTGCCCGACTCCGTACGCTCCCTGGCCCTCGGCGGGTTGCGGGAACACCCCGCGCCGCGGGCGCTCCCGGAGCGGGCACCGGATGACGTGGCGTTCCTGCAGTTCTCCTCCGGCAGTACGGGAGCGCCGAAGGGGGTCGAACTCACGCACGCGGCCGTGCTGGCCAATCTGGCCCAGATACGCGCCGCGGCCGGCGTCACCGCCACGGACGTCCTGGCCACCTGGATGCCGTACTTCCACGACATGGGCCTGATCGGCACCCACCTCGTCCCGCTGTCCGCGCGGATCCAGCAGGTACGCGTGGAGCCCCTGACCTTCGCCAAGCGGCCCGTGCGGTGGCTGGAGGCGGCGGCGCGGCACCGGGCGACCCTGCTCTCGGCGGCCAACTTCGCCCTGGCGCTCGTCGAGCGGCGCGTACCGGAGGACGCGCTCGCCCGCCTCGACCTCACGTGCGTACGGATGATCCTGGTGGGCGCGGAACCGATCTCCCCGGCGGTGTGGGGGGCCTTCGTTGGGCGCATGCGGCCCACGGGGCTCGCGGCGGGCGCGCCACAGCCGGTGTACGGCCTCGCCGAGGCGACCCTCGCCGTCACCTTCCCCCCGCCCGGCGAGGTGGCACGGCCGCTCGCCCTGGACCGGGCCGCGCTCGGCCGAGGACGGGCCGTGGACACCTCCCCCGGTCCGGAAGCGGTGGAGTTGATGGACGTGGGCCGACCCGTGCCCGGGTGCGTCGTGCGGATCACCGACGACGCGGGTGACCCCGTCGGGGAACGCCGCGTCGGCCACATCGAGGTCCGCGGTCCCCAGCTGGCCCGTGGCTATCACCGCGCGCCGCAGGCCACGGCGGACGCGTTCGTCGACGGCTGGTTGCGCACGGGTGATGTGGGGTTCCTGCGCGAGGGACGGCTCTGTGTGACCGGCCGGTCCAAGGACGTCCTCTTCGTCGACGGCCGGACGTTCCACGCGGCGGATCTCGAAGAGGTGGCCGGGGGCACGCCGGGGCTCGGTCGCTGCCCGGTCGCCGTGGTCGGCTCCACCGATCCGGCGGACGGGGGCGAGCGGGTGGTGGTCCTCGTCGCGCCCGCGCCCGTGGTGCTGTCGTCCGCCGCGCTCCCGGTCCTGCTGCGGGCGGTCGCGGGGCGGGTCCGTGAGGCGTTGGGCCACGACGACGTGCGGGTGTTGGCCGTTCCCGTACGGGCGTTCCCGCGTACGACCAGCGGGAAGATACGGCGCGGGGTGCTGCGCGAACGCTTCGAGGGCGGGGAGTATCCGGAGATCGCCGGGCGGGGGGCTACGGGGGTGGTCGCGCGGGGCGGCGGCTCGTCGGGGGCACGGCGGGGCGACGGCGCCTTGCCCGGGCAGCGGGGGGACGGCTCGTTGCCGGGACAGGGCGACGGCGTCTCCTTGCCGGGGCAGCGGGGTGTGACTTCGGCGGGGGCACGGGACGGGTTCACCGCGGTGCAGCGCCGGGACGACGCGTCGTCGCCCGCGCCACGGGCACGTCAGGACGTCGAGGCTGTCGTGGTCCGCGTCTGGGGGCGCGTACTCGCGCTGCCGGTCGAGGCGATCGGGCCGGACGACGACTTCCGCGCGCTCGGCGGCTCGTCCCTCAAGGCGATGGAGGTTCTGGCCGCTCTGGAGGACGAGTTCGGGGTGACGCTGCGTCCGTCCGAGATCCGCGACCACACGACGGTGGCGGCGCTCGCCGGGCTCCTCCTCCACACCGGAACCGCCGAGACCGCCGAGACCGCCGACAGCACCGAGTCCGCCGAGAGCGCGGGGCACATGGGGAGCAGAGGGAGCACGGGTAGCAGCGTCGAGGGTACGGGGAGCACCGGGAGCTTCGTCGGGTCTGCCGGCACCGGCCGTCCCGAGGTGCGATCGCAAGGTCCCGCGCCGGAGCCGGCCCGTGCCGACGCCGCGCCCGTCGTCGCCGTCTCCGCCATCGCCTGTCGTTTTCCGGGGGCCGATACCCCCGAGGCGTTCTGGGAGCGGCTCCTCGAAGGCTACGACGCCGTCACCGGCGTGCCCGACGGACGGTGGGCGGACCCGGCGGACGGTGACGGTCGCCGGGGCGCGTTCCTCGACGAGCCGGCCGGTTTCGACGCGGGGTTCTTCGGCATCGGCGAGGAGGAGGCCCGGTCGGCCGACCCTCAGGCGCGCATCCTCCTGGAACTCGCGCACGAGGCCCTGGAGCGGGCCGGTCACGCGGGCCCCCGCCGGCGGGGGCGGCGCGTGGGCGTCTTCGTCGCCGCCGGGGACAGCGGCTACCGTCGCGTCCTCGAACAGGCCCCTGAGGGGTCGGAGTTGCCCGCGTCGGCGCTGACCGGGAACCTGCCCAACATGCTCGCCGCCCGTGTCGCGCACTGTCTGGACCTGACCGGACCCGCGCTCGCGGTCGACACCGCGTGTTCGTCGGCGCTGGTCGCGCTGCACCTGGCACGGCGCAGCATCCAGGCCGGTGAGTGCGACCTCGCGGTCGTCGGCGGCGTACACCTGAATCTGACGCCGACCGGGTACGCGCTCCTGGAGAAGGCGAAGGCACTGTCCCCCACCGGGCGCTGCCACGCGTTCGGCGCGGCGGCCGATGGTTTCGTTCCCGGGGAGGGCGGGGCGGCGATCGTCCTGACCCGTCTGGAGGAGGCGGAGCGGGCGGGTGATCCGGTGCTCGCGGTGCTCCGGGGCACGGCGGTGAACAACGACGGCCGCTCGCTGAGCCTGATGGCGCCCAATCCCCTGACGCAGCGTGAGGTCATCACGCAGGCGTACCTCGACGCGGGGGTCGACCCCGGCAGCGTGTCGTACGTGGAGGCGCACGGCACGGGTACGCCGGTCGGCGACCCCGTCGAGGTCCGTTCGCTGGCGCACGCCTTTCCGCCGCGCTCCGACGGGCGGCCGCGGCTGCTCGGTTCGGTCAAGACCAACGTCGGGCATCTGCTCAACGCCGCCGGAATGCCGAGCCTGGTGAAGGTGGTCCTCGCCCTCGGTCACCGGCGGCTGCCGCCGTCGCCGCTCCGGGCCGTCCCCGAGGGCGGCCCCGGGATCGGACCCGCCCAGGGGGCCGCTCCCGCGCTCGACCTGGCCGGTCGCGGCTTCGCCCTGGTGGACGAGGTACGGGAGTGGACGGCGCCCGGGCCGCTGGTCGCGGGGGTCAACGCGTTCGGCTTCGGCGGCACCAACGCCCATGCCGTACTGGAGGAGGCCCCGGCCCGGACCGAGCCGCGTCGGGCGCCGTCGAGCGGCCCCCATCTGCTCACCCTGTCGGCGCAGGGCGCGGGTGCGGACGGGGCGGACGGGCTGCGCGCCGCCGCTGCCGCGCTCGCGGACCATCTGCGGGACCACCCCGGTCTCGACGTGGGCGATGTGTGCGCCGCCGTCGCCGGGGCGCGTGACGAGGGACCCCACCGTCTCGCCCTCGCCGTCGACGGCGACGATCTCCTCGACGGGGACGACCTCCTCCACGGGGACGACCACGCCGACGACGGCCCCGCCCGCAGCCCCCTCGTCCGCGGCGGACTCGCCCGTCTCGTCGAGCGGCTCGATGCCGTGCGCGACCGGAGGGCGCCTGCCCCGGCGGCCCCCGTGGTGTCTCGGGCACGTCTGGTCTTCCTGCTTCCCGGGCAGGGTGTACGGCCCGACGGCCAGGCCCGCGCGCTCCACGCCCACGCCCCCGCGTTCCGGGAGGCGCTCGACGAGGCGTCCGGCCACGCGGGGGTCATCGGCGGCCGCTCCCTCGCCGCCTGGTGCCTCGACCCCGACGTGTCGCCCGACATGCTCGCCGGGACCGACATCGCCCAGCCCCTCCTCGTCGCGTACGGGGTCGCGCTCGCCCGCCAGTTGGGGGCGTGGGGGATCACGCCGGACGCCGTCGCCGGTCACAGCGTGGGCGAGATCGCCGCCGCGTGCGTCGCGGGGACGCTCTCGCTCGGTGACGCCGTGCGGTTCGCCGCCGAGCGTGGCCGGCTGATGGCGGAACTGTGCGCCCCGGGTGCCATGGCGGCCGTGCGGTGCGCCGAGGAGACGGTGGCCGACCTGGTGGCCGAGGCCCGGGGCGCGCTGAGCGTGGCCGCGGTCAACGGTCCCGAGCAGGTCGTCCTGGCGGGTACGGAGGCGGCCATCGGGCGCGCCGTCGCCGAGCTCACCGCGCGGGGCATCGCCGCCCGCCGCCTCGGGGTGTCCCGTGCCTTCCACTCGCCCCTGGTGGAACCGGCCCTCGGCCCGCTCGCCGACGCCGCGGGGGCTCTCGCGCTCCGGCCGTCGTCGACACCTCTGATCAGCACGGTCACCGCCGCGTGGCGACGGGAACTCGACCCCGCCTATCTGCGGGACCACGCGCGGCGGCCCGTCCGGTTCGGCGCGGCCGTGGACCGACTGATCGGCGAGGGGTACGACACGTTCGTCGAGCTGGGCTCCACCTCCCTGCGCGGCCCGGTGCGCTCCGTCGTGGCGGCGCACCCGCGCGGAGCGGGCACGGTCGCGCTCTCGGCGGGCCACCGGGACGGCGCGCGCGGTCTGATGGAGACCGTGGGCGCGCTCTGGCAGCGGGGTGTGCCGCTGGACCGGACATCGCTGGATGCCGGGCGGTCCAGGGTCTCCGTACCGACGTACCCCTTCCAGCGGCGTCGTTACTGGCCCGCCGCCGCTCCCCGGCCGCTGCTGCACCGGTTCGGGTGGGACGACGCCCCGCTGACCGTCGGCTCCGGGCCGCGTTCCGTCCTGCTGGCCGGGCCCGACTCGCCGCTGGCCCGGGCGTTCGCGGCGCGGCTGACGGAGCGGGGGGTCACGGTCGGGCGGGTCGGGGCCGTTCCGGACGGCGGGGCGGCGGACCGCGGGTCCCTCGCCGCTCCGTCCTCCGCCCTGCCCGGTCCCGAAGTGGTCGTGCTGCTCGCCGGTCCGACCGTGGAGACGGACAGCGCCGCCGCGCTCGACACGGCGCACCGGGCCCTCGTGGAGCACCTCCAGGAACTGCTGCCGCACCTCGTCCGCCACCGGCCCCGCGTGCTCGTCGTCACCGAGGACGTCCATGTCACCGGCGCCGGGCCCGAGCGGCCGTGCCCCACGCAGGCGGTCCTGACCGGGCTGACCCTGGCGCTGCCCGAGGAGGTGCCCGGAGTCTCGGCCCACAGCGTCGACCTGTCCTCCTCGGACGGGGTCGACGCGAGGCTCGACGCGCTCCACCACGAACTCGCCGCCCGTCCGGGGGCGGCGCCGCCGGACGGGGGCGCGGATCGGCCCGCGACCGCCATCGCCTGGCGGGCCGGGCGACGTCTGGGCCGGACCGTCGAGCCGGTCGCCACGGAACATGGGCCCCGGGCGGCGCTGCCGGGCGACGGCGTGTATCTGATCACCGGCGGCGCCGGCGGGGTCGGCGCGGCGCTGGCCCGCGTGCTCGCGGGCCGGGGCCGGCCGACCCTGGTGCTGTCGGGTCGTTCGGCCGAGCCCCCCGCCGGGCTGCTGCCCGAGCTCCGCTCGCTCGGCGCCACCGTGGAGTACGTCGCCGCCGACGTGGCGCGCGAAGGCGACGTGGACGCGCTGCTGGCGGGTCTTCCCCGTCTCGACGTGCTGGTCCACGCGGCGGGTGTGGTCCGGCCCGGCACCCTGCGGGCCAAGACGCCCGGGGAGGTGGCCGAGGTCCTGGCGGCCAAGACGCGGGGCACTCATCTGCTCGCGCGCGGACTCCACCGGCACGGCCTGCGCCCCGCCCTCTGCGTGGCGTTCTCCTCCGTCGCCTCCGTACTGCCGGGGCTGGCCGGGGCCGTCGGCGACTACGCCGCCGCCAACGCCTACCTCGACGCCTTCGCCGCCGCCGAGCGCGCGGCCGGGCAGCCGTGGCAGGCGGTGAACTTCGCCGCGTTCGCCGAGACGGGGCTCCTCGCCTCGACGGGTGCGCCCGCCCTGGGCCCCGGTGCCGCACGCGGGCCCGCGCCGCTGGCGACCGCCGAGGCGCTGGAGGCTCTGCGGGCCGCCTGTGGGACCGACGCCGCCCATCTGATGGTCGCCGATCCGGGGCGGGTCGCCACCCGTCGTACCCGCGCCGGCGTCGTCGTACCGACGGTCGCTCCGTCCACCGAGCCGGTGCGTCGTGCCGACCCGCCGCGTCCACCGGCCCCGTCCTTCGACCCTCTCGGAACACCCGTCGGGGAAGCGGGTGGTGTGCGCGCGGAGGGCACGCCCGTTCTGGCGGAGGTCCTGCGGCGGCTGCTGTCCGAGGCGCTCGGCGTGGCCCCGGAGGACCTCGGTGACGACGTGCCGCTGCTGGGCCTGGGGCTGGACTCGCTCATGGCCGTCGATCTCGTCAAGCGGCTGGAGAAGGAACTCGATCGCGACCTTCCCATCACCCTGTTCTTCGAACACCGGACCCTGGGGGAACTCGCCCGTCAGCTGGGCGACTCTCAGGACCGTGCCGTCGCCACCCACGGACCCGGTGCGGAACGGACGACCGACGACGGTCTGCCCTTCGCCCTGACGCCGGTCCAGCTCGCCTTCCACGCCCAGGGCGGGCTGCACCCGGACGTCGCGGCCTACGGGTACGTGACGCAGGACGTCCGCGGTCCGCTCGACCCCGACCTGCTCGGGAGGGCGCTGGGCCTGCTCGCCGACCGCCACGCGATGCTCCGCATCCGGTTCCTGGCCCGCCCTGGACAGCCGGAGCCCACCCAGGCCGCTGTCCCGCCCGGCGGCCACGACGCTCTGCCCGAGTGGTACGAGGTCCACGACCTGCCCGGTGCGCACCGTGCCGATCCCGCCGCCCCGGCGGGTACCCCCGTCGGTTCCGCCGACTCCGCCGATGTCTTCGGCGGGGAGACGGCCCGGCTCGAAGAGGCCCTGTGCAACCGTCCGTTCGATCTCACCTCGGAGGCGCCGATCCGCGCGGTGCTGGTCCGTTCCGCGGTCGCCGGCGCCGCCCGACTCGTGCTCGTCGTGCATCACGCCGTCGCCGACGGCTACAGCCTGAACGTGCTCGGCGAGGAACTCTGGGCCCTCTACACGGCCCTGTCGCAGGGGCGCTCCCCGGAACTACCGCCACCCCCCGCCCCCTTCGCCGCGTACGCGACGCAGATGCGGACCGAGCGGTCCGAGGCGGTGCTCGCCGAGGACCGGGCGTACTGGCGCGAAATGCTCGCCCGGAGGGGCGAACCGCTCTCGCTGCCGTACGACGGTGATCCGCTGAGCCTGCCCGAACCCCCGCTCCTCGCCCACCAGGTGACCCCCGATCCCGAACTGTCGGCCGCGCTGCGCGAGGTGGCCGCGGCACACGGCGTGTCGCTGTTCCACCTGCTCCTCGCGGCGTACGCGCGCTGCCTGTCCCGGTGGAGCGGAGGCCGGGAGGCCGTGTCCGTCAACGTGGCTCGGGCCCGCCGCGAGACCCGGCTGCCCGGCATCGACCGGCTGGTGGGACCGCTGGCCGACACCCTGCCGGTCTCCGTCCACGTCGGCCCCGACGACTCGGTGTACACCCTCGCGGCGCGGCTGCGTGACGCGTGGCCCGAGAGCGAGCGGCACGGGCGGCTCACGAGTCCGGATCTCGCCCGGCTCCTTCCTCCGGACGGGGCGGGACCGCGTACGGCCTCACCCGCGTCGTTCAGCTTCGCCCGGTTCCCGGTCTCCCTCGCCCCCGACTGCCCGGTGGAGGTCCGTCCCACCTCGGCGGGGACGGCCTCCGCGGCCACCCGGCTGAGCCTGCTCTGCTGGGAGTCCGAGGGGGCACTGGCCTTCTCGTGGAACTTCCCCGCCCGGTTGTTCGACCGGACCACGATCGCGCGGCTCGCGCGCGAGCACCTGACCGAACTCGCCGCCGCCGCGGGGCTCACGGAGGCCGCCGCCGCACCCACCGAAACCCCCGACTCCGCCGTACAGGCCGGACTCACGGACGCCCCCGACTCCCCCGTACAGGCCGGACTCACGGACGCCCCCGACTCCCCCGTATCCGCCGGGCGGTCGACCGTCCCGGTCCCCCTCGGCGGTCCCTCGGGCGTCCGCCCCGACATCGTCGACCGGCTCCGTGCCCAGTTCCGGGCGACGCCGGACGTGGTGGCCGTCGACACGGGGGACGGCGTCCTCACCTACGCCGACCTGGATCGCGCGTCGGACGCGCTGGCCGCCCGGCTGCGGACCCGAGGCGTGGTCCCGGGCGACCTGGTGGGGCTGCTGACCGCACCGGGCGCCGACACCGTGGTGGGTGTGGTCGGCATCCTGCGGGCCGGCGCCGGCTGGGTACCGCTGGACGCGGCCCATCCCCCGGCGCGCCTGGCCGACCAGCTGGATCGGTCCCGCGCCCGTGCTCTCGTCTGCCATGCCGCGACCCGGGAGGCGGCGACCAGCCTCGCCACGGCCGCGGACCTCACGCTCGTGACGGCCGACGCCCCCTCGCCCGAGCCGTGGTCCGCGGGGACATCCGCACCGTGGTCCGAGCCGCCGGCCCTGTCGTCGTCCGACCGAGCCGAGGTGGCGATACCCGGCGCCGGACCCGACTCCCTCGCGTACGTGATCTTCACCTCCGGTTCCACCGGGCGCCCCAAGGCGGTGCCGATCACGCGTCGTTCGATGACCAACTACCTCGACTGGGCGCTGGCCACGTTCCGGTACGGCGAAGGCGACCGGCTCGCCCAGACGGCCTCGGTCTGCTTCGACGCGTCGGTACGCCAGATCTTGGCGCCCCTGCTCGTCGGGGCCACGGTGGTCACCCTGCCGCGGCGGCTGCTCCGTGACCCCGAAGCGCTGCTCGACCGGGTCGAACAGGCCCGCGTCTCGGTGTGGAGTTCGGTCCCGAGCCTGTGGTCCCGGCTCCTGGAGGCCGCCGAGACCCGGGTGCGGGACGGCGCGCCCCCGCCGGACCTGTCGGCCCTGCGCTGGATCCACGTCGGCGGCGAGGCGCTGCCGCCCGCCCATGTACGCCGCTGGTACGACCTGTTCGGGCCCGGTCACCGGATCGCGAACCTGTACGGGCCGACCGAGGCCACCATCAACGCCACCTTCCACATCGTCGACAGCCGCCCCGCCGACGACGTACGGGCCCTGCCCATCGGCACCCCCCTCACCGGCACGGAGGTCGACGTGGTGACGGCGGACGGGAGGAGCAGCGCGCCGGGAGAGCCGGGCGAACTCCTCATCTCCGGCGTGGGACTCACCCCCGGCTATCTGCACGCGCCCGAGTTGACCGCCGCCGCGTTCACCGTGCGGGAGGGGCGCCGCTGGTACCGCAGCGGCGACCGGGTCCGGCGTGACGCCGACGGCGTCCTGGAGTTCCTCGGGCGCCTCGACGACCAGGTGAAGATCCGCGGGCATCGGGTGGAGCCCGGCGAGATCGAGTCGGTGCTCCTGACGCATCCGGCGGTCGCGCGGGCCGCCGTGGTGCACCGTGACGAACGGCTGAGCGCCTTCGTCGCGTGCCGGCCGGGAGTCGCGGCGCCGGACTCCACGGCTCTGCGGGCCCATCTGGCCAGGTCGCTCCCGGAGTACATGCTCCCGGCGCGGATCCGCCTCCTCGACGAACTCCCCCTGACCGGGACGGGGAAGATCGACCGTGCCCGGCTCACCGCGCCCGCGCCCGCCTCGGTGTCCGCCCCCGTCTCCGGCCCCCCGTCCGGCACCGGTCCGGGCCGCGTGCCCGCATCCGAGCCGGTCTCGCCGGGAACGCGTCCGGTGACACCGACCGAGGTCCTCCTCGCCCGCGTCTGGTCCGAGTTCCTCGACGCGGAGGAGGTCCGGCGCGAGGACGACTTCTTCGCGCTCGGCGGCGACTCCCTGCTCGTCCTCCAGGTGTTCGCCCGCCTGCGGGAGGAGATCCCGGCCCTGTCCCTGCCGAGGCCCACGGTGGTGTACGGGCATCGCACCCTGGCCGCACTCGCCGCGGCCATCGACCGCGCGGGCACGGACGAAGAGCCTCTCGACACCCGGTCCGCGCCCGGTGAGGGCGAGGGCCTCCACGGGCCCGCCCCCTTCCCGCTCACGCCCTCCCAGCGCGGCTTCCTGCTCGCGGAGGCCATGGCCCCCGGTTCGGACACGGCGTGGCTCGCGTGTCTGCGGGTGGACGGGCCCCTGCGGCCCGAGGCGTTCCAGCGGGCCGTCGACGCCTGCGTCGTGCGCCATCCGATGCTGCGGACCGTCTTCCCCGCCGGGGTGCGGCCGCCGGTGCAGCAGGAGCTTCCGCCGTCCCTGCGGCTCCCGGTCGACTTCGAGACCCTCGCCGAACCCGGCCTTCTCGCGGACCGGGTCGCCGAGGAACGGGAGCGGCGTTTCGAGCCGTGGGCGTGGCCGCTGCTCCGTCTGCGGCTGCTCACCCTGGGACCCGACGAGCACGCGCTCGTCGTGCACGCCCACCATCTGATCGGCGACGGCTACAGCGTGGCGCTGCTCGGCCGGGAGCTCCTCTCCGCCTACGACCGTGTCGTACGGGGCGAGTCGGCCGAACTCCCGCCGCTGAGGGGTACGTTCCGTGATCACGTGGCCCGTCAGGAGCGCGTGGCGGGCGAGAGCGGCGACAGGGCCCGGCTCGACGCGCCCTATCGCCGCCCCGTCCTCGGGCACCGGTCCGGCGCCCGGGCGCCCGGCACGGACCCGGCGGCCCCGCCGTACCGCTCCACCGGGTTCACCCTGGAGGAGAACCAGGTCGCGGTCCTGCGCCGGATCGCCACGGCGGCGGGTTCGACGCTCTTCGCCCCGGTCCTCACCGCGTACTACCGGACGCTGGCCGCGACGGCGGAGCAGCGGGATCTGATCATCGGTCTCGCCGTCTCCGGCCGGGACGACGCCCGGCCCGATACCTCTCGGGTGTTCGGCCCGTACGCCGCCGCCGTACCGCTCCGGCCCGGTCCGCCGCCCGGCCAGGACACGGCCCGAACCTTCGCCGAGGACCTGCGTGCGGTGGTCGACGAGGTCGAGGCGGCCCGTACACAAGGGGTGCGGGCTCCTTCGGGGGAGCTCGGGCTGCCGGCGGCCGCCCAGTTCTTCTTCACCTTCCTGGACTTCTCGGCCCTCGGTCCGATGAGCGGCGAGACCCTCAGCATGCGGTGGGACGACGGCGACGCCGTCCTCGCGCCGCCTCCGGTGGGTACGGACACGTTCCTCGCGGTGCGGCCGGTCGGCGCGGGAGAGGTGCGGGTGACCCTGCGCGCGTCCACCGCCGCCTTCCCCGACCCGGGGGCCTTCGACGCGTTCGCCGACGCCTTGCGGAAGGAGCTGGCCGGGGCGGCGGACGAGGGCGTCCTGGACTCGGCGCTCGTGGGGTACCTGCCGCCGCCCGGTCAACTCGTCCCGCTCGGGGGGCCGGTGGCCGACGCCGCCTCGCGCGAGCACCTCCGGCGGCTACTGTTCCCGGACGGGCGCCCCCGCCTCGTGGAGGAGATCAGCACCCCGCTCGGCCGGTCCGGGTTCGTCTGCCTCCCCCTGTTCGCCGACGAGCTCGCGTCGACGCCCGACCTGGCCGACCGGACGGCCGGAGCCGTCGCGTACGCGTCGGCCCTGGGTGCGCGCTGCGTCTCGCTCGCGGGCATGATCCCCTCCCTCACGGCGTACGGCTTCGGCGTCCTGCGCGAGATGGACACCGGCGCCTCCGCCGGCATCTCCCCAGGCGCCTCCGCCGACACCGACACCGGCACCGGCGCCTCGACGGCGCTCACGACCGGGCACGCGGCGACGGCGGTGTCCGTCGTCAAGACCGTCCACGCCGCGCTCACCCGGACCGGCCGGGAACTCGGCGGCCTCACCGTGGCCGTGGTCGGCCTGGGCTCCATCGGCAGCTCCTCCCTCGAACTGCTCCTGACGACGGCGGACGAGCCGCCCGCCCGGCTGCTCCTCTGCGACGTCGCGGGGAGTGCGGCACGGCTGCGGAGTCTGGCCGAGGACCTGATGGCCCGGGGGCTGGCCCGGAACGTGGAGGTCCACGCCTCGGGTCCGGCCCTGCCCCCCGCCGCGTACGAGGCCGGTCTCATCGTCACGGCCGTCAGCGGGGGCGGTGCGGTGCTCGACGTGGCGGGGCTCCGGCCGGGCACGATCGTCGTCGACGACTCGTTCCCGCACTGCTTCGACACCACCGAGGCGCTGACCCGGATGCGGGAGCGGCGTGACGTCCTGCTCGTCGGGGGCGGCCTGCTGTCCGTAGGGGCGGTGGAACGCAGGACGGCACCGGACCTCCCGCCGGCCGCCGCCGCGGGGTACGCGGCGCGCACCTGGCTTCCCGGCACGGTCGCCTCGTGCCGTCTGGAGTCCCTGCTCCACGCCGCCCACCCGGAACTCCCCCTGGTCCACGGACTGGTGGACGCGGGGATCGCGCTGGCGCACTGGCGGGTGATGGAGGAGGCGGGCATCGAGGCGGGCCCGCTGCACCTCCTCGGTCACGCCCTGGCGACGGAGGAGGGCGATCTCGACGGGTTTCCCCCGCCCGGGCCCGCCGAGGGCCCGTGACGGCGCGGACGCCGGAACGTGACCGTTTCCCGGAGGACTTGGCCAGAAGACGTGCGCACTGTGGAGACGATGCGGAGAGGACTTTAAGAAACCTTGTTGAATAAGCCCTTACCCCTGGTTCCCTCTTGATTTGCTCCTGCCAACCCGCACAGGGTTTGTCTCGAACGTTTGACGCCCCACACGTCAACACGAGGAGAGAACCACCTTCATGGCAACTCACAAGCGATCCAACGGACTTCGCAACGCGGCCATAGCCACTGGTACCGCAGCCGCGGCCGCCGCCGTACTGCTGGCGGGGAACCTCGCCGGCGCGGCCGCCCCCGCCGAAGGCACCGTGCACGGACTCGGCGCCCCGGGCGCCGTGTCCGGCAGCTTCGTCGTGATCCTCGACGCATCCGCGAACAAGGCGGACCTCGCGAAGAAGTACGGCGGCACCCTCGAGCGCGCCTACGGCTCGAAGGTCAACGGCTTCTCGGCGTCCGGCCTGTCCGTCGAGGAGGCCAAGCGACTCGCGGCCGACCCCGCCGTCGGGACGGTCGTGCAGAACAAGCGCTTCCGCATCAACGAGACGCAGGAGCAGCCCCCGTCCTGGGGCCTGGACCGGATCGACCAGGCCGAGGCGGCGGGCGACCAGAAGTACACGTACCCGGACAACGGCGGTGAGGGCGTGACCGCGTACGTCATCGACACCGGGGTCCGGATCTCGCACCAGGACTTCGGCGGCCGGGCGGCCCACGGCTTCGACGCCGTGGACAACGACAACACCGCCGACGACGGCAACGGCCACGGCACCCACGTGGCCGGCACCATCGCCGGCACGGCCCACGGAGTCGCCAAGAAGGCCAAGGTCGTCGCCGTGCGCGTCCTCGACGACAACGGCTCCGGCACCACCGAACAGGTCGTGGCGGGCATCGACTGGGTCACCCAGAACCACTCCGGGCCCTCCGTGGCGAACATGAGCCTCGGCGGCGGCGCCGACGAGGCGCTGGACGCGGCGGTCAAGCGGGCGATCGCCTCCGGCGTGACCTTCGCGGTGGCGGCCGGCAACGAGTCCTCCGACGCCGGCCAGGGCTCGCCGTCCCGAGTGCCCGAGGCGCTCACCGTGGCGTCCAGCACGAAGGACGACGAGCAGTCGAGCTTCTCGAACTTCGGCGCGGTGGTCGACCTGTACGCCCCCGGCTCGGACATCACCTCGGCCTGGAACGACAGCGACACCGGGGTGAAGACGATCTCCGGTACGTCGATGGCCAGCCCGCACGTGGCGGGGGCAGCGGTTCTGTACCTGGCCGCCAATCCGTCGGCGACGCCGGCCGACACGGCCACCGCGCTGACGGGGGCGGCCACCGCGGACGCCATCAAGAACCCCGCGTCCGGCACCGCGAACAAGCTGCTCAAGGTGGGCGTGACCCCGTAGTCGCCCGGCACCTCCGTCCGGCCCGGCATCCGTGCCGCCGGCCGGCCCGGTGAGCAACGCAAGGTGTGGCCCCCACAGCGGTGGGGGCCACACGCGCGTGCCGATGCCGGATAATGCAGAGATGTCGCAGACGCCGCCCGCTGTGCAGCCCGAACCGATATCGGCCGACCCACCGCACCGCACGGACCGCACCCTGCTCACCCAGTCGTGGCTCGACCTCGCGTTCGTCCACTGGGCCGTGGATCCCGCCGCCGTGGCCCCGCTCCTGCCCGCCGGCACCGTCCCCGACACCCACGACGGGGTCACGTACGTGGGCCTCGTCGCCTTCCGGATGCACCGGGTCGGCTGGTTCCGTCTTCCCGGCCTGCCCTACTTCGGCACCTTCCCCGAGACCAACGTCCGGCTCTACTCCGTGGACGCCCACGGGCGCCGAGGCGTCGTCTTCCGCTCCCTCGACGCCTCCCGCCTGATCCCCGTGACCGTGGGCCGGTGGGCGTTCGGGCTGCCGTACGTCTGGTCGCGGATGAGCATCCGGAGCGACGGCTCCACCGTGACGTACGCCAGCAGACGGCGGTGGCCCGGCCCCCGGGGGGCGCACAGCGCGCTCAGCGTCGACGTCGGCGAGCGGATCGAGGAGCCGACGGCGCTGGAACACTTCCTGACCGCCCGCTGGGGCATGCACAGCTCGTTCCTCGGGCGGCCGCTCTACCTTCCGAACACCCACCCCCGCTGGCCCCTGCACCGCGCCCGGCTCCTCGCCTGCGACGAGTCCCTGCTCGCCGCAGCCGGCCTGGACGGGCCCCTCGGCCCGCCCGTGAGCGTGCTCTACTCCCCCGGCGTCCCGGTCCGCTTCAGCGGCCCGCCGCCACGACCGCGCGGCGAGCCGGTTGCACAACCGCGTGACGGCGCCTAGCGCCGCTCCGCCCCAGAGGGGCGAGCGGGCTCACGGGGGGAGGCGACCGGCCGGGCTCAGCGGGCGGCGATCGCGGTCTCGGCCGCCGCCTTGATGCGGGAGCCGAAGCCTTCGGCGTCCTTGCGGGCGGCCGAGAGCGCCAGGCCGACGAGGAGCTTGCCGACGCCGTGGCCCTCCAGCGCGTTGTAGAAGCGGACCCTGGTCCGGCCGCCGGCGAGGGGCTCCAGGTCGTAGCCGCCCTCCCGGGCCGTCACGAGGTTCTTGGACACCTCGGCCCACCGGAGTTTCACCGGCGCCTCCAGCGCCGTGACGCGGATCTCCCTGCCGGTCTTCATCCCGGCGTCCTTGACGGTGCTCCGGAAGACGGTGCCCACGGCGGTCGGGGTGTCGGGGACCCGCTCGATCCTCAGCACCCGGGGGCTGAACTGGGGGTCGTTGCGCCCGTCGGCGAGGTAGGCGAACACGTCCTCGACCGGCCTGTCGATCTCGAACGTCGTCTCGAACTGTCCTGTCATCGCGCACCTCTGATCGGTCGATCCGCGTAGCGGCATCACGACCCTACGTGACCGCCCCGGGCAGCGCCCGCCGAGCATCGCCGACGGTCGGGTGGGGGGACCGAGGGAACGCGGGTGTCCCCCGGCCGTGGCAACGGCTCGGACGCCGCGTACCCTCACAGCGGAACCGGGGAGGAAAGCCCAGGTCCGGCGGACGCGGACACGGGTGTCGGCGTCGGGACGGGCGCGGACGCGGATACCCGATTCGGTGCGGACGCCCGCGTGACGGTGTGACCGTGTGCGCGTGTGACGGTGTGCGGGTGTGACCGTGTGACGGTGTGCGGGTGTGACCGTGTGCGGGTGTGGCGGTGTGGCGGTGTGACGGCGAGCAAGGAACGGAACATGACTCAGGCGCGCGGGCAGCGGACGGAGCCCGGTGGGGACGACCGGGACCGGGCGGCGACCGTCCGCGTGTTCATCGCGCTCGCCCCGCCCGACGACGCGAAGCACGAACTGGAGCGGGCACTGGGCCCCGCGTACGACGCGTACCCCCGCATGCGCTGGAACCGCATCGAGGACTGGCACATCACCCTGGCGTTCCTCGGAGAGCTCCCGGTGGGGACCGTGCCTCTCCTGCGGCCGCCGCTCGCGGATCTCGCCGCCTCGCGCCGCCCCGTCGAGCTGGCGCTGCGGGGCGGTGGGCACTTCGACGAGCGGGTGCTGTGGAGCGGGATCGACGGGGACCTCGAAGGACTGCACGCGCTCGCCGCCGGTGTCCGCGCCGTGGTCGAGGAGTGCGGCGTCCCCTTCGAGGACCGGCCGCTGCGCCCCCATCTGACCCTGGCCCGCGCCCGCCGCGACGATCCGTCCAGCGTGGTGGAGGTGGCGGCGGGACTCGCCGGGTTCTCCGGCAGCCGCTGGCGGGCCGGACGGCTCCATCTGGTCGGCAGCGACTTCGGCCGTGGCCCCGGGCCGATCCGGTACCGCGACATCGAGTCCTGGACGTTCGGCGGACGCTGACGCCCTGTCCGCCCTCGATTCTCCGATGCCGGGCCGTCCCGGACGTCGAGGCTGCGAGGATGCCCGGCATGGAGACGAAACTGAACGGTTCGCGGGCATCGGAAGCGGTCGCCGACCTGGGCTGGCGCTTTCTGCTGGGCAGCCTGCGGACGGCGGTGCCGGTGGGCTCCCCGGCGCGGGCGATCGAGGTGGCGGCGCGCGCGGTCGCGGTCTGCGGTGACGAGGCCGAGGGGCATCTGATCATCGACGTGCGACCCCGGCGGGTCCTGCTCGTCCTGCAGTCCTCGGCGCACGCGGGGGTCACCACCCGTGACGTCGACCTCGCGCACCAGATCTCCACCGCCCTGCGCGGCCTCGGGCTGAGAACCGAGCCCGAGATCGCCACGGGGGCGCCGCGCTCGGTCCAGCTCCTGGAGCTGGCGATTGACGCGCTCGACATCGCCGGGATCCGGCCGTTCTGGAAAGCGGTCCTCGGGTACGCGGACGAGGCGGGCGCCGAAGGCCCCCGCGATCCGATCGTCGATCCGCTCGGGCAGGGCCCGGCGATCTGGTTCCAGCAAATGGACGCCCCGCGCCCGCAGCGCAATCGCATCCACCTCGACCTCAGCCTTCCGCACGACGAGGCGCTGTCGAGGATCGGCGAGGCGCTGGCCGCCGGCGGCCGGCTCGTGTCCGAGGAGCGGGCGCCGGCCTTCTGGGTACTCGCCGACCGCGAGGGCAACGAGGTCTGTGTCACCACCTGGCAGGGGCGGGACGGCTGATACGAAAGGGGCCTCGGCGAAACCGGGCGGGTGTCACGGCGCGTGTTTCCCGGTGCAGTGATCGCTTCGGAAGGGAACCGCCTTGCCCCTCGCACACTTCGGCCCGTCCCGTCGTACCGCACTCGCGCTCGGCGCCGCCGCCGCGCTCTCGTTCGCCTCGCCCCTCGGCGGTACGGCGTACGCCGCCGCCCCGGGCGGTGAGGGTCTCGTCGCGCGGCTGCGGGAGCTGGAGCGGCGGCACTCCGCACGGCTGGGGGTCTTCGCCCACGACGTGCGGACCGGGCGCTCGGTGGCGTACCGCGCCGACGAGCGGTTCCCGATGTGTTCGGTGTTCAAGACCCTCGCCGTCGCGGCCGTGCTGCGCGACCTCGACCACGACGGCTGGTTCCTGGCCCGGCGCATCCGGTACACGGCGGCGGACGTCGCGCGTTCGGGGTACTCCCCCAGGACCGAGCTGCCCGAGAACCTCGCCCACGGGATGACCGTCGCCGAGCTCTGCGAGGCGACCCTCCGCTACAGCGACAACACCGCCGCGAACCTGCTGCTCCGGGAGCTGGGCGGGCCGACCGTGATCACCCGGTTCGCCCGTTCGGTCGGCGACCGCACGACCCGGCTCGACCGCTGGGAGCCGGAGCTGAACTCGGCCGAGCCGTGGCGCGAGACGGACACCAGCACTCCTCGCGCGATCGGCCGGACCTATGGGCGGCTCCTGCTCGGTGGCGCGCTCCCGCGTCCGGACCGGGAGCGGCTCACCACCTGGATGCTGGCCAACACCACGAGTGGCGAGCGGTTCCGCAAGGGACTGCCCGCCGACTGGCTCCTCGCCGACAAGACCGGCGGCGGACGGTACGGCGGCAACAACGACGCGGGCGTCACCTGGCCACCGGACGGAGGCCCGATCGTGCTCACCGTGATGAGCACGCGGTTCGCGGAGGACGCGGCGCCGGTCGACCCGCTGGTGGCCGGGGCGGCCGCTCTGGTGGCCGCCGAACTCGGCTGAACCACGGGTGCCGAACCCCGGGACGGAAACCGCTCGAATAAATGGGTTGAGCGGCGGCCCGGGCCTTCCTAGGCTGTGGGCACACGCTGAAAGGAGGTGATCCGAGAACATGGTTTCTTTTCGGATTCGTGAGGTGACTGCGGGCTAACGGCCTGCCGTCGCACACTCTGTGCACCTCGGCAGGCCACCTGCCGAAAACCACGCAGTCACCCGACCCGTGGGCCGCCGGCACATCCGGTCGGCTCCCGTCCGAACTCGAGCGGACGGGACCAAGGCCCACGGGTCGTCCGCGTTCCCGGCCACTCCCGCACCGGGCCGACGTGAAGCTCCGGCCGAGGTCGACGCAAGGCTCCCGTAGAGGTCGATGCGGGGCTCCCGCGGAGGTCTATGTGAGGCTCCCGCGGAGGTCGATGTGAGGCGGGTCACAGGGAACCTTCGGGCGGTACGGCTCCTCCTTGGGGTGTCGGCGCGCTGCGGCGCCGGCCTCGGAACGGAGGGGGATCCCCATGGCGGTCGTCGACATCGAGCGGCCTCGCACGATCACGGGCGGGCGCGCCGTCGCCGCGCTGCTCGCCGTCCTCGCGCTGGTGCACCTCTACTGGGCCACGGGGCTGACCTGGCCCGCCGCCGACGAGCGGGCGTTGTCGCTGGCCGTCCTCGGCGGTGTCGTGTCCTTCGGTCCCGCCGTCGTCCTGCCGCTCGCGGCCGTCGAGGGGTGCGCCGCGCTCGCCGTCGCGGTCCACGCGCGTGGGAGCGGCCGTCGGCGCGGCCTCCCGCGCCTGGTCACGGCCGCCGTCGCCGTGGGAATGCTGCTCCGCGGGGCGGTCGGGCTGGTGTGGATCGTCGTCGGCAGGGACGGCTCGGGGGCGGCCTTCCCCTGGCTGAACGCCCTGGTCTACACACCCCTGTGCCTGGTCTTCGGACGGGCGGCCCTGCGTGCCGCCCGCTGACCCCCTCGACCGGGGGGTCGCGCTCGTCCGGGCCGCCCGGCGCGGCGACACCCTGGCCCTGCACGACCTGCTGGACCACCTCACCCCGTACATCGCCCGGATCTGCCGGCCGATCGCACTGGACGACGGCCCGGACGCCACGCAGGAGGCGCTGGTCGCCGTCTTCACCTCGCTGGGCTCGCTCCGGGAGCCGCGGACGCTCTACGCGTGGGTGCGGGCGATCTCCGTACGGGAGGCGGTGCGGGTGGCGAAGCGGGCGGGACGGGCCCGGCCGGCCGAGCTCGCCGACGTACCCGAGCGGGGTGATCCACAGCTCGCCGCGGACATCGACGACGTCCTTGCACGGCTGTCGCCCGCGCACCGGGCCGTCCTCGTGCTGCGGGACGTCGAGGGGATGGACGAGGAGTCCGCGGCGGCGCTGCTCGGCGTACCGCCCGGCACGGCGAAGTCCCGGCTGCACCGGGCCCGGCAGAGCTTCCGAAAGGCGTGGTCCGCGTGAACGAGGACAGGGCCGGGCGACCGGCGGAGGAGATTGCGGCGGGCGAGGCGGGCACGGCGGCCGACGCGGACACGGCGCATGGCTCGGCCGCCGCGGCCACCGCCGCCGGCCCCGACGCTGCGGACACGGTCGCGCTCGACGACGTGCGGCGGCTGCGTGTGATGGTCGCCGGGGTCCGGGGCGCCGCGCTCGTCGAGCGGGTGCTACCCGTGCCCCTCCCCCGGGTCTGGCGGGTGATGGGGGACCTGGAGGGCGGCTTCGGGGAGTTCCAGCCGGACATGCGGTCGGTCCGGGTCCTGCGGCGCGAAGGTGAGCGGGTGGAGGCCCTCGCCCGCAGCCGCTTCGGGCTGCGGGCGCACTTCCACGGCGTGCTGCGCCCCGGCTGGTGCTGGTTGCAGAGCCGGTTCCTGGTCATCGGGATGGCGGCGGTGGACGAGGGCGGGCACACCCGGGTCGCGCTCACCGGTGGCGTACGGGTCCCCGGGCGCGCCGCCCTCGTCCCGTTCGGGGCGCGGCGCGAGCTGGAGGAGGCCTTGGCACGACTCGCCGCGCGGGTCTCCTGACGGCCGGCGGCGAGCGGTCGGCCGCCCGATGGGACGGCGTGGCGCGTCGCGAAGGGCACCCGATGGGACGGCGTGGCGCGTCGCGGAGGGCACCGGCGCCCTTCTCATGACGCCTCCTCCGTAAGGAAGTTGGGTGCTGACACCCATGCCGAACCGCCCGTTCAGCTGGAAGGGTGGGGGCGCCGTCGCCGACCGGGAGCGGCACCGGGACCGGTCGGCGGCCGAGGGAGCGGGACCGGTCAGCCTCCAGAGGAGCCGACCATGTCCGTCGTACCCCGGCCGGTGACGCGTCAGCGGACCGGCGGCCCCGGGCGGGGCGCCGAACCCGCGCCCCAGACCGGGCACATGGTCGTCTGCGGGGACGACGCGCTCGCACACCGCATCGCCGCCGAACTCGCCGAGGTGTACCGGCAGAACGTGGTCCTCGTCGCGCCCGCCGGCGGCGGACCGGACGCCTCCGGGTCGCGCGTGCGGGTCCAGCACGGCGACCGGACCCCTCCGGACGAGCCGACCCTGGCCGAGGCGGGGGTACGGCGCGCCCAGGCGCTGGCCCTGCTCTACGAGGACGACGAGGTCAACCTGCGGGCCGCGTTCCTGGCCCGCCGGCTCAACCCGCACATCCGGCTGGTCCTGCGGATGTACAACCGCAACCTCGGCCGCCGTATGACCGAACTCCTCGACCAGGCCCGCGTTCAGGGGCCGGCCGCCGACGAGGGGCGCGACGCCACCACGATCGTCCTGTCCGACGCGGACACCGCCGCCCCCGCGCTCGCCGCCACCGCCGTCGTGGGAACCCGCAAGGTCGTCCAGGCCGACGGACTGCTGCTGCGCGCCGCCGAGCGGATCCCCGGCGGTCCCGGCGAGGCGGCCGACCCCGGCCTCGTCACGCTGGCCCTGCTGTCGTCGACGAGGAGCGACCCCGCGGGCGCGGACGGCTCGGACCGCAGCGGACGGCTGGCTCCCCGGCTGCTGCCCGACGACGCGGAGGTGGAGGCGGCGGCCGGGCACGGCACCGTCGTCCTGGAGGCCGTGAGCCACGAACCCGTGCGGCCACGGCGCCGGGAGAGCCGGGGCGCCTCGCCCCGCGAACTCCTCTCCCCTCGGGTGCGGTGGGCGCTCGCCGGCGTCTGCGCGGCGGTCGTCGCGCTCACCGTCACCTCCGCCGTGACCACCGGGGACCACCTCCTGCACGCCGCGTACGTCACCCTCCTCGACCTGTTCGCGATCGGCGACCCGGCGATCGGCGAGCCCACCGCCCGCCAGGTCCTCCAGCTCCTGGCCGGTCTCCTCGGCCTCGCCCTGCTGCCCCTGCTGATCGCCGGGGCCCTCGAAGCGCTCGGCGCCTACCGCAGCGCCGCAGCCCTGCGGCGGCCGCCCCGGGGGCTGAGCGGACACGTCGTCCTCCTCGGCCTGGGGCGGGTCGGCACCCGGGTCCTGGTCCGGCTCCACGAACTCGGCGTGCCCGTGGTGTGCGTGGAGGACGATCCCGAGGCCCGGGGCGTCGCCCACGCCCGCACCCTGCGCGTCCCGGTCGTCCTGGGCGACGTCACGCAGGAGGGGGTGTTGGAGGCGGCCAAGGTCCACCGCGCCCGTGCGCTGCTCGCCCTCACCAGTGCCGACACCACCAACCTGGAAGCCGTCCTGTACGCGCGCACCCTCAACCCGGACCTGCTCGTGGCCCTGCGCCTGTACGACGACGACTTCGCCTCCACCGTCTACCGCACCCTGCGCGCGGCCCACCCGGACGCCCTCACCCGGAGCCGCAGCGTGTCGACGCTCGCCGCTCCCGCCTTCGCCACCGCGATGATGGGCCGCCAGATCCTGGGAGCGATCGCGGTCGAACGCCGTGTCCTGGTCTTCGCCGCGCTCGACATCGCCGGGCAGCCGCAGTTCGAGGGGAGAACGGTCGCGGAGGCCTTCCGTCCCGGCGCGTGGCGGATCGTCGCGCTCGACACGGGCGGGACGGGCCCCGAGGAGGACGCCGAGGGCACCGAAGCACCCGGACTCCTCTGGGACCTCCACCCGGGTTACGTGCTCCACCCCGGCGACCGCGTCGTGGTCGCGGCCACCCGCGCGGGCCTGGCCGAACTGCTCGACCGGACGGGGGCGACACCGGAGCCACGGCCGCAGGGGTGACCGGGCCCGCCGGGGGGAGGCACGCCGGACGAATGGGGCGCTCCCTCGCGGCACTTGCCTGACGTGGCTCCTCGGAGAGCCGTACAGTAAATCGATCTTGCGTTCGCACTCCAGTCGTGGTCATATGTCATGTCTTTCTCATGATCATTGCTTTGGGGGTAGAAATGACCAGAGGCATGGACCGTCGTTCCATCATCCGCGGAATGGCGACGGCCGGGGTGGGCGCCGCCGCGGGCGCCGTGGCGATGGGGAGCACCCCGGCGTACGCCGCGGGTTCCGGGGACGACCCGTACAGCGTCGACGTCATCAGCAAGGGTGCCGACCCGACGGGTGCCACCGCGAGCGACGCCGCCTTCCGCGCGGCCGCCGCCGAGGTGCTGGCCTCGTTCCAGCCCGGACCGATCTCGGGGGCCATCCCGAAGAAGGTGCTGGTCATCCCGCCCGGCACCTATCTCCTGACCCAGCCGGACTCGCTCCTGCCGAACGTCAACGGCGAGGGCAACGGCGGCATCGTCGACGGTGTGACCATCACCGGCTACGGCAAGCGGCTGTCGCGGATCGTGTACTCGCCCGCGGCGAACGACACGACGCTGTGGACGAACTACCAGCGCTACAAGAACATCCGGATCTCCGGCCTGACGTTCACCAGCACCAACGCCACGTCCAGCTTCAACTACGCCTACTCGTCGGCCGATTACGGCGTCCAGGACACCTGGTACACCGACGTCGAATGGCGCGGCAGCTGGAAGCGCGGCATCGGCCTGGACGGGCCCGCCACCACGTCCAACCTGAACAGCGAGATGGGCTGGGACCACTGTCAGGTCGGCGGCTCGTACTCCGACGCGTTCCTCGTCATGGGGATGACGCCGGCCGCGACGCAGCAGGACCAGTTCCTCAACTACTGGTTCCGCGACTGCAAGGTGGAGTACCAGTCCGGGGTGTTCGTGAAGAACAACCGGGGCGGCTCGATGAACTTCGTCGGCGGCTCCTACATCCTCACCGACGCCGCGTCGACCGGTACGTTCTTCCAGCTCACCGCCGACGCCACCACCCGCGCGGACTCCGTCGCGCGGCTGTACGCGCAGGGCATCCGGTTCGAGCTGCGCGGTGTCGGCCACAAGGTGATCGACTCGCAGTGGTACAAGGGCACCATCACCTTCGTGTCGTGCGACGACACCGCGCTGAGCTTCAAGTCCTGGGCTCCGGACGCGGTGACGCACGTGTACGACTTCAACGCCAACGGCGCCCGGGGTCCGATGGTGCGTTACGAGGACTGCGGCCTCATGGGCTCGCACAAGGTGACGACGGGGTCCACCGCGACCACGAGCGGCAAGGTGCTGTACGACGGTTGCCGGTTCATCGACATGTCGACCGCGACCGGGACGACCGGGTTCCTCCGCTGGACCGGTTCCGCCGCGCCCCGGTACGAGATGCGCGACTGTCTCATCGGCGCGAACTACCTCGCGGACGTGAAGAACCCCGCCTGATCACGGACGGGACGACAGGGGCGCGGGCCGCGACACGAGTCGCGGCCCGCGCCGTCGTTCACCGTGCGTACACCTGGACTTCGGGTCTCCGGTCGGACGGTGGCGCCCTGCCGACACGGAGGGGCACCACGCTCACGCAGGACGTACAAGCCCCCTGCTGAGGAGACCTGCGTGACGCGACCCACCACCGCCCGCTCTCTCGTGCTCGTCGTGAGCACGGCGCTCGCGGCCGCGGCCCTGGCCGTACCGGCGCAGGCCCACCACCGCGGCTCCGGCGCCCCGCTGCCCGCCGTGACGCCCCGCGCCGAGACGCCGGTGCTGCACGACGACGACGCGGGCGGCAACGCCGACGCGGACGACCCGGCGATCTGGCGCAACGCCGCCGCCCCCGGCCGCAGTCTCGTCATAGCGACCGCCAAGGAGGGCGGGCTGCGCGTCTACGACCTGGACGCGCGACCGGTCCAGTCGATCGCCGCGCCGCCTGCCGAGGCTCCGGACGACGCCCCGGGCCGGTTCAACAACGTGGACCTCGTGCACGGCCTGCGTCTCTCCTCGGGGCGCGCCGACCTGGCCGTGACCAGCGACCGCGGCCACGACCGGCTGCGGTTCTACCGGATCGACCGCGACCGCGCGGGCGGCCCGCTCACCGACGTCACCGACCCGGCCGCGCCGGCCGTCTTCTCCCGGGACCAGGCCGAGATCAACGACCAGCGGACCGCGTACGGCCTCGCGACCTGGACGGACCCGGCGTCCGGGAAGTCCTTCGCCGTGGTCAGCCGTCGCGAGCGGACCAGCATCGCCCTGCTCGAACTGCTCCCGTCGGCGGGCGGCAAGGTCACGTACCGCACGGTCCGGACCCTGGACCTGCCGTCCGCCTTCCGGCTCCCCGACGGCACGTCGTGGACTCCCTGCGCCGAGCCCGGCGAGCTGCCGCAGGTCGAGGGCATGGTCGTCGACCCCGCCAACGGCACCCTCTACGCCGGTCAGGAGGACATCGGCATCTGGCGCCTGCGGGCCGACCTCACCGGCACCCCGAAACTGCTCGACAAGGTCCGGGAGTTCGGTGTCCCCGGGACCTACGACGAGGAGACCGAGGAGTGCGCCCCGGGCGCCGATCCCGGCTACGGCGGGACCCGGATCTCCGCGGACGTCGAGGGTCTGACGCTGGTCACCGAGTCCGGCGGCGACGGGTACCTGCTCGCCTCCAGCCAGGGCGACAACACGTTCGCCGCCTACGACCGGGAGCTCGCGGACCGCAACGAGTACGAGGGCGGCTTCCGGGTCGCGCCCGCCGGCGGGTCCCTCGACGGGTCCGAGGAGTGCGACGGCGCGGCGGCGCTGAACGCGCCCCTCGGCTCCAGGTACCCGCGCGGGCTCCTCGTCGTCCAGGACGGGCACGACACCCCCGGGGACGGCGACCGTCCCTCGACCGGCTTCAAGTTCGTCGACCTCGGCACCGTCCTGGACGCCCTCGACGACTGATCACCGCCTCGGCCGCGATCCCCCTCCGGCCGCCGGGTCCTCGGATCCGGCGGCCGGAGGACTGTACGGGCCGCCGCCGGTGCCCGGGTTCACCCGGTGGTGAGGAGCGCCGCCACCGCCTCGGCGGTCGCCGGGTGGCGCACCGTCAGGGACGGCCCACCGGACGGCGGGGCGGCCGGGGCCCAGGGGGCCCCGCAGCCCAGGAGCTCCGCCAGCGCGTCACAGGTGACCCGGTGGGCGGCGAGCAGTGTCGCGCCCGTCGGGCCGGCGCCCGGACCGTCCGCCTCGGACGCCCAGGTGTCCGTACGGCCCAGCAGGTCCGCGACCGCGTCACAGGTCTCCGGGTGCAGGGGAAGGAGCACCGCACCCCGCGGCGCCGTGGGCACCGGGGGCCGTTGTGCCGCGGGCTGCTCCCGCCACGGCGGGACCCAGGCGTCCAGGGCCGTGAGCCGGGCCGGGAAGATCCGCCCCGCCTCACGGACGAGCAGCGGGGCCGTGGCGGCCCCGTTCGACCGCAGGGTGACGATGAGGTTCGGCAGCCACGGGAGCAGCACGCTGTCCGGCAGCCGTCCGAAGGCGTTCGACACGGCCTCCACCACCACGTCCGCGAGCCCCGGCACCGGCTCCAGGGCGTGGACGAAGCCGCTCAGGTAGCGCGGGTAGGAGGGCACCACCAGGGGGTTGCCGAGGAGTTCGTCGCAGCGGCCGCGCAGCTCGCTCCGGGAGAGCGTGCCGAGCTGGACCTGCGCCGCCCAGAGCAGCGCCGTCTTCGCCGGGTCCTTCGGATGGGACTGGGCGACCGCGAGTTCCAGCTGGGTCCGGTCGCAGCCGAGGGACAGGGCCAGGCTCTCCATGCCGAACAGGAAGCCGAGCATCGCCGCCACCTGGCCGACGGTCGCGTCCTCGTCGCGGAACGCCGTCGGCAGCAGCGTGCAGTAGTGCGCGTAACCGGTTCGGACGAAGGACTCGATCCAGGGCGGAAGGACCGGTTCGCTGGTGCGGTAGTAGGCCAGGAGGCCCCGTGCCCGGCGGAGTACCTCCGGCGCACCGTCCACCGTGCGCTCGCCCGCCAGGACGTCGAGGGCCCGGGTGCCCAGCTCGTCCGGGAGGCGGCGGCCGCCGAGGTGGAGGAGGGCGTCCTCGACGGCCCCGAGGACCTCCGCCGTGGTGGCCCGCGGTCCGTACGCGGTGCGGCGCAGGCGCTGTTCGAGCACCTGCTCCAGGCTCACGCCCTCGTAGCCGAGTTCGATGAGGGCGCGCTGGTGGGTGCCGAGGGAGAGGTCCCACGACTCCTGGATCGACCGCTCGCCGAGCTTGCGCTCCCCCATGACGGGGCGGGCCGCGCCGGGCGGCAGCAGCCGGCGCAGCATCCACAGGACGTCCGAGCAGGCGCGCAGCTCGGGCCGGGACGCCATGTCGAGCAGGGCTCGCCGTACTCCGCGCTGCTGGAGGTTCAGCTCCAGGGGCGCCAGCCGGTCGTGGACGTCCCGGGCGAGGGGTGGCAGCGCGTCGTAGCCGACCTGCCCGATCCGGTCGCCGCCCATCATGATCTCGACGAGTCGGCGCACGTCCCGCCGGCCGGGGACGGTGTCCTTCTCGATGCAGGTGACCGCCGCGTCCTGGAATTCGTACGGGGTGGGCCTGGCCCGGTCCCGCAGGGCCGCGAGCAGGATCGAGGTCTCGAAGACGGCGATCGCGTCGGCGGTGGAGGCGAGGTAGCCGCCGCGGCGGGCGGCGCGGACGATGTCCACGGACCAGCCGAGGAGTTCTGCCTCGTCGAGGGCGTGGAGGGCCGGGGGCCGCTGGAGGAAGCCGGAGAGCCGGTCCTCGGTGGGTGCGGGTGCCGGCGTGGGTGTGGCCGGTGCCGTCGCCTTCGTGGCGCGCGGCTTCCTCGTACCGGCCTGTCCTTCCAGGCGGTAGGGCCGCACGCGGGTGCGCTTGAGGTTCTTGGCCCACTCGGCCGCGGCGATGGACACGGAGCCGGAGGCGAGGCCGAACTGGGCCTCGATCGCCGCGTGGCTGGACGGGATCAGGCCGTACTGCCAGGTCGTGGCGGTGCGCGGGGAGATGGCGAAGCCACCCGTCCCGTGGACGCCGAACTCCTCGACGCGGCTGGCGGCGTGGAAGGCGCCGCACACGTAGAGGCAGTCCGCCGGGTCGGTGCCGGTCGCGGCCAGGTGTTCGCGCATCCGGGTCCACATGTGGCGCTCGCGGTCCTCGTCGACGCGGACCCGCTCCCCGTGCCCCGGGGCGAGCCTCCGGAAGAGGCTGCCGATGAGGAACATGACCTGGCGGTAGGTGTCGTGGTCGCTGTCGCCGAGGGGGACCTCCACGTACTGGTGCCACCACTCCGACCAGTGCCGCACCTTGCCGTGGCGCAGCAGGTGCTCCTCCAGCTCGGCGAAGCGCGGGCGCAGGTCGCCGATCTCGACGCCGACGGCCTCCCCGTGGAGGGCGGCCTCGGGTTCGGTCCCGGCCGTGGGCGCCTCGCCCTCTGCCGGGGAGGGCTCGCCCTCGGGCGTGCGCCGGGTGTCCCACTGGAAGACGTGGTCGGAGGAGCGGTCGACGAGGACGAGTTCGACGCCGGGGGTGTCGAGGGCGTACGCGATGGCCTGGTACTCGGCGGAGGCCTCGGTGATCGGGGCGACGACGGACAGCGGCGCCCAGTCGGGCGGGAAGCCGTCGATGTCGCCGGCGAAGGCCTGCACCGCGACCGGCAGCCGGCAGTTCCGCAGTTCGGTGAGGAGCGGCGCCATGTCCTCGCACAGCTCCAGGTACACGACCTTGGGCTGCTTCTCGCGCAGCCGGCGGGCCATGGCGAGGGCGGAGGCGGGCGAGTGGTGACAGACGGGGAAGATCTCCAGCGGTTCGGCGGCGGCGCGGTCGACGTCGTCGACCAGGCCGAGGAGGATGCCTTCCAGGGCGTCCTGCCCGCCGGAGAACTCCGCGGCCGCTTCGTGGAGTTGCCCGCGCAGGGCGGCGAAGGGCGCGCCCGTGGTCCGCCGGGAAGCGGCGGACGGCTCGGCGCTGGGCTGCTCGGGGGCGGCGGGCTGGTCCGGGGTGGTGCTCATGAGAGCTTCGCGATCGCTTCGCGGCCGCCGTCCAGGAACTCGGGCCAGGCGCCGCCCTCTTCCTTGCCGCGCGGTTCGACGACGCCGTGCAGGTACTTGTTGAGGATGGCGAGGTCCTCGGGTTCGCGACGGGCGAGGGTGCCGACCAGCGAGGCGGCGAGGGCGCGGGCGGTCAGGGTGCGCTCGCCGAAGAAGTCGCTGTGCAGGACGGCGTCCTCCAGGACGCCGATCTGCTCGGCGGTGGAGAGGGCGGACTCCAGCTTCTCGTCGTCGCCGCCGGCCGCGGCGGCCGAGGCCCGCAGGTCGGCGAAGCTCTGGAGGAGGACGTCGAGGAGGGTGGGCGGTACGTCCAGCTCGATCGCGTGGCGGCGCAGCAGCTCCTCGGTGCGGAAGCGGACGATCTCCGCCTCGCTCTTCTTGTTCGTGACGACCGGGATGCGGACGAAGTTGAACCGGCGCTTGAGCGCGGAGGAGAGGTCGTTGACGCCCCGGTCGCGGCTGTTGGCGGTGGCGATGACCGAGAAGCCGGGCTTGGCGAAGACGATGTTCTCGCCGTCGGCGCCCGCGAGTTCGGGGACCGAGATGTACTTCTCGGAGAGGATCGAGATGAGGGCGTCCTGGACGTCGCTGGTGGAGCGGGTGAGCTCCTCGAAGCGGCCGATGGTGCCGGTCTCCATCGCCGTCATGATCGGCGAGGGGATCATGGACTCGCGGGACTGGCCCTTGGCGATGACCATGGACACGTTCCAGGAGTACTTGATGTGGTCCTCGGTGGTGCCCGCGGTGCCCTGGACGACCTGGGTGGAGTTGCGGCTGATCGCGGCGGAGAGGAGTTCGGCGAGCCAGCTCTTGCCGGTGCCGGGGTCGCCGATGAGGAGCAGGCCTCGGTCGGAGGCGAGGGTGACGATGGAGCGCTCGACGAAGCTGCGGTCGCCGAACCACTTCTGGGACACCTCCCGGTCGAGGCCGTCGGCGCGCTCGGAGCCGAGGACGAACAGCCGGACCATCTTCGGGGAGAGGCGCCAGGAGAACGGCTTGGGGCTGTCGTCGATCGACTCCAGCCAGTCGAGCTCCTCGGCGTACTTGATCTCGGCGGGGGCGCGGAGCAGGTCGGACATGCGAGGGCCTTTCAGGTGAGGAAGGTCTTGAGTTCGTGGACGAGCTTGTCGATGTGGCCGGAGACCACCGGGGTGCCGAGCGCCTTGAACCGCTCCCGGAACCAGGGGTTGACCTCCTGGCGGCCGGAGCTGGTCACCGAGCCGACGGGGATGAACCGCACGCCGGACCGGTGGACGGCCTCGATGCCCTCGAAGAGGGGCTGCGAGCGGTCGAACTCGTAGAAGTCGGAGATCCACACCATGACGGTGTTCTTCGGCTCGGCGATCTTCGGCCGGGCCATCGCCATGGCCACCGGTCCGTCGTTGCCGCCGCCGAGGTTGGTGCGGAGGAGCACGTCGAAGGGGTCGTGCACCCAGGGGGTGAGGTCGATCGCGCGGGTGTCGTACGCGATGAGGTGGACGTCCACCTTCGGCAGCCCGGCGAAGATCGAGGCGAGGATGGTGCAGTTGACCATCGAGTCGACCATGGAGCCCGACTGGTCCACGACGACGATCAGCCGCTGGGGCGTGGTCCGGCGGACGGTGTGCCGGTAGTAGAGGCGGTCGACGTAGAGCCGCTCCTCCTCGGGGCTCCAGTTGGTGAGGTTCTTCCAGATGGTCCGGTCGAGGTCGAGGTTGCGGAAGACCCGCTTGGGCGGGACCGAGCGGTCCAGCTCTCCGACTGTGGCCTTCTCCACCTGGGTACGGAGTACCTGGGCGACCTCGTCGACGTAGCGCCGGATGAGGGACTTGGCGTTGGCCAGGGCGATGCCGGACAGGTTTCCCTTGTCGCGCAGGAGTTGTTCGATCAGCGACATGCTGGGGGTGAGCCGGGCGGCCAGCGCGGGATCGGCCAGTACCTCGCGCAGCCGCATGCGGCGGACCAGGTCGGCCTCGACGGCGCCGAGTTCCGGTCCGAGGCCGCCGCCGACGTCGGCCGGCCCGGCGCCCCGGCCGCCGGGCGGGCGGCCGAGCGCCCGCTCCAGCCGGCTCGCGTCGGACTGCCAGCGGGCGAGCTGTCCGGCGGAGACCTCTCCCGATCCGGTGGAGAAGACGTTGAGCAGCAGCTTGGAGGCGAGTGCGGCGCGGCGCACCTCGGCCGCCCGGTCCCGGGCGCCGTCCGGGTCGGGCTCCGGGGTCATGAGCCCGTCGAACTCGTCGGCGAGTTCGGGGTGGCGCTGGACGACGGAGTCGACGGACGTCCCCGGGTCGAGCAGCGCCGACGGCAGACCGATGTCCTCGACGACGGCGAGGCTCGCCGCTTCCAGGGCGGCCTGTTCCTCGGAGTCGAAGAGCCGGGCGAGGAGGCGCCAGTAGAGGACCTGGCGGCGGTTGTCGTCGGCGGTGTCGGCGTGCGCGTCCGCGGCCGTGGCGTCGGTCATGGGCGCAGCAGCTTTCCGGCTCGTTCGCGCAGGACGGCGACGGTGTCCGTGGCCGCCTTCTCCGCGCGTGCGCCCGCCTTGTCGGTGGTGCCTCCGGCCCACGCGCCCGCGTGGACGGCGGTGGTCCGCTTCCGGACGGTCGTCTCGACGGCGAGCGGCTGGAGGACGAACTCCCCCGCGTCCCAGCGGAGCAGGCCCAGGCACGCGCCGGACGCGGCGACCGCCTCCGGGGTGAGCGGTCCGGCGACGGGTACGCGGTCGGTGTCGACGGCGAGCCGGTGTCCGGCGAGTGCGAAGGTCAGCGGCCCGCCGTCCTGATGCTCCGCCGTGTACCCCTCCAGGAGGACGGGGACGGCGATCCGGGCGGGGTGGCGGTCCAGCGGGGCGGTCACCGGGTCGGTCGCGGTGGACAGGACGACCCGGGCGGTGGCGAACGGGTCCGCCTGCTCGCCCGTACGCGCCCGGTCGTCGTCCCAGACGAGGTCGCCCTCGGCGGTGAGGGGCATGGCGTCGAGCTCCATGGCGCGGCCCTCCCCCGCGGCGGCGAGCAGCGACATGTGCGGGCGGAGCAGCTGCCACAGGCCCGCGCCGACGACGGTGTCCGGCTTGGGCGCGGACACGGCGGCCCGCACCAGGCGCGGCGCCGTGCCGTCGGCGGGTTCGAGCACCGCGTGGACCTGGGCCTGTACGGCGGTCGCGTGCTCCTGCACGTCGACGCCGAGCGGCAGCAGGCGGCCGGTCGCGGGGGACGGGGCGGGGGGCCGGGCGGCGCCCGGCAGGGTGAGGAGCAGGGCGCGCGTCCACAGGTCGGCCCAGCGGCGCACCGGGAAGAGATCCCGTGTGGCGCCCGGGCAGGACGCGGCGAGTTCGGCCGCGAAGCCGTCGAGCAGGGTCGCCTGCCGGCGCAGCCTCGGGTCCGGCAGCAGGGCGGAGACCACCGGAGCGGCGCCGGCGACGAGATCGTGGTCGATGCCCCTCCAGCCGGCCCGGGCGAGGTCGCACAGCCAGGCGCGGGCTCCGGCGAGCACGTTGGCGCCGGGCTCGTCCGTGGCGGGGCCGGGGGCCGCCCGATCGGCGCGCGGCCGGCCGGTGATGTCCGCGACGCGGTCCGTGAGGGCGTCGTGCACGGAGCCCATGAGGGCGGTGCGGGCGGCGGCGAGGGCGACGAGGTGGTCCTCGCCGGCGGCGCCGGCCGCGGCCTTGTCGGCCGCCTCGGCGACCAGGGAGGCCAGCGGTGTCCCGGCGACGGCGCCCGCGAGCGCCGCCAGGCCGGCGGCCTGGGCGGGCTGCGGTCGGAGCAGTCCGGAGACGAGGATCCGGTCGAAGGCGTCGACGGCGGACAGGGCCTCGTCGAGTCCCTCGACGGCGTCGGTGAGCAGATCCGTACGCATCAGGCGGCCGTCCTCGTCGGCGGGAACCACTGCATCTCGGGCAGCGGCGCGGTGGTCGGCTCCAGTTCGAGATAGGCGAGGTGCCGCAGGAAGCGGCTGAACACCGGGGCGGCGGCCGAGGTGTCGCCCTGCTCGGGCCGTGTGGCGGTCATGAGCGCGACGATCGTGTGGGCGTCGGGCTCCGCGTCCTGCGGGTCGGCCTTCAGATAGCGGGCGACGCGCTCGGCTCCGTACTGGAGGACGGCCTCGGCGACGAGTGCCCGGATGTGGTTGCAGAACGTGCCGCGCGCGCCGCCGCAGGGGCGGTTGTTGTTGGTGCTGCAGGCGAACGCGTACGTCCCGGCCGCGATCGACGACACGTACACGCGTGCCGCGTCGGAGCCGCTGGACACGACTCCCTGCAAGCGTCCGTCGGCCAGCTCGACGAACGGCACCTTGGCGAGTTTCCGCGGTCGCGCGGGCGGGACCACCCGCGCCGTACTCGACGTCTCCCAGACCGGCAACGTACCTCTCCCAACACGTCGAAGGGGTGTTCTCGCCGCTGCGGCGAGAACAAGATCGAACCTAGCCCCGCCCACTGACAACGGCCCCGGCCGGGGCGGGGACGGACCGCGACGGAACAGCCGCTCCGCGTAAGGGAACGGGAACGGCGACGGGCCGAACAAGCGGCGGACGGAGCCGCCGGCCGGCGTGATCGGGGAATCGGTGATGGCGGATCAACGGTGGTTGCTAGCCTTGCGGAACCTCGTCCGATGACCATGGGAGTTCTAGTGAGTGAGGGGCCCGCCCAGGACCTGATGGGCACGGTGCGTCGGATCGACTCGCTGTTGGACCGCATGGGACTGCACCGTCACGACGTGTTGCGCGTGGAGGGCGAGGGCGGGCTCTCGTACGCCTCCGGGGTCGCCGTGGAGGAGGTGCGGGAACTGCTGCGCGGTGAGGGGTCCGCCGGGGCCGGGCACGAGGCGGACGTGGTCGAGGCCCGCCACCGGCGCGTCGTCGAGCGGATCCTGTTCCTGCGCGCGACGCGCCTGCGCGAGGCCGCGGACGGCAGCAGGCGCCCCCACTCCCTGGCGGAGATAGCGGCCGGCGCGGGAACGAGCGCGCAGTGGCTCGACAAGATGATCAAGACGGGCCGTGCTCCGAACCTCGACCACGCCTCCGGGATCGCCGGGTTCTTCGGCGAGCGGATCGAGTTCCTCGTCGCCGAGCCGGCCGAGGCGCTGGACCGCGTCCTCCAGCAGATCCACAAGGACCTGCTGGAGCGGACCGTGGAGCGCCAGGACCAGGACCTTCGGCGCCTGCGCACCACGGGTCCCGCGAGTGAGGTGGATCCCTCGCTCGGCGTCGTCGCGTACGCCGCCCGGGCCCTGGCCGACGTACCGGACGACACGGCTCAGCCTCTGATCGCCCTGATCGAATCCGTCGCGCGGCGCTCCCGGGAGGAGCGTGCCCGGGAGGTCCGCGCCGCTCTTGACACGGCGTTGGTGCACAATGACGTCGACTGATCGCTGCGGCGTGGACATGACGACTCCCGTGCGGTAACTCACAGGTATCGATGCATGGGGCCGTGCATCCGGGACGAGGGACGGGTGGCACGGGGTGGGGGTCTCGCGCGAGATGAAGCGGTATCGCGACGCGCTGTTCACAGGGCTGTCGCAGCCGGTTCCCGAGCGGCCGGTGGAACTGCTGAAGGCGATCTGCGCGTGCGCCGCACGGAACGGCGATCGCGAAGTGCGTCTGATGCTGGAGGAGTTCCCGCCGGGCTCGGTGACGGGTCTGTGGCTGGACATGGGCGACTACGACCTGATCGTCCTGGAGGCGAACACCTCTCCCCTGCACCAGGTCGTGATCCTGGGACATGAGCTGTGGCACCTCAAGGAGGGGCACAGCGGTCATGGCAGCGCGGCCGGCGCGACGGCCGCCGCCCGCATGCTCGGGGACCGCTGGAGCCTCGCCGAGGCGATCTCGTACGTGGCAGCCCGTACGGAGCCGGACCTCGAAGAGGAACGGCGTGCGGAGAAGTTCGGCCGGATGCTGGCCGCCCGCGTCAGGCCCTGCCTGGAGCGCGGACCCGGCGCGACACCGATCGGCGGCGTGGCCGACCGCATCTGGGCATCACTCAGAGGATGACGGGCGAGAAGGCGTGAATCTCTACATCCCGGCCGTCGCGCTGGGCATCGTGCTGTGCGTCAAGCTCCCCTCGTTGGTGAGGCGCCGGCACAGTCCGGTGGTCCGCAGCGTCAACGCCGTCATCTTCCTCCAGGCGTCCGCGTTCTTCTTCTCCGCGCCCCCGACCATCTCGTTCGTCAACGAGGCGACCGGCGTCAGCAACTTCTCGGCGGTGCTGGTCTACTGCCTCCTCTCCGCGTACGCGTGCGCCTGCCGGGTCCTCCTGGAGAACTGGCGCGGGGGCGTCGAGGCCCTCCCCCTCACCCGCCGCCGGGTCCGGCGCTGGCTCTGGGGCCACGGCGTCGTGACGGTCCTGCTCATCGGCTGTTTCGTGCGGGGCGAGGCGCCGGTGGAACGACGGCACGACTTCGAGACGTACTACGCCGGCACTCCCTTCATCCGGGAGATGATGCTGCTCTGTCTGTTCGCCGTCACGGCGGCCGCCGCGGCCGCCGCCGTCGCGTGCTGGAGGTGGGCGCGCGACATCCGCGGGGAGGCCTCCGAGCGGCGGACACCGGCCGGAGACATGCTGCGCGTCGGGCTCACCGTCCTGGCGGTCGGATTCCTGACCAACGTCACCTACGGTGCCGCCAAGCTGGCGGCGATCGTGGCCGTCTGGAACGGCCGGGACTGGGAACCGCTCAACCGCGCGGCCATGTCCTTCGCCTGCCTCGGCACCCTGCTCGTCGCCGCCGGCTTCCTGATCCCGATCGTCGGACCCTGGCTCGCCGCGCAGGTCTTCGGGCCTCTGCGGACTCTGCGCGCCCTGGGTCCCCTGCGGCGGGCGATGGGGCGGTCCGGCGGTCCCGGTGGCCGGATGCGGCTCCCCACTCCGTGGAGCGCCGGCCCCGGGCGACGGCTCACGGACCGGATGACCGACATCCACGACCGGATGCTGGAGCTCGGGGCGTACTGCTCGGACGAGGTGCGTGCGCGCGCCTGCGACGAGGCCCGCCGGGGCGGCGGGACGGAGGCCGAGAGCGTCGCCGCCGGGCTGGCGGCCATGTTCACGGCCGCGGCCGACGCCCGCGCCCGCGGCCTGCCGGCGGACGGGGAGCAGGGCGTGACGGCCGTTCGGGCGCTGCGCGCGGCCGAGGCCGAGCACCGGGACCTCCTGGTCGGTATCTCCCGCGCCCTCGGGTCCGTGGCCGTCCCGCCCTCCGGGCACGGGGCGAGGGGGCGGGCCGCCGGGCGGACCGCCCCCTCGTCCTGACGTCGGGTGTTACGGGGCGACCGGCAGGTCCGGGGTCAGGAGCGTCGGGATGCTCCAGCGCTGGGCCGGAGTGCCGTTGCAGCTCCAGATCATGAACTTCGTACCCCAGTCCCGCCTCGCCTGCGGCAGGTCGAAACAGCTGTTCGACTGCGGGTTGTAGATGCTGCCGTCGGCGCGGGGCAGCCACTGCTGACCGCCCTCGCCCAGGCACTGCCAGAAGATCAGGTCGGTTCCCTGTGCGGTCTGGTTGCCCCGGACCGCGACGCACTGCCCCTTCTGGGTCAGGGTGCCGTTGGCGTTGACGCTGAACTTCTGCGGTTCGGAGCCGTTGCAGTCCCACAGCTGCGGCTGGTTGCCGTTGCCGTTGGCGCCCTGCGGCGTGTCCACACAGAAGTCGGGCGACGCCGCGTACCGGATCGGCAGGTCCGTGGTCGTGACCGGCGGTACGTGGTTCTGGAAGACGGACAGGCCGGCGATGGCGCCGTTCAGGTAGTTGCTCGGCTTGGAGATGTACTTGTACCGGCCCAGGACCAGGGAGCCGCTGGGTGCGGGGCTGGTGCCGGCCCTGTGATGGCCGCTGGAGGCCAGCGTGCCGTTCACGTACAGGCTCATGGCGCCCGTGGTGGCGTTGTAGGTGGCGGTCAGCTGGGTCCAGACGCCCGGCCTGAAGGTGTTGGCCGGGGTGACGGTGGAGTTGAAGTCGTACGGCCAGCCGTCGTCGTCACCGCGGGCGATGGCGAAGCGCCAGTGGCCCGCGTCGGCCCACAGCTTGAACGCGCTGGCGTGCGCTCCGTCCTGGCTGACGATCATGCCGTCGGCCGCGTTCAGCTTCACCCAGGTGGAGATGGTGAAGGACTGGCGGGTGTCGACGGCCTTGACGGGGCCGGTGACGACCGACTTCGCCGCGGGGTCGAAGACCGCGACCCTGCGGGAGCGGCCGTCGACCGTCTCGGTGGCGTAGGTGACGCCGGTGGCGGTGGCGTCGTTGGAGACGCCGCTGCCGTTCTTGGCCGGGATGGCCTTGGTGTCGCCCTCCAGGCGCCACTGGACGGTCGGGGCCAGGGCGTCGCCGCGTACGTGGTAGCCGTCGTAGCCGTTGACCGCGCCGCCGGCGGCCGTGCCCGCCCAGGCGTGCAGCGTGCCGTCGGTGCCGACCGCCCAGAAGTCCGGTACGTCGTCGCCGGTCACGTCACCCTCGGAACCCACCCGCGGGTAGTCCGTGCCCTTGATGCCGTATCCGATACGGGTGGCGGGCTGCGTCGTCACCCCGGTGACCACGACGTACCCGTCGACCGCGCGGGGGGCGGTGGTCAGCCGGTACTGGAAGATGTCGCCGTTGCTGCGGTTGCGCACCCACAGCGCCGGGGCGGTGTCCGTGGCGGCGCCGATGTTCAGGGCGTTGCCGGGGAGCATGAGGTCCTTGTCGTCCCAGGTGCCGCTGGCGTCGACCAGGGTGGGGGCGGCCAGGGTCTGGTTGGTCTTGACCGGGTAGAACCACAGGTTGCCGGATTCCACGGACAGCAGGCCGGTGGCCTCCGTGACCCGGCGGCCGGGGGTGCGCGTGGTGCGGGCCGGACCGGTCGGGGTGATCTGGCTGGAGTACTGCCAGGTCGGCACGTTGCGGTAGCCGGTGCAGGCGGTGGTGTACGTGGTCGAGCACTCCGGCTTCTCGACCGTGGTCTTCGTGCCGAGCGTGAAACGGCCCGGGTCGGAGAGGGTGTTGTCGTAGGCGAAGAGCTGTGATCCGCCCAGCGCGCCGGGGGTGGCCGGCTCCTGGTGGACGAACAGGTCGTCGACGTTGCGGCCGGGGTCGAGCGAGCCGCGGTGGACGGTGCGGTAGTCCTTCCACGTCCGGCCGGAGGACGCCTCGGGGGCCTGGAGCGCGGTGGCGGCGGTGCCGCTGGGGATCATGCTGCGGCTGGTGCCGTCGGAGGCGCGGCCGTGCGTGACCAGGTTGCCCGCGGTGTCCGGGACGAGGATGTCGGAGCGGGCGTCGCCGGTGGTGTCACCGAAGGCGACCGCGCCGTCCTTCCACGGTACGTAGAAGGCGTACGACTGGGTCTGGGAGGCGTTGCCGGCCTCGTCCAGGACCCTCGCGTAGACGATGTTGGTGCCCCAGTGCGTGGGCTTGATGCCTAGGGAGCTGATGGCGAGCGGGCTGCCGCACTGCTGCTGCGCGCCGGTGAGCTGCGGGTCGAAGCCCCACTGGACACAGGCCGGTCCGGAGCTGCGCAGGCCGGCGCCCGGGCTCGGGTCGGAGACGGTGATGGGCAGGGAGCCCGTGTCGCCGAGGCGCAGCCTGGTGATCCGGCCGTTGCCGGCCGGCGGGAACTGGGTGGCCGGGTCGGTGAACGGAGCGAACTCCAGGACCGGCGGGGTCAGGTCGACCGCGAAGTGGCAGGAGGTGGTGGCGGGTCCGCGCAGCAGGCCGTCGTCGCCCTGGACCGCCCAGCCGTAGTTGCGCCCGTCCTTGAGGGCGTCCAACGGAGTGGTGTACGTGGCGTCGGTGCCGGTGCCGACGAAGCCGGACCAGCCCGAGTTCACCGCCGCGCCCGTATCGTGCTCCCACACGCCCACGTACTCGGTGAGCTGGCCCTGGTTGGGGCTGCTGACCTTCGAGGCGATCGTGACGGTCGGGGTGGTGATCCAGCCGAACTGGTCCGCGGGGACGTCGCCGCAGGCCTGTGTGTCCCCCGCGACCACGCGGCGCGGGGCGGGAACGGTGCGCTGGTTCTCCGGGACGCGCGGCGGGAAGTCGTACTCGGCGCTGAGCACAGCGGTGTACGCGAACCGCTTGAAGGCGATCTTGTCGCCGGTGCCCTCCTGGCCGGTCAGGGCGAAGGCGAGCGGGGTACCGGTGTCACGGATGCCGTCGCGCATGGCGTTGGTGACGTTGAAGTCCACGGGGATGTTGGCGTAGCAGTCGCCGTTGTTGCCGTTGCCGCCGATGGACTGGTTCTGGATCCACTCTCGGATCTGGTGGTTGCTCCACTTGACGGAGGGGCCGAACGCGCCGGCCCGGTAGAGGTGCACCGGGTACTTGTTCGTGCACGACCAGTCCGCCGACAGGTACTGCTCCAGGCGGAGGTTGGCGTAGTTGACGGTGGCGCCCGCGTAGCCGTTCAGGTCGAACTCGTACAGCGCGCGCTCGATGCCCTTGCTGGTCTCCCAGCCCTGGTAGCCCACGCCCGGCCGGTCCCGGTCGCTGGAGCCGGTGCGGTCGTAGTTGCCCGCGTCGTACGCCTGCTGGACCCAGGCGTGGTGCTGCTTGCCGCGGCTGTCCACGGACCACGAGGGGTCGACGTAGACGGGGTACTTGGTGGCGGCGCCGTCGAGCAGCTCGGGGCTGGGCGCCAGGGCGATCTCGCCCGTGGCCCGCTTCGCCGCGCCGCCGGTCTTCGCGCCGGCGACCGCCGCGCGGGTGACCGGGATCCTGGCCACGGAGGCGCCGTCCCCGGGGCCGTCGGCGCTGCTGAGGCCGTCCGCGGCCTCGAAGTCCGCGTAGCGGGAGCCACGGGCGCCGGCCGTGTGTGCCTGGCCGGCCGACCACATCAGCGGTGCGGGGGCGCGGAACACCGTCTCCTTGCCCGCGGCCGCCGTGAGGCTGCCGTCCTTGCCCTTGGCCAGGGTCAGACCGTCGGTGACCGTGGGGAACACCAGGTCGCGCACGGCCGGGTTGGCCGCCGCCGCGGGTGTGCGCAGGACGACAACGGTGGTGTAGCCGCCGTACTTGGTGGCGCTCACCTGGAGATCGGTGTCAGGGGCCACGTCCTCGAACACGGCGTCGTTGCCGCGCAGGACGGGCTTGGGCAGCGAGCCCGGGAACGGCGAGGACACCGACAGCTTCCTGCCGTCCTCGGTCGTCATCGTCGCCAGCGGACCGGTGCCGCCGCCGGAGATGACCAGGCCCGAACTCGACGCCTTCGGCGCCACGGTGCCGTCCGTTCGCGCGGTCAGCGTGTCGTCCAGCGTCAGCCAGCCGCCCCGGGGGCCCTTGGTGCGCTGCGGCAGGACGTGGCTCTCGGAGCGCAGCGTGCCCTTCGGGGTGGCGACCGTGGTCGCGTACTCCGTCGTCAGCTCCGGGACCGGCACGTCCTCGCCGGTCTCCGCCGCCCGTTCCCATGCCCGCTCGACCCCCGTACGAGCGGACGTTCCTGACGGTGCGGTGGGCCTGGTCGCCGTGGAGCGCGCCTCGGGCTCCGCGGACGCCGTCGGCGTGGCCGGAGCCTCGGGCAGAGGCACCGGCGCGGCCTCCGCGATGTACGGCGTGGCCAGCAGCAGGACTGCCGAGACCCCCGCCGCCAGACTGGCGGAAACCGGCATCCGCAAGCCGGCTCTTCGTGCATGGGACATGCGAGTGCCCACTCCTCTAGACGAGTTGAGTCCCTGATCGGACAGGCAAGGACCGGGGCACTGTGGCAGGCGGGCACACAGCCGATCAACAGCCGGAGGAGATGATTCCGCCCCTCCTGCGCCGGATCGTGCCCAATTGGCGGTGAGGTGACCTTTCCCACCCGTCCATAAACTGCAGTTGATAGTGACTCAACGATCATTCTCCTGCTAGTTTCCCCCGTTCAGAACGGCATGTGCGGGGATCCGGGCTCCACTCGCGTCCCGCCGACACCCGAATCCCCCTCTTCGCACCTCTTCGCCACAAGGTCTCGGCGCCTGCCCGGCCGGGACCCGGCCCCCTCCTGTCCACAGATGGAGAATCCTCATGTCATTCCATGGCGTGCGCCGAAGAACGCGCACGTTCCGCTCGCCGGTGGCCGGTCCGGTCATCCTGGCGCTCGCCGCCTCGCTGCTCGGCGCACCGGCGGTGCAGGCGGCGCAGGCAGGGACCGAGGCCGCCGAGGCGGACTTCTCGAAGGTCTGGAAGCCACCGCACCGACCGCTGCCCGGCACCACGCCGGTCAAGGCCGCCGATGCCCCCGAGGCCCAGGCGGTGCAGCCCCGTTACCCGGTGCCCGCGCGCTCCACGACGCGGCCCAGGACGCCGTTCTCCGCTCCGGTCGCCGGCAGTGCCGACCTCACGGTCGCGCCCGGCACCGCCCCGGTGCGGGCCGGCCGGCTGCCGGTGTGGGTGTCCCGGAAGAGCATCGCCGCCAAGACGGGCGCGGCCTCACGTGGTCCGGTCGGCCAGGTCGCGGTGGTGCGCGCCGATGACCGCTCCGCGCGTGACGTCGGGGTCAACGGCGCCCTGTTCGCCCTCGCCGCAGGGGCGTCCGGCACCTCCCCCGCGGGTTCCCGCGTACAGGTCGGCCTTGACCTGGCCGGCCTGCAGGCGGCGACCGGGGGCGAGTTCGCGTCCCGGGGCCGCCTCGTGACGCTGCCGGCCTGCGCGCTGACGACACCGAAGGTGCCGTCCTGCCAGGTGCGTACCCCGCTGACCACACGCTACGACAGGGCGACCGGGCGGCTCGTCGCCGACGTGACGCTCCCGACGGCCGCGGCCCCGGCTCCCGCCCCCGGAGCGGCGAAGGCGAAGGGTCTCCTGCTCGCCTCCCCCGCCGCCCCGATGCTGCTGGCCGCCGAGACGGACTCCTCGGGCCCCGGTGGTACGTACGAGGCCACCGCGCTCGGCTCCTCGCAGGGCTGGGCGTCGGGCGGCAGCTCGGGCGCGCTCACGTACGACCAGTCCATCCAGGTCCCGCCGGCTCTGGGCGGCACCGCCCCCGAGGTGTCGCTGGGCTACAACTCCTCCTCCGTGGACGGCAGGACCTCCGTCACGAACGCGCAGGCCTCCTGGATCGGCGATGGCTGGGAATTCAACCCCGGCTACATCGAACGCGTCTTCAAGCCCTGCGACAAGGCGGGCATCCCCGACTCGGGTGACGCCTGCTGGGCGGGGTTCAACGCCTCGCTGTCACTGGGTTCGCACGCGGGCGCCCTCGTGCGCGACGACAAGGCGGGCTCGACGACGGCCACCACCGACGCCGCCACCGGTGTGTGGCGCCTGAAGAACGACGACGGCACGAGGATCGAGTTCGGCTCCGGCGCCGCCAACGGCGTCCGGGACGGCTCGTACGCGAAGGTGACCGACTCCTCGGGCACCACGTACTACTTCGGCGTCAACCACCTGCCCGGCGGTGACAGGACCGATCCGGCCACCCGCTCCGTGTCCTCCGTGCCGGTGTACACGCCCAAGAGCGGCCAGCCGTGTTACGAGGCCGCCAAGGGCGCCGGCTCCTGGTGCCAGATGTGGCAGCGTCTGTCGCTCGACTACGTCGTCGACCCGCACGGAAACCTCACCACGTACACGTGGGCTCCGGAGACCAACTGGTACAAGCGCGGCGCCGGCCAGAACAACGGCAACGGCACCATGACCGAGTACACCCGGGCCACCACGCTGGCGAGCATCGGCTACGGACAGAAGCTCTCCGAGCAGATCGCGGCCAAGGGGGCGCTCCAGCCAGCCGCCAGGATCGACTTCGCCGTCTCCGAGCGCTGCGTCGCGGCCGGCACGGCCTGTGAGACCGTCAACCGGACCGTCGCCAACAAGGCCAACTGGCCCGACGTGCCGGTGGAGAACGAGTGCAAGAGCACCGGCACCTGCGTCTACTACGCCGCCACGTACTTCAGCACCAAGCGCCTGACCCGGATCACCACCAAGGTGCGGGTCGGCAACGCCTGGCAGGACGTGGACTCCTACCAGCTGGCCCACTCCTTCCCCGACCCGAAGGACGCGGGCAGCCAGCGCGCCCTGTGGCTGGACTCCGTCCAGCACACCGGCAAGACCGGCAGTACCGCCACGCCGAGCATCGACCTTCCTCTCGTGTCGTTCACGCCCGTCATGCTGCCCAACCGGGTGGACGGCACGAACCTGGTACCGGCTCCTCCGATCATGAACCGCCCGCGGATCCAGCAGATCCGCAACGAGACCGGCGGCGTCCTGAACGTCGACTACAACCTCCCCGACTGCTCACGGATCAACAACGTGATGCCGACGGCCGAGGACGACAACAACCGCGCCTGCTACCCGGTGCGGTGGTCCCCACCGGGCTCGATCGCCGACGCCGACCCGGTGCTCGACTGGTTCCACCACTACACGGTCAAGTCCCTGACCGAGAACGACACCGCCACCGACACTCCCCAGAAGATCACCTCGTACGCGTACGAGTCCGCCGCCTGGCACCGCGACGACAGTGAGCTGACCGAGACCAAGGCCCGTACCTGGGGTGACTTCCGCGGCTTCGCCAAGGTGACCACCACCGTCGGCTCGGGCAACGACGGCCCCAGGTCGCAGACGGTCACCGCATACCGCCAGGGCATGAACGGTGACATCCGCAAGAACGGCACCGCCCGTTCCGCGCACCTGACGGACGCGCTGGGCCGGGACGTCACCGACGTGGACTGGCTCGGCGGCCAGGTCCTGCAGACCGAGGCCTACGACCGGGCGGGCGGCACCGTCGCCACCCAGACCGTGAACGCCTCCAGCGACCCGGTCGACACGGCCACCCACACCCGCACCGGACTGCCCCCGCTCGTCGCCCGGTACACCGGAACCAGGCTCACCACCACGACCCGGGTGAAGCTGGCGGACGGCACCTGGCGGACGAGCACCAGCAGCCAGGTCACCGACCCCACCAGGAACAACCGGACCGTGACCTCCCTGGAGCAGGCGGACGGGGTCCCGGACGAGTGCACCCGTACCGGCTACGCGAGCGGGCCGGACGCCCAGCGGACGTCCCTGATGTCCGAGGTCCTGAAGGTGTCGGGCGCCGACGCCTGCACCGCGGCCCCCGTCGCCGCCAACACCGTCTCGCGGGCCCGTACCCTCTACGACGGACTCGCCCACGGTCAGGCGGCCGCCACCGGCGACGCGACCGGCAGCGAGATCCTGGACCGGTACGCCACCGACGGCACCCCGGTCTTCGTCACGGCCTCCACCTCCACGTACGACGGCTACGGACGCGTCACCTCGACGACCGACCCGAACAGCAAGGACGCCCAGCACCCGAACGGCACCACCACCGGCACGGTCTACACCCCGGCCGCCGCCGGCGAGCTGCCGGCCACGGTCACGGTCTCCGCACCCGTCCCCGGTCAGGCCACGGGCACCTGGGACACCGTCACCACCTTCGATCCCCGCAGGTCCCTGGTCCTGAAGGTGACCGACCACAACCAGCTGACCACGACCAGCACCTACGACGCGCTGGGCCGTCTGACCGAGGTGTGGCAGCCGGGGCGCTCCCCCGCGTCCCACGCCAACGCCGACGTGGTGTTCGGCTACAACGTCTCCAACAAGGCGGGCGTCCCCTCCACGGTCACCACCGGCAAGCTGACCGTGGACGGCACCACCCCGGTGCGGACCACCTCGATCCAGCTCATGGACGGCTTCGCCCACGCCCGGCAGACGCAGTCCACCCCGGCCAACCCCGCCTACACCGGCCGCCTGGTGACGGACAACCGGCTCGACTCGCACGGCCGGGCGAAGTCGGCCAACGCGGCCTGGTACAACGACGCCTCGGGCCCGAAGGGGGTCCTCGTCACCGCCGCGGACAGCACCGTCCCCTCACAGACGCGGACGAGCTACGACGGCCTCGACCGGGTGACCACCGTGTCGACCTGGTCGCTCGGCACGGAGCAGAACCGCACGACGACCAGTTATCCGGGCGCGGACCGTACCGACGTCCTGCCGCCGAAGGGCGGCGCGCCGACATCGGTGTTCACGAACGCCCTGGGGCACACCACCGAACTGTGGCAGTACTCCACCCCCACCCCCACCGGTCGGGCCGCCGACGCGGCCGTCACCCGCTTCACCTCGACCCTCGACGGCGAACCCCTGACCCGCAAGGACGCCGCGGGCAACGTCTGGTCGTACACCTATGACCAGCGGGGCCGCCAGGTCGGCGCGAGCGACCCGGACGCCGGTACGACCACGCGGACGTACGACGAGGCCTCCCGGCTGTCGACCATCACCAACGCCAAGAACCAGAAGCTCGTCTACACCTACGATCTGCTCGGACGGAAGACGGGCCTGTACGACGGCGGCGTGAGCGCCGCCAAGCAGCTGGCCCGGTGGACCTTCGACACGGCCGCCAACGGCAGGGGCAAGCCCGCCGCGTCCACCCGCTTCGTCGGCGGTGCCGGCGGCAAGGCGTACACCAGCACCGTGACCGGGTACGACGAGGGTGCCCGGGTCACGGGCACGACGATCACCATGCCCGGCACGGACGCGGGGCTCGCCTCCGGCACCTTCACGTACAGCGTCAGCAGCACCCACGACCGGCTCACCGGAAACCCGAAGAGCACGCTCCTGCCGGCGCTCGGCGGGCTGCCGCTGGACGACATCGCGTACTCGTACAACGACTACGGCCAGATGTACAAGTACGCCGGCGCCACCACCTACGACACGCAGACCGAGTACGACGCCTTCGGGCGCGTGATCCGGTCCACCGTCAACCCGTGGGCCTCCCAGATCGTCGCCACGTCGGTGTACGACGAGGCCACCGGGCGGCTCCGCGACCAGTTCGTCGACAAGCAGACCTCGGTCAACGGCGCGGTGCAGCAGACCGGCTACACGTACGACCAGGCCGGCCGGATCACCTCGCTCACCAGCATCGCGGACAACACCCCCGCGCAGACCGACCGCCAGTGCTTCACGTACGACCACCTCGGCCGGCTGACGACGGCGTGGACGGACACGGGCGGCATCAGCCGGCCCGACCCGCTCACGCGTCAGACCGCCGACCAGGGGTCCTGCGCGAACACCACCCCGACCGGCGGCGCCGTCGCCCCGGCACTCACCACCGTCGGCGGTCCGGCCCCCTACTGGCAGGAGTACGCGTACGACCTGACGGGCAACCGCTCCAAGGTGGTCCGCCACGACCCGGCGGGTGACACCGCCAAGGACGCCACCACCACCCAGACGTTCGGCGCCCCCGCGCAGCAGAACACCCCGACGTCCGCGCCCACCACGGGTGGCGGCACGGGCGGTCCGCACGGACTGCTGCTCTCCGCGACGAAGACCGGTGCGACCACTGACCACAACACGTTCCGGTACGACGAGAACGGGGCGACCACCTCCTACCGGGCCGGCAAGGCCGGCACCAGCAGCCTCACGTGGAACAGCGAGGGCAAGCTCGCCTCGCTGACCACGGCCGCCCAGATCAAGGGCATCGGCGGCAAGTGCCTGGACGCGGCGGGCGGTTCGACCGCGGTCGGCAGCCCCCTGCAGATCTACACGTGCAACACGGGCGCGGGACAGAAGTACTCCAGCGCCAACAGCACGCTCTCCAGCGGCAACCGGTGCGTCCAGGCCATGGGCACGGCGGCCGGATCGCTGATCACGTTCCAGGACTGCGACGGCGGCGCCGACCAGACCTGGTCCCAGCGCGCCGACGGCACGCTCCACAACCCCGCTTCCGGCCGCTGCCTGACGGTGCCGGGCGACGTCGCCACCGACAGCACGGACCTCGTCCTGGGCGACTGCGGCACGACCGTACCCGCCGGGCAGAAGTGGACCGTTCCGCAGACCACCACGACATACCTGTACGACGCGGACGGCAAGCTGCTGATCCGCCGGAACCCCGGGACCGCCACGCTGACCCTCGGCAACGACGAGCTGACGGTGAACACCACCACCCAGGCCCGCACCGGAGTCCGCTACTACCCGATCCCCGGCGGCATGACCATCGTGCGCACCGGGGCGGGCACCGCCGCCGGGGCGTTCGTCGCCCAGGCCTCGGACCACCACGGCACGAACAACCTGAGCATCGACCTGTCGACGCTGACCGCCACCCGCAGCCGCACCGATGTGTTCGGCAACGTCCGGGGCGTCCAGCCCTCCGGCTGGGCCGGCAACAAGGGGTTCGTCGGCGGCCAGGAGGACGACGTCACCGGGCTCACCAGCCTCGGCGTCCGCCAGTACCAGCCGGCCACGGGCCGGTTCATCAGCCCCGACCCCCTGCTGTCACCGATGGACCCGCAGCAGTGGAACGGCTACGCCTACGCGAACAACGACCCGGTCAACAACACGGACCCGGACGGCCGCATGTGCCTGCACGGCTCTCCGGGCGGCGGCCGCGACGGCATCTGCGCCGGTGTCGAGGGCGACACCGACGGAGTGGTCGGCGACAACTCCAACAACTGCAACCGTGACTCCTGCCGCGCGGCAGCGGACGCCATGACGCAGCAGGCGCGGAAGAAGGGCACGTACAACCGGACACCGAAGGGGCGCGTGAGCAACCCCAAGCCCGTCAGCGACTACAAGTTCTCGTACACCTACTCGTACAAGAACTATCTGGGACAGGCGTCGATCCTGGGGTCGCCGGAGTCCGTGATGGCCGCGTTCAAGGCGAACCCCGGGGAGGTCTTCCCGTTCCGGGTGAAGGGCTGCGACGAGTTCGTCGGCGGAGAGGTCTGCACCCTGTACCCCGGGCTCAGCGACTACGGCATCAGCCCCACCCTGGCCGGAGGCCCCGGTGTGGTCCTGGTGACGACCGCGGAGACCAGCTTCACCTTCGAGGTGATCGAGGAGGGGTACTTCGACGACCGGGGTTCCACGATCACTTTCACGGTCGAGCAGAAGGGTGAGGACCTGTACCTCAGGCAGGACGCCATGACCACCGGCACCAAGCCGCTCCCCCGTCTGGGGGTGGCGCTGGGCATGGCCAAGAGCGATTGGCGGGAGCAGACGTTCAACCTCCAGAGGCTGATCATCGGTGACGACCTCATCAACCGCTTCGACCCGAGGGTCATGCCCCGTGACCGTGTCCAGGAACTCATGAACCCCTACTTCAAGAAGTACATGGACAAGGCGCGGAAGCACTGAGCCGGAGCGGACCGCTTCGGGCCTGACCGGGGAAGCCCCCGGCCGCATCCGCGGCCGGGGGCTTCCCCGTGTCCGTCCGCTCTCAGGACGGGAGCGGGCCGGGAGCGGCCGGCGGCGTCCCCGCGTCAGGCCCTTCGAGAGCAGGGTGCGACGGCTGGAGGACGCTGTCGGCCACGTCGAGGAGCGACTGGCCGTCCCGGGAGCTCACCTCCTGGAGGCGGGCCAGCCCCTCGGAGGCGGCGCAGTCCTCCTGAGCGGCGACGTAGCCGGCGGCCTGATGGATCCGCTCCCAGCGCGCCGCACGCGTGTCCGTGGCCCAGAGCGGGCGTCGGCTGTCGGCGCCCGCGTGCACGGGCCGCCAGCGGAGCAGGGCCTCCAGGGCGAGCCCGGCCGCGCTCTGCGCCTGGGTGATGTGGGTGTCCGTCACACGAGCGGACTCGGTGAAGTACAGACAGATCACGCCGATCGGGGTGTGCGGGGTGTGCAGCGGCAGCGCCAGTACAGGCCGCGTCCCCGGGGGCTCCTCGGACGGGCCGGAGCCGCGCGGAGGGTCGAGCAGGTCGGGGACGTACACGGGCCGCATCTCCAGGGCGGCGCTGACCGAGGGCCCCTGGGCGCGGGCGAACTGCGCGGCCTCCGCCTGCAGCGCCGACTCGTCGGTGGCGTGCAGGAGCTGCCAGTGCTCGACGCGTGGCAGCAGCGAGAGCGTCGCCCCCTGGGCACCCAGTGATCGGGTGAAGGCGGCGCAGAGCCGGTGGGGCAGCGCGCGCCGCCCCACGGCCGCGGCGATCGAGATGTCCGGCACGATCGACAGTGGTTCGTCCAGCATGTCCTCATCCCTTTCGGTCACGCTCGGTGTCAGCGCGTCGGGCGCACCGGGCGGCGGGAGCCAGCGGTACCGGCGGCCCGGAGGGCAGAGGGTTCGTCTACCACGGAAGGGCCATCTCATTCGTGGCGGGTACAACCGATTTCCGGTGGGCCCGTGGTGACACCGCGCCACGAGGGCGGCTCCGGTCGTCCGTCGGTACCGGACATCAGGGACCGGGAGGGGGGTAGTCGTGCGGTATGACCCTTCACGAAGAGAGACGACAGGGCGAGGAGCCCTTGGTGGGCACGCGGGCCCGTGCCGACGTCGAGCTGGCCCGGAAGCGGCTGGGTGCGGGGGCGGCCGGTCCCGGGGACCCGTCGCCCCAGTTCCGCGGTGGGGCGGCGGCGGCCTTGAGCTGGGCGCTCGGAGGTGCGGAACGCGCGCCCGTCACCGGGTCCGGCGCCGGTCAGGAGGTCCCCGACCTGCAGACGCTCACCGCCGAGGTGGACGCGGCCGTGGTGCAGGCCGAGGATCCGACCAGCCCCCTGGGCCCCCGGGAGTACAACCGCGGCGTGCATGCCGCGCTCGCCTGGGTGTGCGGACACAGCGACGACGCCCCGTGACCTCCGCCGGTCGGCGGAGGTCACGGGTTCCGCCCGGACGAAGGGTCCGGGCCCTCCCGGAGGGTCAGGCCTCCAGGGGGTCGATCCCGGAGGTTCAGGCCTCCAGGGGGTCGAGCATGCCCTTCCGCAGGCGCGCGATGGTGCGCGAGAGCAGTCGTGACACCTGCATCTGGGAGACACCCAGCCTCTTGCCGATCTCCGCCTGCGTCAGCTCCTCGACGAACCGCAGGTGGAGCAGGAGCCGGTCGCGCTCGGCGAGCCCGCTCAGCAGGGGGGCGAGGTCGTGGACGTCCTCGAAGAGTTCGAGCGCGGGATCCTCCGCTCCGAGGATGTCGGAGAGCGTGGCGCCGCCGTCCTCCTCCTCGCCGGTGACCGCCGCGTCGAGCGAGGTGGAGTTGTAGGCGTTGGAGGCGACCCTGGCCTCGATGACCTCGTCCTCCGAGAGGTTCATCAGCGCGGACAGCTCCGCGACGCTCGGGGCCCGGCCGAGGCGGGAGCTCAGCTCGTCGGTGGCCTTGGCCAGCTCCACCCGGGCCTCCTGCAGCCGGCGCGGTACGTGGACCGCCCAGGAGGTGTCACGGAAGAAGCGCTTGATCTCGCCGACGATGTACGGGACGGCGAAGCTGGTGAACTCCACCTCGCGTGAGAGGTCGAACCGGTCGATGGCCTTGATCAGACCGATCGTGCCGACCTGGACGATGTCCTCCATCTCGTGGGCGCGGGAGGCCCGGAACCGGCCGGCCGCGTAGCGCACGAGCGACATGTTCATCTCGATCAGCGTGTTGCGCGCGTACTGGTACTCGCGGGTCCCCTCCTCCAGTACCGCCAGCCTGTCGAAGAACACCCGCGACAGCTCCCGCGCGTCCTTCGGCGCGACCTTCCGGGGCGCTTCGACGACGGGCAGCACCATCGTCTGCTCGGTCCCGGCCTTGATCTTCGTCGGCACTGGAGCCAGCACTCCGACCACCCCTCCCACGGTGACAACCTGTCCTTCTCCGAGCGGCCGCGTACCCCGACTCCGGGGGGCCATGCCCGCGCGATCCGAAAAGATTTTGTTGCGCGACGATCGGAGGGGCGGGCTCAGGTGAGGAGGAGGCGGGCCCTGACCCGCTTGCCCGAGGGGAGCGGCTCCACGCTCACGCTCTCGCAGACGGCGACGAGGATCTCGACCCCGTGCTGGCCGATGCGGCCGGGGTCGTGGCCCCGGGGAACCGGCGAGGTCTCCGCGCGGTCGAACACGGAGATCTCCAGGGCGTCCTCGAACAGTTCGAGCAGCAGGCGGCAGGGCCCCGGCGCGTGGCGCACCACGTTGGTCACCAGTTCGCTGACCACCAGCCGTGCCAGATCGACGCACGCGCGGCTCACCTGCGGTCCCTGTCCCTCCGCCGAGGCGGTGAGGAAGTCCGCGGTGGCATCACGGGCGGAGCCGATCATGCCGTCGTCGGCTCCGTCGTAGTCGACAGCCACGGACCGCACCGGCCCCCGGGTCGCCCGCTCCGCGGTGATCGCGTCCGTCATCGGCCCTTCCTCCCCCCTCACACGGCTTCGTGCCATGCTTCCCTCTCGTAACGCGCCCTTCCCTGCATTGCGCGTTCCATTCTCCCGTGGCAGAGAGTAAAGCCTACGTACCGCACCGCCCTCCTGGTGCGAGGATGACGGAATCGTTTCCTCGCGCGCCTCTCCGCGGGGTCCCGCCGTGCCGCGTCAGACCGTCCGCGCGTCCTCGCCCGCCGGCTCCCGCCGCTCGGTGCCGGGGTCGCGGCCGTGCCAGTCCAGACAGAGCACGAGGATGTCGTCGGGCATGGTGCCGGGCGCCTCCCGCAGCGCCCGCACGACGGCCTGGGGCGTGTCCCGGCCGGCGACGTGCCCGGTCCGGTCGACCGCCGGTCCGACCGAGCGGTCGAGCGACTCGTCGTCGCCGTCGGGGGTGGTCTCGCCCCGGTCGCACGCCACGAAGACCAGCCGGTCGCCGGGGAGGACGCTCAGGCGCTGGGTGGCGTAGACGGTGTCCTCGAACATCCCGAGGGGCAGTTGGCGCTCCAGCTCGATCCGCTCGGTCACGCCCCCGCGCAGCCGCCAGACGGTCGGCGAGCCCGCGTCGACGACCCGCACCTCGCCGGTGGCACGGGCGAAGCTCAGCAGAAGGGCGGAGAGCGATCTCTCCCCCCGGTGCTGCCCGTAGAGCGCCTGGTCGGTGAGGCTCGCCTGGCCGACCAGATCGAGTCCGGCGCGGCGGGCATTGCGGATCGCGTTCAGGGCGAGGTTGCTCAGGAGGGCGGACCGCGTGCCGGGGCCGGTGCCGTTGCCGACGACCAGCGTGAGCTCCTCCTCCGTCACGCACCAGTCCAGGACGTGCCCGCCCGAGGTGTACGAGGGTTCCCAGTAGGCGTGCAGGTCGAACTCGGCGCCTGCGCACGACCGTCCGGGGAGCACGCCCCACTGCATCTCCGCGGCGACACTGAGAGGGTGGGCCCGGCGCGTCCGGCGGTACAGATCGGTGTGCCGCTCGGCGACCCGCAGCGCGTGTCCCAGCGACTCCGCGACCTGGGCGAGGTCCTCGATCGACCGCGGTGCGACCCGGTCCGAGGGCAGGACGACCACGAGGACGCCACACCGTTCGCCACGAACCGTCACAGGAAGGAACGCGGTCGCCGTGGGCCCGTCACCACCGGAAAGATATGGTTGCTGTGTGGCGAAGGCGCGCCCCGCGGGCCCTGACCCCATGGGTACGTGCTGCACCCCGGCCCGAGCCTGCACGGGTTCGACGGGACGCAGTGACGTCAGCCCGTAGTCGACGAGCAACAGGTCGACGGAGAGTGCGGCGATGTGCCGCGCCAGACTGACACGGAGGGAGTCCAGAAGCCGGTGTGGCGGCGCCCCGCGCAGCGCGCGTTCCGTGGTCACGCGTCGATCCACCGAGTCCGTACCGCCTTCTGGAGAGATGTGGAGATGACCGGCGTGTCGCAAGGCCGAAGTCCCCGGCCCCGGACGTCTGAGGAGTGTCGGTAGCCATGGCCACGAACCCCGCCCCGTCCCCACGGGAGCCGCAGGAGACGACACAGGCCGCCCGCGAGCTCATCGAGCTCCTTGAGGTGCTGTGGGAGCGCGGCCGGGACATGGTGTCGTCGACACCGGTGTCGGCGACTCAGCTGCGCGTGCTGTACAGCCTCGATCGCGAGGAGGGCATCAGCCTGCGCACCCTGGGTGACCTGCTGGGCTCCGCGCCGCCCTCGGTGAGTCGCATGTGCGATCGCCTGGAGGCGCTGGGATTCGTACAACGGCTGCCCAGCCCCGTCAGCCGCCGACAGCTCGAACTGCACCTGACGGCGCGCGGCAAGGCGTACCTGAGGGACCTCCGGATCCAGCGCGAGGAGGCCCTGCTGACCGTCATCTCGGCCATGTCCCCGGCGAGCCGCAAGGCGCTGCTGCGCGGGCTGACCGGGTTCCAGGACGCCCTGGGCGAGGGTTCCGCCTCGCCCACGTCACGCCCGGGCGCACCGCTGAAGGACGTCCGGACCGCCTGACGTCTGCGCGCCGTCCGCTCCGGCCGGCCGCGTGCCCCATGTCCCACTCGCCACCCTCTGGTCACCTGCTGCGTGTCTACCCCGGGCACGAGCCAGGTGTTGCCCCAAGGATACAGTTGCCGCACGGCAACTGTGGACACGGGTGGGCCACCGGCACGGCCCCGGACGGGACACGGGGCGCGAGCGGGCGGACGGGGTCAGGAGCCGGCGGCCTCCGGGGGCACGGAGCCGGTCGAGCCCTCCCGCCCCCGCCAGTCGAGACAGACGACGAGCGCGTCGTCCTCCAGCGGATTGGCGCCGTGATAGGCGGCGAGTTCCCGCAGGACCGCCCCCGGGACCTGGGTGGGCGGCAGCAGCCTCGTCGCGGTGAGCGCGCGGGCCAGCGCCCGGTCTCCGTAGCTCTCCCCGTCGGGTGAGGCCGCGTCGTACACCCCGTCGCTGCCGAAGAGCAGCCGGTCCCCCGGGCGCACCGTGAAGCGCTGGGGGACGTAGACGGACTCCTCGAACATGCCCAGGGGCAGCTGGGCCTCGAAGGTGACGGGCTCGACGGAGCGGTCCCGCAGGCGCCACAGGCGGGGCGAGCCCGCGTCCACGGCCTCCACCTCACCGGTGGCGAGGTGGAAGCGCAGCAGGAGGACGGAGACGAAGGCGCCGCCGCGGTACTGCGCGTACACGGCCTGGTCCGCCAGGGCCGCCTGGTCCGCGAGGCCGAGACCGGCCCGACGGGCGTTGCGGAGCGCGTTGATGGCGAGGCTCGTCAGGAGCGCGGCCTCGATCCCCTCCCCCATCCCGTTGGTGACCGTCAGGGTCAGGTGGTCGGCCGAGGCCGACCAGTCGTAGTTGTCCCCGAAGATCGCGTAGGCGGGTTCCAGGTGCGCGCCGAGCGCGAACTCGGCCCGGGCGCAGGAACGCCCCGGGAGGAGCTGCCACTGCATCTCGGCCGCCAGGGTCAGGCGCGCGGCCCGTCGCGCCAGGACGTACAGGTCCGTGTCGCGCTCCGCCACGAGGATCTCGTGGCCCAGGGCCTCGCAGATCTGCCACAGCTCGGGCAGCAGCCGCGCGAGATCGCTCCCCGTCGGCAGGGCCACGGTGAGGACGCCCATCCGGTCGCCCCTGACGGTCACCGGCAGATGCGCCTCGACGGCGTCGGCCTCATGGGTGACGTACGGCTCCTGGGCACCGAAGGCGCGCCCCTGGGGACTGTCGTGGATCAGGACCGCCGGTGCCGCGTGGGGCGTGTCCCCGACGAGCTGGAGCGAGCGCAGTCCGTAGTCGGCCAGCCGGAGCTCCACGCGCCGTGCGCCGCAGTGCTCCCGCAGAGCCTCGTCCACGACGCTCACCAGCAGGTGCGGGGCGGCCAGGCGCAGCGCCCGCTCGACGTCGGCGATCTCTTCCACGTGCTCTTGTTCCTCCTTGTGCCTTCGGTGCGGTCCCGTCCCCCGGCGGGACCGCACCACCCTTCGTCTACGCGGCGCGGTCCACCGCGACCAGCGCCTCGGCCACATCGGCGTGCAGCGGCGTGGTCATCGTCAGACCGGTGATCTCCAGGATGCGCCGCACGGCGGGGGCGGGCGCGGCGAGATGCAGGTCGCCCCCGGCTTCCCGGGCCTCCCGCGCCGCCCGGATGAGGACGTTCAGTCCGGACGAGTCCATGAAGTTCAGAGCGGTGAGGTCGAGCACGAGGTGGCGCCGGCCGTGCAGGAACTGGTTGGCCAGGTGGTGATGGAGCAGTGTGGCCGTGTCCAGGTCGAGTTCGCCGCCGACGGTGAGCACCGCCGTGCCGGCGTCGCGGGTCTCCACCTCGACGTCGAGGTTCACTTCTCGCTCGGTCATGTTCCCTGCTTTCCACGGTGGGGGAATGGTCGGTGGTGCCGTGCGGTCAGGACACCCGCACGCCGATCAGGCATGTGTCGTCGTCGGTGTCGGACTTGCTGTGCGTGAGCAGCAGGTCGAGCCGCCGTTCGAGGTTCTCGGCGGGTGCCTGCGCCATGGTCAGGAGCTGGGTGACGGAGTCGTGCACGGAGGTGTCCCGTCGTTCGACGAGACCGTCGGTGTACATCAGCAGCGTGTCGTCCGGCTCCAGCTGGATCTCCGCCTCGTCGTACTCGGCCTCGGCGAGCGCCCCGAGCAGCATCCCCTGCAGCATCGGCAGGGCGGTGGCCCGCGGGCCCCGAACGAGGACCGGCGGCAGATGGCCGGCTCTGGCCCAGCGCAGGGTTCGGGTCCCGGGGTCGAAGACGCCGCAGACGGCGGTGGCCGTGACCTGGGCCGTGAGGTGGTGCGCCACGCTGTTCAGCCACGACAGCAGCTGCGCGGGGCCCGCGCCGGTCACGGCGAGGCCGCGCAGGGCGTTGCGCAGGACCACCATGCCCGTGGCGGCCCCGATGCCGTGGCCGGCGATGTCCCCGACGCACAGCAGGATCTTCTTGGACGGCAGCACGACGGCGTCGTACCAGTCGCCGCCGACCAGGGACTCGGTCTCGGCGGGGCGGTAGCGCACGGCGACGTCGAGGCCGGGGGCGGCGAGCGGAGCCCGGGTCGGCGGCATGATGGCGTGCTGCAGCTGCAGGGTCAGACGGTTGCGTTCCGCCGATTCCTGCTCCGTGACGGCGAGTTGGTCACGGGTGGCGGCCAGGGCGACCTCCGTCCAGTGCTGCGCGGAGATGTCCTGGTAGGCGCCGCGCACGGCGAGGAGCCGCCGGTCGGCGTCGACGGTGGGTTCGGCGATCACCCGGATGTGGCGGGTCACACCGTCCCGGCGCAGCATGCGGAAGTTCGCCGAGCCCGGTCTCCCCTGGTGCAGCACCGCCCGCAGGAAGCGGCCGATGACGGCGGCGTCGTCGGGGTGGGCGTGGGAGGTGAGGGCACGCACGGAGACCGGCGCCTCGCCGGCGTCCCGGCCGAAGAGGTCGTAGAGCTGTCCGTTCCAGGTGATCTCTCCGGTGAGGACGTCCTCCTCGAAGCCGCCGATGCGGCCGAGCCGCTGCGCGTGCTGCAGCAGGCTGGCGAGCCGGGCGGACTCGTCCTCGATGCGCCAGACGAGCAGCACGCTGTCGCCGTGCCGGCTGATGCTGATGTCGGCGGCGGACGCGAGCGGCACCTGGTCGACGAGGGCGGTGAGGCTGGTCCGGCGGGCGCGGAACGGCTCCCCGGTGGCGTAGACGCGCTCGATCCGTTCGAAGAGCTCGCTCTCGCCGGCCGTCGTGGGGTACGCCTCCAGGAGCAGGGCCCCGTCCACGGCGCTCCGTGGCCGGCCCGCGGGGTCCTGGAAGTGCGCGTTGGCGTGGCGTATGCGGAAGTCGCGCAGGTGGCCGTCGATGTCCAGGTGCGGGGTCAGGACCAGAACGGGGTCGTAGAGCCCGTCGGCGAGCTCCACGAGCTCCGAGAGCGCGTCGGACGGGGCGGGGCGGACCGGCACGGGATGCGCGGAGGGTGTCTCCAGCGTGTGGGCGCAGAGTTCGGCCAGGGCCTCGATCTGGCGCTGCACGGCCTGGGGCTGGGGATCCAGCGGCCGGGGCCAGCAGATCTCCAGGACGCCGTGGATCCGGCCCCCGGTCCCGGCGGGTACGACCACCCGGCCGCCGTCGGGGTGGCGTGCGTGGCCGATCGAGGGGATGCCGGTGGAGCCGAGCGAGGGGAGCCAGACCGTTCGACGGCCGGCGAGCGCCTGCCGGGCCGCCGTGGCCACGCCCGGCGGTACGTAGCGCCAGCGGGCCGGCTCGTCCTCACCGAAGCCCGCGTGACCGCGGAGGGTGAGGGAGGAGTCGGTGCCGGTGGTCCAGATGGCGACGGCGCAGGCTCCCAGGGGCGCGAGGGCGTGCGCGAGGAGGGACTCGGCGACGGCCTGGCTGTCCCCCGCGTTGAGCGCGGCGCTCTCGGCCGTGCGCAGGCGCACGGCGACCGACGCGTCGGCGCCCGCCGCCGGCCCGCCCGCCTCGGCCGCGGTCCGTCTGACGAAGTCGTCGGCGACCTCGGAGACCCGGTCGCGGGAGGCCTGGTTGATGATGTCCGCGGCCAGCTCCAGCTGCGAGAGCCCGGCCTGCTCGGCCAGCACGGCGAGTTGCCGCGCCGCCTGCGCGGGGCCGCACCCGAGCCGCTCGACGATGACGCCCTTGGCGAGTTCGATCAGGGCACGCCCCTCGGCCGCGGCGTGCGCGGCGCGCACCTCTCCGCGGAGTCGTTCCACCGTGGCGGCCAGCCGGCCGACGGAGGAGCGGTCCTCCGCGGCGCGACGTTCCGTGTCCGGCGGGGCGGTCGCCGTGACGGCCCCGGCCGGATCGGCCGGCGGCGGAGCGCCGTCCCCCCGGGGACCGACGGCGGGGTCGCCGCCGTGGCGGTGGGGAACACTCAAGACGGGGACTCCTCGTAGTCGGCGGCTCCGGGCCGCGGGACGGTGGGGGACACGGTACGGAGCCGCGCGGACGGGACCCGCCGGGTGGCGCTGTCACGGGATCCGCCGGGTGGCTCCGTACGGGCCGGCGGGACGGGGAGCGGGGTCATCCGTCGTGCAGCCACCGGCGGATGCAGTCGATGAGGTCGTCGGCGTCGACGGGCTTGGTGACGTAGTCGCTGGCGCCCGAGGCCAGGCTCTTCTCGCGGTCGCCCGGCATGGCCTTGGCGGTGACCGCGATGACGGGCAGTCCGGCGTGGGCCGGCATCTGCCTGATCCTGGAGGTGGCGGTGTAGCCGTCCATCTCGGGCATCATGACGTCCATCAGGACCAGGTCGATGTCGGGGTGCGCGGTGAGTGCCTCGATGCCCTTGCGCCCGTTCTCCGCGTGCAGGACGTTGACGCCGTGCAGCTCCAGGATGCCGCTGAGGGCGTAGAGGTTGCGGGCGTCGTCGTCGACCACGAGCACCGTGCGGCCGTGCAGGGTGGAGTCGATGGTCTGGGGCACCGGCGGCCGGTGCTCGCCGCGCACCAGGGGCACGACCTCGCCCGGCTGGTCGGCCGACAGGTGCAGGGCGATCCGCTCACGCAGTTCGTCGAGGCTGGAGATCAGCTCCAGCGGCCGTCGGCCGGCGAGCGCCTGGAGCGCCCGCTCGTGTTCGTCGGTGAGCCTGCGGTTGTTGTGGGCGAGGACGGGGACGGTACGCAGGGCCGCGTCGCCGTCCATGGCGTCCAGGAAGCGCAGCGCCTCGCCGTCGGCCATGTCGACCTCGATCACGACGCAGTGGAACGGCTGGGTGGCGAGGGCGGACGCGGCCTCCTGCGGCCCCACGGCCGCGATCAGCTCCAGGTCCTCGCGGCCCGCGCGGTCGCGGCCGGCGGACAGCTCCGCGACGGCGTTCTCGGCGACGAGCGAGAGCAGCCCGCGCGGGCGCTCCTCGATCACGAGCAGTCGCCGGGTCTGCCGTGCCGGCCGGCCCGGGGTGGGGGCCGTGAGCGCGGGCCGGGCGGGGCGGGCCCCGTCGTCGGAGGCCTCGGACCCCGTGCCGGTGCCGGTGTCGGGGCCGGTCACCTGGACGTGGGCGGGCTGCTCCTTGAAGTCGGCCCGGGCGACGGGCAGATAGAGGGTGAAGGTACTGCCCTGACCCGGCTCGCTGGCGGCGGTGAGGCCGCCGCCGAGTAGGTAGGCGATCTCCCGGCTGATGGACAGGCCGAGGCCGGTACCGCCGTACTTCCGGTTGGTCGTCCCGTCCGCCTGCTGGAAGGCGCCGAAGATGGCCTCCAGGTGCTGGGAGTCGATGCCGATGCCGGTGTCCGTGACGCGGAAGGCGACCACGGCGCCCCCACGGTGGACCGTCGCGGGCAGTTCGTCGTCCGAGGCGGGCTCGATGCGCAGTTCGACGCTGCCGCGCTCGGTGAACTTGACGGCGTTGGAGAGCAGGTTGCGCAGCACCTGCCGCAGCCGGGAGTCGTCGGTGACCAGGTCGACGGGGACGCCGGCGGCGGTGGAGACGGTGAAGGCGAGGCTCTTCTGCGTGATGAGCGGGCGGAACGTCGCCTCGACGTAGTCGAGCAGCCGGCGCAGCTGGACCCGTTCCGGGTTGAGGTCCATCTTGCCGGCCTCTACCTTGGACAGGTCGAGGATGTCGTTGATCAGCTGGAGCAGGTCGGAGCCGGCCGAGTGGATGATGCCGGCGTACTCGACCTGCTTGGCCGTGAGGTTGCGGGTCGGGTTCTGGGCGAGCAGCTGGGCGAGGATCAGGAGGCTGTTGAGCGGGGTGCGCAGTTCGTGGCTCATGTTGGCCAGGAACTCGGACTTGTACTTGGAGGCCAGGGAGAGCTGCTGGGCCCGGTCCTCGAGTTCCTGCCGGGCCTGCTCGATCTCCAGGTTCTTGGCCTCGATGTCGCGGTTCTGTGAGGCGAGCAGGGCCGCCTTCTCCTCCAGTTCCGCGTTGGAGCGCTGCAACTCGTCCTGCTGCACCTGCAACTGCTCGGAACGCGCCCGCAGTTCGTCGGCCAGCCGCTGGGACTCGTCCAGCAGCTCGTCGGTGCGGGCGTTGGCGACGATGGTGCTGACGTTGACGCCCACCGTCTCCATGAGCTGTTCCAGGAAGTCCCGGTGCACGGAGGTGAAGGGGGAGAAGGAGGCCAGCTCGATGACGCCGAGCACCTGGTCCTCGACGACGATCGGCAGCACGATCAGGCTGGCCCGTGCCGTGCTGCCGAGTCCCGAGGAGATGTAGACGTAGTCGCCGGGCACGTTCTCGGCGGCGATGGTGCGGCGGCTGCCGGCGGCCTGCCCGACGAGGGACTCGCCCAGCCGGAACCGGCCTCGGCGGGTGCCGTCCGCGGGGAGGCCGTAGGAACCGACGAGGCCCAGTTCGACGCCGTCGGAACCGTCCTCCGCCAGGTAGAAGGCGCCGTACTGGGCGGAGACGAGCGGGGTCAGTTCGTCCATGACGAGCTCGGCGACGACGGCCAGGTCGCGGTGGCCCTGCATGAGCTCCGAGATCCGGGCGAGGCTGGACTTGAGCCAGTCCTGCTCCTGGTTGGCCCGTGTCGTCTCGCGCAGCGAGCCGACCATCGCGTTGATGTTGTCCTTGAGCTCGGCGACCTCGCCCGAGGCGTCGACGGTGATCGAGCGGGTGAGGTCTCCCTCGGCGACCGCGCTCGCGACCTCGGCGATGGCGCGGACCTGGCGGGTCAGGTTCCCGGCGAGCTCGTTGACGTTCTCCGTCAGCCGCTTCCAGGTGCCGGAGACGCCCTCGACCTCGGCCTGACCGCCGAGCCGGCCCTCGCTGCCGACCTCCCTCGCCACACGGGTCACCTCGGCCGCGAAGGAGGACAGCTGGTCGACCATCGTGTTGATGGTGGTCTTCAGTTCCAGGATCTCGCCGCGGGCGTCGACGTCGATCTTCTTCGAGAGGTCGCCGTTGGCGACGGCGGTGGTGACCTGGGCGATGTTGCGGACCTGGCCGGTGAGGTTGTTGGCCATCGAGTTGACGTTGTCGGTGAGGTCCTTCCAGGTGCCGGCCACGTTCGGCACCCTCGCCTGTCCGCCGAGGCGGCCCTCGGTGCCGACCTCACGGGCGACCCGGGTCACCTCGTCCGCGAACGCCGACAGGGTGTCCACCATCGTGTTGATGGTGTCGGCGAGCGCGGCGACCTCGCCCTTCGCCTCCACGGTGATCCTGCGGGAGAGGTCACCGCGGGCCACGGCGGTCGCGACCTGGGCGATCGACCGCACCTGTCCGGTGAGGTTGGACGCCATCACGTTGACGTTGTCGGTGAGGTCCTTCCAGGTGCCCGAGGCGCCCCGTACGGTGGCCTGGCCGCCGAGGTTGCCCTCGGTGCCGACCTCGCGCGCGACCCGGGTCACCTCGTCGGCGAAGGCCGAGAGCTGGTCGACCATCGTGTTGATGGTGTTCTTCAGCTCCCGGATCTCGCCCCGGGCGTCCACGTCGACCTTCTGCGAGAGGTCGCCCTTGGCCACGGCGGTGGCGACGTGCGCGATGGAGCGCACCTGCGCGGTGAGGTTGCCGGCCATGGAGTTGACGGAGTCGGTGAGGTCGCGCCACGTGCCGGAGACGCCCTTCACGTCCGCCTGGCCGCCGAGGATGCCCTCGGTACCGACGTCACGGGCCATGCGGGTGACCTCGTCGGCGAAGGAGGAGAGCTGGTCCACCATCGTGTTGATGGTGTTCTTGAGCTCCAGGATCTCGCCGCGGGCGTCCACGTCGATCTTCTGCGAGAGGTCGCCCTTGGCGACGGCGGTGGCGACCTGGGCGATGTCACGGACCTGGGTGGTGAGGTTGCCGGCCATCGCGTTGACGGACTCGGTGAGGTCCGCCCAGGTTCCGGAGACTCCGGGGACCTTCGCCTGACCGCCGAGGGTCCCCTCCGTGCCCACTTCCCGGGCGACGCGGGTCACCTCGGAGGTGAAGAGGGAGAGCTGGTCGACCATCCCGTTGAACACACTGGAGATCTCGCCCATCAGCCCGTCGGCCGTGTCGGGCAGCCGGGTCCCGAAGTCCCCGTCCCGTACGGCGGTGAGGCCTGCCAGGAACTGACGCAGCTCCTGTTCACCCACCGCCGGCGGTCCCGACCGCGGCGCGGCCGAGGGATCCTCGATCGTCGTCTCAGACATGCCTCAACCTCGTTCACTCGCCGGACACCCACAGGGACCGCACTGGTCACGGGCGCCGGTCGGACCGCACCCCCTCCCGCACGGCTCCGGCCTCGACCGTTGCCGTACGGCAATTAAGACGACCCTACTCCCCCGTGATCGTCACGAGGAGGGCGGAGGGAAGTCAAGCGGCTGGAACGGACCGATCAAGAGACCGCATACAACCCGGGACCGGGGGTACGCGCCGCTTCGAGCCGGGCGGCAGGCGCCCTGGCGGCGAGGGGAGACGTACGGTGCTGATGGCCCATCCCGCGGTGTTGAGCAATCTGATCGAGCAGTACGAGACGCTGATGACGCTGCACGCGGAGAACGGGAACGCCGAGGTGCGGCGGAGGCTCGACGACATCGCGTACACGCTGTGCGTCTCCACCGGCACACGTGACGTGGACGCGGCGCTGATCGCCGCGCGGCACCGGCTGCCCGGCGCGCGCACCCTGGACGACTCGGTCCTGATGGCCTGATCCGGCACGACCGGACCCTCGGGGCCCGGCTCGACCCCTGGGGGGTCTGAGCCGGGCCCCGCCGCTTCCCGGCGGGCCCGACCTCGCGGCGCCGTCGCGAGGACCTCCGTCACCGCCGGAGAACGGCCCGTGACACGACCGGGCGATCACGCCTACCCCCGACACCAGCACCGCCGACCGACCCCGACATCACGCCGGGGTCGGTTTCGCGTGCCCGCAGGCCGTGCGAACCGCGCGCGCCGCACGGTGCACGAGATCCCGAAGAGGAAGACCGCCGCCATGAAGACGCCGGCCAAGAGGGTGTCCAGTCCTGGCGGCGGGCCCCCGGACGGCAGAAGGGCCGACCTCCCGAGGTCGGCCCTTCTGGCTGTACGGGGGGTGGCGGTCTTCATTCTGGCGACGGCAGTCGTACAACCTTTCAGCAGAGTGACCGGTCATAAGGGCGTGTCCATGAAGTTGGGGAGAGAAAGCACCTTGCGTACTGGTTTGTCACGACGTGTCTCGATGTCGGTGGGGGTCGTTCTGGGGGTGGCCGTCGCAGGTCCGCTCGTCGCACCGCCGGCCACGGCCGCCCCCGCGTCGGCGGCGGCGCCGGCCGCCCCCACGCGGACCGCTGGCACCAAGCCGGCTCCGGTGCCCTTCCTGGCCGACGGGGGTGAGCTCAAGGGGGCGGGAACCACAGGCTTCCTCTCCACGGGCAGTGACGGCAAGACACGCTGGACGCGGTACGCGGACGGCGTGTCGACGGTTGTCGCAACGAACCCGTACAGCACCGTCCTCGGTTCCGCTTCGGACACCGTGGTGGTCGTGAACCCGGATTCGTACAGCACGACGGTCGAATCGATGCTGGTGTACGACATGGCGACCGGCGCTCCGCCGGCCACCATCAAGAGGACCGACGCGGCGGGGATCTACGGCGACATCCAGGGCGCTGCGGGCGGCACGGTCCTCGGGGTTCCGTACGACGATTCCGGACCGAACCTGATCAGCTCGGACGGCGGCCGCACGACCACCCGTCACGTGGCCGGCATACCGTCCAACGGGGGAAGCTGGCTGTCCGGCAAGCTGACCGACGCCGCCCTCGCGAGCTACTACGACCCCGCCATCCAGGGGGAGGAGATCGCCGTCGTCGACCTGGCCACCGCGGCTGTCGTCGACTCCTACAAGCTGGACCACGGTCCGACCGGCCGTTACTTCCCCCAGAACACGTACCTCTCGTCGCGTCAGGTGGCGTGGCTGGAGGCGGACGCCGGCAAGGCCGTGCTCGCCACGGCGCTGCGGGGGCAGAAGTCGGTCCGTCGGGTGCCTCTCGGGCCCGACACGGAGTCGTGGGTCACCGGCGGCCTGGTGGGCGACAGCTGGTTCGCCTTCGCCGCCACCCCCTTCCGTGGCACGGTCTCGACCGCGTTCACCGCTCTCTCCCTGTCCGACGGATCGAGGGTCGAGCTTCTCGACCAGGCGCGGAACGTCACACAGGGCCCCGACGGCACCCTGCTCGCCATCGGCTCCACCGAGGTCCACGGCGAGGGCGTCTACGAGATCCGGTTCGACGCGCACGGGAAACCGGCCGCTCGTCTGGTCGCCTCCATGGAGAAGCCGGACGACGCCACCACCCCCGTCACGTACGTCGGCGGCGGCGCCCCGGCCCTCCTGGACCTCGACGGCCTTTCCCGGACCCGTCTGACCTGGCAGTTCTCCTCGAACCGGGCTGACTTCTCCGTTGAGCTCAGGAGCAGGACGACGGGGAAGGTCTTCCAGCAGACGCTGCAGCCCGTCGCAGGCTCCACCGGCACCGGGGTCTACCCGGACGGCCGGGTCCGCCTGGACTGGGCCGGAGAGGTGGCGGACTCGTGGGGAGCGGCGAGCGCCGCACCCAACGGCGCCTACGAGTGGAAGGTGACCGCGAAGCCGTGGAACGGTCTGCCGGACGCGACCTCCACCGGCACCTTCACCGTGGTCCGTACCCCCCAGGTGCACGACTACAGCGACAACGGCTCGCCCGATCTGCTCGTACGACAGCCGGGCGGCGGCGCGCGATGGGTCGACACGCGCTGGGACGACGTGACGGGACGGCTCGTCGAGGTGCGGGGCATCGGGTACTCCCAGAGCGGCTGGGACGTCTACGACAGCATCGAGTCCGTCGGTGACGTCGCGGGGGCGGCGGCGCCCGACACCGTCACCCGCGACAGGAGCGGCGTGCTCTGGCTGCACCAGGGCAGGGGCAGCAACTACACGACTCCCTACGAGCCCCGCGTTCGAGTCGGCGGCGGTTGGCACGTCTACGACCGGCTCGCCGGCGGCAGCGATCTGACCGGCGACCGCCGGGCCGACCTGGTCGCCACCGACAAGGCCGGTGACCTCTACCTGTACGCGGGTACGGGAAAGGCCTCCGCTCCCTTCGCGCCCCGGAAGAAGATCGGCCACGGCTGGGGGATCTACAACCAGCTCACCGCCACCGGGGACATCGGCGGGAGCCCCGCGGGTGACCTCGTCGCGCGAGACAAGGCGGGGGTGCTGTGGCTGTACCTCGGCAACGGAGACGGCACGTACGGGGCGCGTACGAGGATCGGCGGCGGCTGGGGCGTGTACGCCGACATCGTCGGCATCGGCGACGCCAACGAGGACGGCCGCCTCGACCTGTACACCCGGACGTCGACGAACGCGGCCTACCTCTACGAGGGCACGGGCGACACGAAGATCCCCTTCGAACCCCGGTCCGCCACCGGGGTCGGTGTCGCCACGGGCTCCGCCGAGTACGACCAGGTCTCCTGACACACTCGTCCCGTGAGGCTCTTCGCCGCCGTCCTGCCGCCGCCCGAGCGGCTCGACGGCTTCGGGCACGTCGTCCGAGGTGGCCGGGGCAAGGTGCCGCATCGGCTGACAGCCGTCTCGGGCCGGGCCTAGGCGTTTCCGGTATGACCGACTCGATGCATGATGTTCTCCCCGCCGCGTGACGAGGCCCGGCTGGAACTCTCCTCGCGGACCCGGACCCGGACGCTCGCCGAGCGGGCCGCCGCGCGGACTGTCCACGGACCAGATCACGGAGTTCGCGGGGAGCCGGCACCGGGGCGGGATGGTGCTGGCGTGGGTCCAGGACGGCCGGCGCGACCGGAGCGGAACACCCGGCCCGGGTCGCGGAGCTCCCTGCGGCGCTGGCCGCCGTGGAGCTGATGTCCACGAACCGCCTCTCCCCTCAGCAGCGGGCCGCCCGAGACACCATGTTCAGCGACGTCGCCCATCTGTCGTCCGGTCAGGGTGCGAACGGGGGCTGGGGCTTCGGGATGTCGGTGCGCGCATTTCGCTGCGACTGCGCCCCCGTCGGCCAGTTCCGCTGGTTCGGCGGCACCGGCACCACGGTCTACGCCGATCCGGTCGACCGGCTCACCGGAGTCCTGCTCACCCAGGTCGGCCTGTCCACCGCGGACTCGCCCCGTGCCATGAGCGACTTCTGGACCACGCTGTACCAGGCCATCGGCGCGGAGCGACTTCGACCGCGGCAGCCGGTGGGGGCGGAGGAGGCTCGCTCCCCCGGTCCCGTACCGGAGGGGCTGATCTCCCCCGCCTGAATGTCGGTTGTACGACGCCGGCCACGTCCTCGGCGGGAGATCCGCCGAGGATGCGCGGCTGCCCGGCAGAAACTCAGGAGGTGGGCCGGTCCAGCTCCTGCTCCAGCCGGACCTCGGTCACGCTCATGTGCTTGGGCGCTCCGAACGCCCGGACCATGACGCTGTTGCCGATGTCGGTGACTTCCAGTGCCAGGTGGTCGGATCCCACCCGGAGGTCGAGCCTCACGACAGGCCTGCCGGCGAAGTTCGGCATGCGATGGATGCGGGCTTCGGGGTAGCGCAGGACCGTCAGCCTGTCCCGCAGGCGCGCATACGTGCCCGTCTCCGTCCCGGAGAACGCCTTGCTGATACGCAGCTGGTGCCTCTGGGCGGCGCACTCCTCCGACGGGTGCAACGGCAGGGGGTCCACCAGGACGGGCATGGTGGTGTCGGGCGTCGGTGCCGATGCCACGCGGCCGACGGCACGGAGGACCCTGGGTTCGCAGCTCTGCGCGATGAGATCGGCGTACTCCAGGAACCGTGCCTCGGCCTCGGAGACTCTCGGCAGGACGGTGACGGCGCGGGGTGGGACGTACACCGCGGGGGTGCGAGCGGAGACGACGGGCTTGGCCGCCGGTGCGGGGACCTTGGTGGCGGCGTTGGCACCCTGGGTGCCGACGGCCACCAGGAGGACGCTGCCGACCGCGGCGGTGATCAGGGGCTTCGGGAGGAGAATCGATCGCATGTCCACACTCTGCGGGCCGGCGGACACCGGCCGCCTGAGTCGTCGTACTCATTCGGCGCAGGTATCTCCTCTCATCCGGGCTGAGGCCGCCGAGGGGCGGCCGACCGCGAGGGGGTCGCTGAACTGGTCCAGTTCAGCGGAGCGAACTCCGCGTCGGGCGGTGCACGCTGCACGTCGACCAGCCCGTGCGCGACGGTCTGTCAGCCGAGCCTGGATCACCAGGGAATCAGCCGAAGAGGAACGACGTGACCAGTCAGCCCCTGCGAGTGAACCGATCCGGATTCGCCGAGTACGAAGACATGATCGGTCTCTCCCGCAGCGTGGACATCGCCGAACTGACGGGAGTTCTTGGGGCGATCGTGGATCTGGTCCTGACGGAGGAAGCCGATGTCATTTCTGTACGGTGCGGTACTGCGCCGAGCCCCACATGGCGGAGTTCTCGGACGAACTCGTCCACCTGCTTTCACGGCTGCCCCAGTGAGACGGCGACCGGTGCCGTGCGACCCGCAGGTCGCATGGTCGGCCCAACGGGCCCGGATGGCGACCGGGTCGGTTGTTCAGGGCGCTCAGGTCTGAGGGGCCTTGTCCTCAGGTGGCCAGCTCCAGGGCTTGGGTGTCGGTTCCGGGCCCTCCATGGTGCTGCGGAACTTCTCCTTCAGGCTCTTCGGCGGCGCTTCCTTCTCTTCTCGTTCGTGCACGAGCCGGGCCGTCGACACACGTATGTGACACGCGCGGTGCCGCTGCTGCACCAGCACGATCCACGAACCGTCCTGAGCGAGCAGGGCGTGGCGAGAGGGCTCGTCCCCCCGGCGCGCATGCCTGGCGATCATGCTCGGCACGTGGTGGAGCGCCGCATCCTCGGCAGCCGCGACAGCCTCGGCCTGGTCCGGGCCGATCAGGTGCGTGCCTGTCAGACCCCATCGATGGAGCTTGAGTTCCGAACCGTCGGCACGCGCGGTGGTCCGGGTGTCCTCCTCGATGAGGACGTACCAATCAGCAGTCATGGTCGGACCCTACCGACTGGCGCGGGAGCTGCGGCTTCCTGTCCCGGGCCGGTCAGTCCCCCCTACTCCGATCCCCTCAGCTCGTGTCGACGGTGATCTCGATGGCGCTGAAGGTGACGAGTACCAGGTCGTGGTCATGTCAGAGGCAGGACTGTCGATGTGACGTCAGTCCTGGGGACGGGCAGGAGCCGCAGGCGTGCGGGCGTCACCGGTCCCGCGGTGCCACACTTAAGGCATGACGCAGGCGGATCGGCAGCTCGCCCGGCGGCTGGAGACGGCCACCAGGAACCTGCTTGAGCGGCGCGCCGAGACGGCCTCGATCTGTCCGTCCGACGTGGCACGCGAGGTCTACGACGGAGACGACGACGGTTGGCGGGATCTGATGGAGGGGGCCCGCCAGGCGGCCTGGCGCCTGGTGGCGGCCGGTGAGGTCGAGGTGACCCAGGGCGGACGACCTGTCACGGAGAACGAGGCACGGGGGCCACTTCGCATCCGCCGCGCACGCCACTCGGACTGACGCCGGTGGTGCTGGTTCACACGTCCCGCCGCCCTAGGCGCGCAGGCTCACGGTGTGCCCACGCCGACCGCAGTGCACACCGGTACAGGAGACGAACCGGACCGATGCAGCCGATCGGTTGAGCACGCCTGGGGCCAGGCGGCCCAAGCCCGGTCCCACTCTCGTGGTCCGGAGAAGCCGGGCTTGACGGCTCGTCCTGGGACTGGGATGGATCCCCACCATGAACGCGTTGAACGACACCAGTTGGGTGAGAACAGGGGCGGACCTCGTCGCCTACATCCAGCAGCTCAGCCAAGAGGCCCTGAATCCGGCCGACGGTTGGGAGAATTGCCTGATCGAGCGCCCCTCAGGCGAGGTCCGCCTCGATGGCCAGGCGGACCGCGTCCGGGCGGTCTCGGAGGCCGGCCTTGGCGAAGAGGTTGTTGATGTGGGTCTTGACCGTGGCCTCGCTGATGAACAGCTTCTCGGCGATGCCCCGGTTCGGCAGGCCGAGGCCGATCAGCGCGAGTACCTCGCGTTCCCTCGGGGTGAGGTCGTCCGGCAGGTCCCGCTTCGTCGGGGTGGGGGCGTTGGCCCGTGCCGTGGCGAGCAGGCGGTCCCGGACCTCGCGGTCCAGGACAGACTGACCGGCCGCGGCAGCTCGGATCGCCCGCGTGATGTCGCGGCGTCCGGCGTTCTTCGTCAGGTATCCGCGGGCTCCCGCGCTCAGTGCGCCGAGGATGGAGTCGTCGTCGGCGAAGGTGGTGAGCACGACCACCGCGACCTCCGGGTGCTGCTCGGCCAGCAGCCGTGTGGCCTCGATCCCGTCCATCACGGGCATCCTCAGGTCCATCAGCACCACGTCCACCGGTCCGGCCGCGACCGCCCGGAGGACCTCGCGGCCGTTCCACGCCGCTGCCACGACGTCGATGTCCTCGGCCAGGGCGAGTACCGCCGCGAGCGGCTCGCGGACGGCCGCCTGATCGTCGGCCACGACCACTCTCAACCGCTGCCGATCCGTGTCGTCACTCATGCCGGGACCACTGCCTCCACGTGCCAGCCGTTACGGTGCGGTCCCTCGGTGATCGGGCCCGCGCTGAGCGTTCCGTTCAGGAGCGCGACCCGTTCGCGCATGCCGATCAGGCCCATTCCGCTGCCCGCGCCCGCGCTCACCTCACGGGTCGCCGGCCCGTTGCGGACCCGGAGTGCCGTCACCTCCGGGGTGTACGTCAGCTCGGCCCGCACCTCGCCGCCGGGAGCGTGCCGGGCCGCATTGGTGAGGGCCTCCTGCGCGATCCGCAGGAGGCCCTGCGTCACCCGGGCCGGCACGTCGCGCACCGTACCGTTCACGGTGAGGGCGTCGTGGTGGCCCGAGGACTCCAGCATCGCGGTCAAGGTCTCCCGCAGGGGCAGGGCGTCCTCGCGCAGCGCGTGCACGGTCCACTGCGCCTGCCTCAGGCTGTCCTTGACCAGTCCGTGCGCCTTGTCATGTGCCTCACGGACCTTGTCCAGGTCGCCGGTGTCCATCAGGGCGTCCGCCAGTTCCAACTGCATGTTGATCCCCGCGAGCGAGTGCGCCAGCACGTCGTGCACGTCCCTGGCGATCCGGCTGCGTTCGCTGAGCACGGCCGTCCGGGCCTCGGCCCGGGCCGCGCGCTCGGCAGCCTCCGCCGCCTCGATGGCCGCCCGTACCGCCTGACGTTGTGTGCGGTTGAGGATGCCCATCACGACCGGCAGGCCCGTCAGGAGCCCGAACACCCACGGCAGGGCTTCGTACCCCGGTCCGAGGCGGAAGAACAGGACCGCGCCGCACAGGAGACTGCACAGTCCCGCGAGCACGAGGGCCGGCCGGGTCTCCAGCCGGTAGCCGATGTGTCCGGCGAGGAAGAACGCGAAGAGGTAGCCCGTACCGCTGCCGCTGACCCCGATCAGAGCGGCTGCCGCGACGACGCCGACGGTGAGCCAGACCAGTACCAGGCGCGGGGAGACCCTGTGCTCGGGCAGACGCCTGGCCAGCAGAGCGGCAGCGTTCACCACGAAGAGGACGGCCACGGCCAGGCCCTGGCCGGTGAACCCCATGGGCCGGATCGTCACCGCGCCCACGACGACCACCGCGAGGCTCGCCACCCACTGCACCCGGGGGTCCTGTCCGGGAACGCGACGCGCACCCGCCCCCGGGCCGAGGTCCGACCTGGGAGGCGGGGCGTTGCGGTCTGCGGGCACGAGCCGAACATACTGCACGTTCAGGCCGCTCGATCGAGCACGGCGACGGGGTGGAGCGCCTTGTGCGTCCGGCTGCGCACGTAGATGGTGGCCACGCGGGTCACCACCTCGGTGAGTGCCATCAGGACGAAGGCCGCCACCCATGCCTGCTGCCCGGTGATGTGGTGCGTGAGGCTGAAGCGGGCGACGTCGTCGGCGCCGCCGGCGTGCTCGACCCACACCTGGAAGCCCATCCTGGCCCCCATGCCGACGACCCACAGGATCGCCGACACGGCACCGGCCTTGATCAGGAGCTGTCCGTCGAGGGCCCGGATGCGGGTGTAGACACCGCCTGCGATGCCGAGGACGGCACCGATCGCCATCAGTGCGGCGATGAGGACGAGGTCGTTGCCTCCGGTGGGGATGGTGTCCAGGTAGGAGTACGCCACGAAGGCCACGATGGCCAGCGGGAGCAGGAACGTCCTACGGTCCAGGCGGCCCTCTCGCAGCTGCCGGAAGACGACCAGGATGAGTGCCGCGTCGGTGATCCACTCGGTTGCTGTCATGCCCTCCAGACTGCTGCGCCGCAGCTCGCGGCACCTGCACCCAGGGGTGGAACCCTGGGTGGAACCAGGGTGGAGAGGCACCGACAGGACGCGGGTTCATCACGGAGCGTGCACCCCTTCGCACGTACGGCAGCCATCACCCGTCAGCGGATCGGTGGTGAAGGGATCGCTCCCGCGCAGGTCGGACGTGCGCGGTGATGGCGTGCCCTGCGGCATGGCGGTCCCTTCCGGCTTTCTGGTCGACTGGCCACCCCGCCACCTCGCGGGTCCGGGGTACGGACCTGCCGCGCCCACGCGCGGCCTCGACGCTCCGACCTCGGTGGACCGTGCCGTCGCGGCGGTGATCCACCGCGCCCATGAGCGTGTCGGTGGATGTCTTCGCTGCGGCAGGGAACCGAGCAGGCCCTTGAGCATGTCGATCACGGAGACGGTCGTGCTCCTGTGCACGTGGTGGACGCGTCGCACGTCCCGGCTTGGCGTCAAGTCCAGCTCGGCGACGGCCGAGAGGCCGTGCGCAGCTGAGCACGAGGAAGGGCAGCACCATGATCTTCTTCTTACCGGTGGTACTTCTGGCCGCCCTCGCATCCGTCGTCTTTCTCCTGACCCAGTCCGTCAGGATCGCCTTCACGAAGAGCAGGCGGTGGCCCGGGTGGTGGCGCGCGCTCGCCGGCTGCGCTCTGGCAAGCGGTGCCACAGCCGTGGCGTCGTACGCGATGGGGGCTCTGGTCCTGATGTCGACCGTGGTCGTGGCGCAGGACGGCGGCGCGGACTCGGCTCCGTTCCCCTACAACCACCCGTGTCGCGCCAAGCTGCAGGGGGCGGTGGACTACGAGGTCGACTTCCGCAGCCTGCGCACGGTGTGCGTCATGGGCGACGGCGAGCGTCAGGACGTCGAGGACGTGCCGCAGAGAGTCCGGGTCACGGCCGCCGCGTCGGCTGCCAGTACCGCGTTGCTCGGGGGAATCGCGCTGGCCTCTCGCGAGCGTCTCTACGCGCGGGCCGGACGCGTGCCGGGCACGCCGGGAACCCCGGCTCCCCGGAGTTCACCCGGCGGACGTCGACGCTCCTGACGGGGCCCCGGTCGCCAGGAGGCCGCACACCGCGCCTCCGTAAGGTCACCAGCCGAAACCGCTGGACGCCGGTCCTCCCCAGCGGCACCTGTTGACGGATCACCTCGCCACGAGCGGCGGGCCCGATCCTCAGTCCCGAAGTGCGGCGACGATCGGGCGCCTCGATCACGGCCGGCCGGGTCACGGCAGTTCGAGGCTGCCCACCGTCCGGCCGTCGGCAAGCAGCAGCGACCCGGACCGCCCCCGGCGACAAGGAGCGGGAGCACCATCACGCCGACGCGTCCGCATCGTCCGCACCGACGCGCAGCGGGACGGTCGCGAGCACCGGTCGGAACGTTGTCGGCACCGCACACATCCTCCTTCTCTCCATGGCCGCCCTACCTGAGGGCCGACCACGCGGTTCGCGACAGAGGCGTCCGCTCCAGGTGACCGAGGAGCCGGCCGCCTCACCGCTGGTCACACCGGGGCAGGCGGGCCCGTGTCCTGAGGGCGGCGACGTCAGATGCGGTGCCGACCGGTCGGCACCGCGCCAGGACCCCTTCGTCTGCAGCCCACACCACCGAGAGCGCACCGACTACCTGCGGTTGCACATATGGCGCGTGTGCAATTATTGTCGAAGCACGTAAAGAGATGCCTCAAGCAATTCAGGAAGGGGGCGAGCCATGCCGCTCGCACTACTCGCTCTAGCAGTCGGAGCCTTTGGCATAGGCACGACCGAGTTCGTGATCATGGGACTGCTGCCCGAGATCGCCGCCGACTACGGTGTCTCCATCCCTGCTGCCGGCCTGCTCGTCACTGGTTACGCCCTCGGTGTCGTCGTCGGCGCACCGCTGCTCACCGTCTTCGGGGCCAAGGTCAGTCGCAAGCGCATGCTGATGCTGCTCATGGGCCTGTTCGTGCTCGGCAACCTGCTGTCCGCACTCGCCCCGAACCTAGGAGTGATGCTGACGGGCCGCGTCGTCGCATCACTCGCCCACGGGTCGTTCTTCGGCATCGGGTCGGTCGTGGCCGCTGAGCTGGTCGCGCCGGAGAAGAAGGCCGGCGCCATCGCCACCATGTTCACCGGGCTCACCGTCGCCAACATCGTCGGCGTGCCGCTCGGCACGTTCATCGGGCAGGCCCTGGGCTGGCGCACCACCTTCGCGATCGTCGCCGCGCTCGGTGTCGTCGGGCTGCTCGGTATCGCGAAGCTCGTCCCGGCCATGCCCCGCCCCGAGGGCGCTCGCCTGCGCGGCGAGCTGAAGGCGTTCCGTAACCCGCAGGTGCTCCTCGCGATGGCGATGACCGTGCTCGGCTTCGGCGGTGTCTTCGCCGCGATCACCTACATCGCGCCGATGATGACCCATGTCGCCGGCTACGCGGACGGCTCGGTGACCTGGCTGCTCGTGCTCTTCGGCATCGGCATGTTCCTCGGCAACCTGCTCGGCGGCCGCTTCGCCGACCGTGCGCTGATGCCCATGCTGTACGTGGCCCTCGGCGGCCTGGCGCTGGTGCTCGCGCTGTTCACGGTGACCGCGCACAACAAGATCCTTGCCGCGATCACCATCCTCCTCGTCGGAGCGCTCGGCTTCGCCACCGTCCCGCCGCTGCAGAAGCGCGTCCTCGACCAGGCGCACGGCGCGCCGACCCTCGCCTCCGCCGTCAACATCGGCGCCTTCAACCTCGGCAACGCGCTCGCCGCCTGGCTCGGCGGCCTCGTCATCGCCGGCGGCCTCGGCTACACCGCACCCAACTGGGTCGGCGCCGCCCTCGCCGCCGCCGCCCTCGGCCTCGCCCTCTGGTCCGCCGCGCTGGAGCGCCGGACCCTCACGGCCGATGCCACCGCCACCGCCACCGCCACCGGCGACACCCGCATCCCCGTACACCACTGACCACCCCATCCCCTATCCGCACCCCCCACCACAAGGAACGCACATCATGAGCCTCACCATCAACGACGCCGAGACACTGATCACCGCCGCCCGTCACGCCGCTGACACCACCGGGGTCACCGCCAGCGTCACCGTCCTCGACGCCGGTGGCCACCTCCTCGCCTTCCGCCGCGACGACCGCGCCGTCCTCATCTCCGGCGAGACCAGCACCCGCAAGGCCTACACCGCCCTGCAGCTCAACGCCCCCACCGCCGACCTCGTCGACCTCGTCAAGCCCGATGGACCGTTCCACTCCCTGCCCACCGCCCTCGACCGGCCGCTGCTCTTCATCGCCGGCGGCGTGCCCGTACACCGTGACGGACGTCTCGTCGGCGCCCTCGGCGTGGGCGGCGGCGCCCCGGAACAGGACCACTCCATCGCGATCGCCGCGCTCCAGGAGCTGACTCGACCCCGATGACCCTCCACGGGACGCGCTGCCGACCAGGGCACGTCCGGTCGGCCGACGTCCTCGACGTCATCGGCCTCAACTACCCCACCGGTGCGGTCCCCGTCCGCGATCAGGTCTTGTGTAGAGCCGACGGCAGGGCGGGTCCCCGTGGCCGCCGGCCACCCCTGACGCCGGACACCGCCCGGGCCCCTGCGACGGCCACCGCCCGAGGCCCGCTCCCCCACCACCACCGCACACCCCGCAAGGAGTACGTCATGACCCCCACGTCCCCCCTCCCCACCGTCACGCTCAACAACGGCGTGGAGATCCCGCAGCTCGGCTTCGGTGTCTTCCAGGTGCCCGACGACGAGACCACCGCCGCCGTCGGCCACGCGCTCCGGGCCGGCTACCGCTCGATCGACACGGCCGCCATCTACGGCAACGAGGCCGGCGTCGGACGGGCCCTCGCCGACTCCGGCATCGCCCGCGACGAGCTCTTCGTCACCACCAAGCTCTGGAACGCCGACCAGGGGTACGACTCCACCCTGCGCGCCTTCGACGACAGCCTCGCCAAGCTGGGACTCGACCACGTCGACCTGTACCTGATCCACTGGCCCACCCCGGCGCGCGACCTGTACGTCGACACCTGGCGCGCGCTGGAGAAGCTGGTCGCCGACGGGCGGGTCCGTGCCGCCGGCGTCTCCAACTTCCAGCCCGCGCACCTCCGTCGGCTGCTCGACAGCAGCGACCTCGTGCCGGCCGTCAACCAGATCGAGCTCCACCCCGCGCTCCAGCAGCGCGAGCTCCGCGAACTGCACGCCGCGCACGCCGTCGCCACCGAGGCGTGGAGCCCGCTCGCCCAGGGCGCCGTGCTCGCCGACCCGGCGATCGTCGCCATCGCGACCCGGCACGGGAAGTCCCCCGCCCAGGTGGTGCTGCGCTGGCACCTCCAGCTCGGGAACGTCGTGATCCCGAAGTCCGTCACGCCCGCGCGTATCCGGGAGAACCTGGACGTCTTCGACTTCGCCCTCTCCGACGAGGAGGTGAGCACGCTCGCCAGCCTGGACCGCGGGCTGCGTACCGGACCCGACCCCGACACCCTGAACTGACGCCCGGCCCGGACCCTGCGGGAACGGTGAGACAGGCCCTAAAGGGTGTTGCAGAAGGCTCAGTTCCGGGCATCTTCCCTGTATGGGTGGGGTGTTGCGGGCTGAGCCGGTGTGGGTTGAGACATTCGCGGGCTTGCGGATCGACCGGTTCGCAAAGCTGATGAAAGTGGTGAAGGAGCGAGGCGGGAACGGTCCCGGTGGCGGCAGGCCGTGGCGCCTGCCGCTGGCCGACAGGGTCCTGCTGGTGGCCGTCTACTACCGCACCAACCTCACCATGCGGCAGCTCGCCCCGCTCTTCGGGATCTCCGCGGCCACCGTCTGCCGGGTCATCCAGCGCCTACGTCCGTTGCTGGCCCTGGAACCCGCCCCGCGGCCTGTCGCCGACGTCGACCGGCTGTGGATCGTGGACGGAACCTTGATCCCGGTCCGCGACCGGACCGTCGGAGCTTCCTCCCGCACCTACCGGTTCTCGGCGAACGTGCAGGTCACCATCGACGCGGACAGCCGCCTGGTTGTCGCCTCGGCCCGGCCTGCGCCGGGCAACGAGGCCGACGCCCACGTGTGGCGGGAATCAGGCCTGCCGGCCACGGCGGCCGGGACGACGGTGATCGCGGACGGCGCCTATCTCGGCACTGGGCTGATCGTCCCGCACCGGAAGAGAGCCGGTCGCCCCCTCCTGCGCGGCCAGGAGGAAGACAACGCCGAACACCGACGCGTCCATGCCCGCGTCGAGCACACCTTCGCCCGGATGAAGAACTGGAAGATCCTTCGCGACTGCCGCCAGAGAGGAGACGGCCTCCACCACGCGGTCCAAGCGGTCGCCCACATGCACAACCTCGCCATGGCACGGTGAAACAACAGGTCAAGCGCCACTTCGGCCTGCCGAAGGCGGTCCTTCTGCAACACCCTTTAGAGGCTGTTGCGAAAGTAGATCTTCCCTTGCGATGATCACGGCTTGGCGCGAGGGGATGGCGGACCGGCTATGAGGCACGAGCCGAAGGCGTGGTACAGCGCCAGAACCTTCTATAGATGGCTGACCTGGGAAAACCGTCCCTTCAAGGAACGTGTCGTGCTGTTCCGAGCGCGGTCCCTCGACGAGGCCATCGAACTGGCCGAGCGGGAGTCGGCCGAGTACGCCAGGGAAGGGGACCTCGAAGTCCTCGACATGGTGCAGGCATACCGGATCTCCCATGGTGACGAGGAGATGGGCGCGGGCACGGAGGTGTTCTCCAAACTGCATGAACTCGACCTCCCAGCGAACGCGTTCCTCGACCGCTACGACTCAGGACCGGCCCACACTCAGATCAGTGGGTGATGTCGTTGGCAGCGTTCGGTCCGACAGCAAGGCGTGGCCGCCGGCGCTCAACCATGACCGTGCGCTACGAAGTGACAGCGCTGGTCGAGATCATCCTCTCCCACCCCGGGGCGCAGTACGGGGCCGGAACGGGCGGTCGGGCGGGGGTGGAGGCGGGCAGGACCGGGTGGTCGATGTGGTGGTGCTCGACCTCCACGCCGTACGCCCCGCCCCACGCGACCCAGACGCGGGCCGCGACCGCTTCCGCCACCGCGACACTCCTTTTCCGGACCAAGGCCGATGGAAGGCTGGCACGCGACGGCCCGACTAGGTTGAGCGCATGACAAGCCTTGATCACCCCCAACTCTCCGGGTTGGGGCGGAACCCGTTGGCTCCTCAGGATGTCCTGGTGCGTCTGGCTACACACAAGGCCGGCCGACACGGGATATCGCAGCGTCGCGGGCGGCTGGAGGACGCCGTCGTCGATGCTCTGCTGACGCACGGCGACTGCAACACCGCTGTGGGCCTTCACGGGGACCGGATCTCCCCGGAGATGCGCCGAAGGATCGCCGAGCATCCCGATCCGGCGGTCCGCAACGCGTTCACAGACTTTGTCCGCGACATGGTCAACCGCGAGGTGCAGATCGGCATCGACGACCTGGAGGAAGCCTATGGCCAGCCTCGGATGATGCTCGCCAGCTCACCGAGTCCGAGCCTGCGTGCCGCGGTCGCACGAGCCTGGTACGACCGGCCTCTCGCCGTGCAACTGGATCTACTCGCTCACCCGGATCCTCAGGTCCGTGCAGCCGCCACCGAGCACAGGAATCCGGGTGTCCCGCCTGAGTGGAGGGAGCGTTGCCTTGCCGACCCTGCAGTGCGCATCAGCGTGGCACGCTATGTCCCACTCACATCGGAACAGTTTGCGCAGCTCATGCGGCACGAGGAAGAGGAGCTCCATCAGGCTGTCGCCGGTAACCCTCATCTGTCGGCAGAGATGGTTGCCCAGCTTTTGGGCATCGACGACCCGCTCGTGCGGGTCGCGGTTGCGCAAAGTCGGCATGTGGACGCCGAAACCCGGGAGCGACTGTATGCGCTCGTAGAAGCCGAACGCGCGGACGGAAGCATCGAGGCGGAAGTGGCTCTGGGCTGGAACTTCGCCGAACCGGACTGGCTGCGCGAGGCGCCTCTCGATGAGCAGATGTCCTACCTGGACTGCCAGTACACACCATTCCGGCGCGTACTGGCCTCCTGTCACGACCTGCCTGAAGAGGCATGGCGTCGGCTGGACAGCGACCCGGAACTCGCAGTCCGCCGTGCTGCCGCCCGTCGGCCGAACACACCACCGGAGGTTCTGGAGGGACTGGTCCGCGCTCACGGCGACGTATTGCACATCCGACCGCTGCTCGTCGACCACCCCCACTTCCCTCGTGACGTGCTGCGCACGTTCGTCGACGAGCCAAGCCCGAACGTGCGCTACCTCGCCCTGGAGGATCCGGAGCTGCCCCTGCCGTACCTTCAGCAGCTCGCCGCCGCTGCCGAGCCCTTCCTGCGCCGCGGGGTCGCCCGTCACCCCAACGTCACGGACGTGTTGCTGGAGCGGCTGCTCGGTGACCCGGACCCCCAGGTAGCCGACGACGCCGCTGCCAATTCTGTGCTGCGGCCGACCCAGATGTATCGGATCCTCACCGCTGCTGGCTTGTGACCCCACTAGGGCCTGTTGTGAAAGTAGTGGTCACGTGGGGTCTGGCGTCCACCGGGTAGTGGCGTCAGCATTTCGCGGAGCTGGGGAAGTGCCGTGCCGATCACAAACCCGCAGGTAGCGGGGCACGCATTCCTGCGGGAGATGTACGACGACTCGTACTTCCCTGACCACGTGGTCGACGAGGGGAGGGCGATCCTGCTGCAGCTGTGCGAGCGCATTGAGGCCGGGCAGCCGTCGGATCTGGAAACGCTGTATGGGCTCACCCAAGCCGCAACGGAGGAGTTCAACCTGCTGGACAGGGAGTTTGTGGCGGCGGGGAGCGGGATCGAGACGGTCGCCCGTGAGTGGATCTGCGACGAGTTCTGCTTCGTCGCGTCGTCATACGGGTTCGCGGATGCGGATGCGGATGCGGATGCGGATGCGGAGGAGTTGACCGCCGGCCGGGACTGTTGAACAGGGTCGAGAAGGTCGCCTCCGGTTAAAGCCGTTCGTTGAGAGCTGCGATCAAGACTGTCGCCTCGTAGCGGACCGCGAGCTTGTCGTACCGCGTGGCGACAGCACGGGTTCGAACTGCGGCAAGTCTCCGCGCTGTCCTGCCGTGATCACGATTGCCATGGGCTTCTGACACTGCTCGACGGCCAAGTGGAGCTTGGTGGTGAACCCGCCTCGCGACCGGCCCAGCCCATGATCACGGGGCTCGATGAAGACGCCGCCTGGTGCGGGGCGGCCGCCCCGCCCTGGCACCCTTCGGCAACAACGGTTCCAGCACCGCCCACTGCTCATCTGTGAGATCTCCCCGACCCATGAACCGTGATCATTCACAGTCAAAGATCCACTTTCGACACAGGCCCTACGTGCGGACGGCCCGCAGGGCGCCCTCCTCGCGGAGGTCGGCGAGGGTGGGGTAGCCGTCGACGGCCATGATCAGGTCGGCCTCGGCGAGCAGGGAGCGCAGCACGTGGACGACGCCGTCCGTGCCGCCGAGGGCCAGCCCGTACGCGTACGGGCGGCCGACGCCCACCGCCGTCGCGCCCAGGGCGAGCGCCTTGACGACATCGGCGCCGGAGCGGACCCCCGAGTCGAAGAGGACCGGGAGACCATCGGCGGCGGCGACCACGCCGGGCAGCGCGTCGAGGGCGGGCAGTCCGCCGTTGGCCTGACGGCCGCCGTGGTTGGAGCAGTAGACGCCGTCGACGCCGCCGTCCCTGGCCCGGCGGACGTCCTCGGGGTGGCAGATGCCCTTGAGGACGATCGGCAGGTCCGTGAGCGAGCGGAGCCAGGCCAGGTCGTCCCAGACGAGCGGCTTGCCGAAGACACCGGCCCACTCCAGGACGGCCGCGCGCGGGTCCTCCTCGGGGGCCTTCGCGAGGCGGGCGCGGAAGACGGGGTCGGAGGTGTAGTTCGCGAGCGCGTGACCGCGCAGCTGGGGGAAGTTGCTGGTGGCGAGGTCGCGCGGTCGCCAGCCGGTGATCCAGGTGTCGAGCGTGACGACGATGCCCCGGAACCCGGCCGCCTCGGCCCGGTGCACGAGGCTCTCCGCGAGGTCGCGGTCGGTGGGGGTGTAGAGCTGGAAGAAGCCCGGCGTGTCCCCGAACTCCGCGGCGACCTGCTCCATCGGGTCGACGGTGAGCGTGGAGGCGATCATGGGCACGCCGGTGCGGGCGGCGGCGCGGGCGGTCGCCAGGTCGCCGTGCCCGTCCTGGGCGCAGAGTCCGATGACCCCGACCGGCGCCATGAACAGCGGGGACGGCAGCTTCAGTCCGAACAGGTCGACGGACAGGTCACGCCGGTCGGCGCCGACCATCATGCGCGGTACGAGCCCCCAGGAGCGGAAGGCCGTGGCGTTGGCCTCCTGGGTGTGCTCGTCACCCGCACCGCCCGCCACGTACGACCACAGCGAGGGCGGGAGCGCCGCCCGCGCCTTCGTCTCCAGTTCGGCGAAGGTCATCGGCAGTGTCGGGAGCACCCCGAAGAGTCCGTCGAAGTAGATCTCGTGCTGGTAGTCGCCGTACTGCTGGGGCATGGGAGGACTCGTCCCTTCCGGTTCCTGTCGGCCACCTGCCGGAGCGCTCGGAGCGCCCCAAGTGGTGGCCCCCATCGTGCCCGTCACACGCGCGCGTGACCATGGAACGGCGGCCGGGAATCGGTACGGAGCGGGGTGGAGCGGCGGCCGGGACGGGGAGCGGTCACGAACGCGTCGCCGTCCCGCACCTGCCGTCCGTGCCTCCCGAACCCTCGGAGATCGGCGTACTGCGGTCGTACGGGTCGACGGTCTCCCCGCCGGTCGAGCCGTCGGCGCCGCGCTCCGCACCGAACTCCGGGCGGAAGTAGCCGCTGTGGTTGTCGCAGCCGCCGTTGGTCATGTCGACCTTGTACGAGACGAGCGAGAAGGTTCCGGGCTCGGTGATGATCTTCGAGGGGTCGTCCCAGCTCATCACCACCTCGCGCCGCACGACGGTGCGCACGACCTCGTCGCTGCCCGCCTCCGCCCGGACCACCGGATACACGGAGGTGACGTCGGCGGTCACCTCCAGGGCGCCCCGCTCGCCTTCCCGGTAGGTGAGGCGGCCCCGGGTCTTCACGACGTCGCCGACCACGCGCGCGTGGGAGGCCTCGAACCGGCTGAAGAGGAGCAGCGGATCGTTCTCCGCGCTCGGCGTGCGGAACGCGGCCGACAGATACGTCTTCATGTCCGGCTGGTGCGGGTTGATCAGGGCGATGGCCCGGGTGGGGCGCTCACCGCGCAGCACGGCCGGGTCGAGACCGGCCGCGGCGAGGAAGTCGCGGCTCTGCCGCAGGGATCGTTCCACCTGCGCCTCGTCCATCCAGCCGGTCGCCCGGGCAGCCGGGACCGTGATCCCGGCCGTGCCGTCGGCCCAACGCGCCGCGGGCGAGCCCTTGAACGGGTCGTCGAGCGTGGGGCGTCCGGCCGGCTCCACGGGCGGCGCCTGGGTCGGCCGCCCCGACTCCTGGGCCAGTGGCGGCCCCTCCGCGCCGGAGGAGCCGATCATGTCCCACGGGTCGAACGCCGCCACCAGCAGGGCCACCGCGGCGATCAGCCCGACCACGTACCGGCCTTTCCGCCGCCGGGGCTGGGGCGGTGTGTACGTACGCCAGCCCTGTTCCCCGGCCGGTTGGTCACCCAGCCGTCCCGCCACCGTCCGGGCGCGCGCCGACGGTTCCTTCGGCGCGTCCGGCACCCCGTCCACGGAGTCCCGCAGGAACTGCTCCCAGACGTCGTCCGGCACGGACGACCCGTCCTTCTCCCCAGGTGTGTGCACGGCTCGCCGCCCCCGTCGTCGAATCGGCCCCTCCCCAGGGCCTTCTCATGATCGTATAGCGGCTCCACGGCCGTGCCGGCCGATCGGATGTGACATTGCATCGGTGAACGGCTGTCGTCCGTCCGCCGAAAGGAACCCGGCCCCTCCGTCGTCCGGCGCTACCGGTCCCGCTTGCCCTCGGCCCACAGGGAGCGGACGTGGCCCAGGTGCCGCGTCATGCACTGCTCGGCGCCCTCGGCGTCGCCGGCGATCATCAGGTCGAGCAGCTCCAGGTGCTCCTCCGCCGACGGGACGAGGTCGCCGCTCCGGTCCAGGGCGGTGAGGCCGTACAGGCGCGACCGCTTGCGCAGGTCGCCGACGGTCTCGACGAGCCGCTCGTTGCCGGCGAGGCCGAGCAGCGTGAGGTGGAACAGCCGGTCGGCCTCCAGGTAGCCGATGAGGTCGTGCTCGCGGGCCGCGCGCACGATCTCCTCGGCGACCGGGCGGAGCGCCTCCAGGTCCTCGCGGGACGCGATCCCGGTGACCCTGCCGACCGTCGGGATCTCGATGAGGGCACGGATCTCGGTGTACTGGTCGAGGTCGCGCTCGTCGACCTCGGTGACCCGGAACCCCTTGTTGCGCACGGGCTCGACGAGGCCCTCACGGGCCAGGTCGAGCATCGCCTCGCGGACGGGGGTGGCGGAGATGCCGAAGTCCTCGGCGAGGGTCGGCGCCGAGTACACCACCCCGGGGCGCAGCTCTCCGGAGATCAGGGCGGCACGCAGGGCATGGGCGACCTGGTCGCGGAGCCGTTCCCGGGAGGCGTTGAGGTCGCGGTGGGTCAGGTGCCCCATGACGGTGGTGATCCCTTCGGTCCGGTTGACATCACCACCGTACGATGTCACGTCGCCGCACCCGCCGGTGCCAGGGTGTACGTCCGGCCGGACGTGTAGAACTCCAGGGCCGCGCCGCCCTGCTCGCGGGGCCCGTGGCCGGAGTGTTTGGCGCCGCCGAACGGCAGGTGGAAGTCGACGCCGGTGGACGGGGCGTTGATCCGGATCATCCCGGTGTCGAGCAGGTCGAGGCCGTTCAGGGCCGCGTTCAGGTCGGCCGTGTGGACCGAGGTGACGAGGCCGTACGGTACGGAGTTGGTGATCCGGATCGCGTGCGCGAGGTCGTCGGCGGGCAGCAGGGACGCGACGGGCCCGAAGACCTCCTCGCGCAGCAGCGGGTGCCCCGGGGCGACCTTCTCGACCAGGGTCGGGGCAGCGTACCAGCCGGACCGCTCGGGCACCGTGCCGCCCGCGAGGACGGAGAGGCCCCGGCAGGCGTCGGCCACCCTGTCGCGAGCGCTCTCGTGGATGAGCGGCCCGCACACGGTGGCCGGATCCGCGGGGTCGCCGACGGGGAGGGCCCGCAGGGCTTCGGAGAGCGCCTCGCGCAACGGGTCGAGCGAGGTGCCGACCGCGACGACGCGGCTGGTGGCGGTGCACTTCTGGCCCGCGTACCCCGCGACGGAGGCGGCGATGTGGGCGGCCGCCTGCTCGATGTCCGCGTCCGGCAGGACGAGCGCGGCGTTGAGCCCGCCCATCTCGGCCTGCACGGGGATGCCCCGGGCGGTGGCGGCACGGACCACCGCCCGGCCGACGGGGGTGGAGCCGGTGAAGGAGACGACGTCGGCGGCGGAGACGAGCGCGTTGCCCTCGGTCGCCCCGCCGGGCAGCACGGTGAACACCGCCTCCGGCAGCTCGCGTCGCACGATCTCCGCCAGCCGCAGGGCGCACGCCGTGGCCTCGGGGGCGGGCTTGAGGACGACCGTGTTCCCCGCCGCGAGGGCCGGGGCCGCCTTCCAGGTCGGGATGGCGAAGGGGAAGTTCCAGGGGGTGATCAGTCCGGCCACGCCGTGCGGTCGCCGCCGGGTGAGGAGCAGTCCGGGGCCCGTCGCGGTCTCGTGGACGGCGCCGGTGGCTCCGAACGGGGCCTGGGCGTAGTAGCGCCAGATCGCCGCGGCGCGGGCCACCTCGGCCCGGGCCTCGGCGAGCGGCTTGCCCACCTCGCGCACGGCGAGCGCGGCCAGTTCCCCGGCCGCGGCCTCGATGCCGGAGGCGATCGCACCGAGGGCCGCGGAGCGGGCGGCGGCTCCGCCGAGGAGCCAGCCGGGCTGGGCGGCCCGGGCCCGTTCGACGGTGTCGACGGCCGCGAAGGCGCCGGGCGCGGGGGTCCGCAGGATGACGTCGGCCGGGTCGGCCGGGTTGCGGGAGATGACGGTGGGAAGGACGTCGGTCACGGGAGGAAGCCTCCGGGGGAAGGGGTCGTACGGGTCGGGTGGGACGGCGCGGAGGCCGGCCCCGGAGCGGTGGAGGGGGCCGACTCCGAGGCCGGCCCCGGCCTCACCTCCGCGCGCGGCCTCGCGCGCGGCCGGCTCGGCGCGGGCTTCCGCGTACGGCCGGGTCGGTGCGCGTTCGCGTGCGCGGCCGGCTCGGTGTGCAGGCTCGCGTGCGGCCGGCTCGGTGTGCAGGCTCGGTGCGCGTTCGCGCGGGTGTCGTCAGCGGTGGCCGTCGGCGACGGCCTTCTCGGTGGCGGTGCGCACGCCGCTCTCGATCGCTCCGGTGAGCGGGTGCCGGGGCGGACGGGTCGGGCCTCCGCGGCGGCCCGCGATGTCCATGGAGAGCTTGATGGACTGGACGAACTCCGTCTTGGAGTCCCAGCGGAGCAGGGAGTGCAGGGACTTGTACAGCGGCACGGCGGTGGCGAGGTCTCCCGCGACCGCGGCGTGGTAGAGCTCGGAGCAGCTCACGGGGAGGGCGTTGGGGTAGCCGGCGATCCAGCCGACCGCGCCGGCGACGGCGAGTTCCAGGAGGACGTCGTCGGCGCCGATCAGCAGGTCGAGTTCCGGGGCGAGTTCGGCGATCTCGTAGGCGCGGCGGACGTCTCCGCTGAACTCCTTGACGGCGACGATGCTGCCGTCGGCGTGCAGGCGGGCCAGCAGGCCGGGGGTGAGGTCGACCTTGGTGTCGATGGGGTTGTTGTACGCGACGACCGGGATGCCGACTCCCGCCACCTCGGTGTAGTGGGCGCGGACGGCCTCCTCGTCGGCGCGGTAGGTGTTGGGCGGCAGGAGGAGGACGGAGCCGCAGCCGGCCTCGGCGGCCTGCTCGGCCCAGCGGCGGGCCTCGGCGCTGCCGTAGGCGGCGACGCCGGGCATGACGCGTGTGCCGTCACCGGCGGCTTCGACGGCGGTACGGACGACCTGGGCGCGCTCGTCGTCGGTGAGGGTCTGGTACTCGCCGAGGGAGCCGTTCGGCACGACGCCGTCGCAGCCGTTGGCGAGGAGCCAGGCGACGTGCTCGGCGTAGGCGTCGTGGTCGACGCTCAGGTCCTCCCGGAAGGGGAGGGTGGTGGCGACCATGATGCCGCGCCAGGGGCGCGTGGTGTTCCAGGTGGTGTCGGTCATGGCGACGGACCTCTCTATAGCATGTGACATTTTATAGATGGGTGGAAGGAGCTGCCCTGGCGGGCTTCTCCCGCCGGGCCCCGCTCTAGGGGGCGTCGGGGTGCCGGTCGCCGGTCGGGTCGACCGGATCGCCCAGCGCGGCGAGTGTCCCCAGGGGGACGGGGACGGCGAACGGGCGCCGTTCGGCGGGCGGTTCGGCGGGGCCGCCGCGCGCCGCGAGGCACGCCACCGCCGTCCCGCACATCCGCCCCTGGCACCAGCCCATGCCGGCCCGCGTGAGGAGTTTGACCGTCCGCGCGTCGTGGGCGCCGAGGTCGGCGGCCGCCTCGCGCACCCGCCCCGCGGTCACCTCCTCGCAGCGGCACACGTCCGTGTCGTCGTCCAGCCACGCGGGCCACCCGGGGCCGGGCGCGTGGGCCGCCGCCATCACCTCGGCGAAGGCGCGCATCCGGTCCCGGCGACGGCGCAGTCCGCCGGTCCCGCCGGTGGACTCCGCCCGGCGGCCCCGCAGCCGGGCGGCGACCGCGCGCCCCGCCAGCTCTCCTTCGGTCCGGGCGAGTCCGGCGCCTCCCACGCCACCGGTCTCGCCCGCCGCCCACAGTCCGGGCACCGAGGTCTCCTGATCTCCGTCCACGGCGAGCCCCAGGGTCCCGTCCGGCAGTGGACGGGTGGCACAGCCGAGGGCGGTGGCCAGCTCGATCTGGGGGACGAGGCCGTGCCCGACGGCCAGGGCGTCGCAGGCGATCCGCCGCCCCGTCCCCGGCACGGGCCGCCAGTCGCGGTCGAGCCGGGTGACGGTGACGGCCGCGACCCGGTCGGTGCCGTGCACCTCGGTGACCGCGCTGCCCGGCAGCACCCGCACGCGGTGCCGGAGCAGGGCGGCCCCGTGCGTCAGGGCCTCGGCCGCCTTCGCGGGGTTGGTGACGAGCGCGCGGGGGCTGCGGGCGTACCGCAGATAGCCGGCGGCCTCGACCACGGCGGGCACCTTCGCCCCCGCCGCCGCGAGCGAGGAGGCGACGGCGAGCAGGAGGGGGCCGCTGCCGGCCACGACGACGCGGCGGCCGGGGAGCACGAGCCCGGACTTGAGCATGGCCTGCGCTCCCCCGGCGCCGACGACGCCGGGCAGGGTCCAGCCGGGGAAGGGAAGTTGGCGCTCGTACGCACCGGTGGCGAGCAGCAGGGTCCGGGCCCGCACCAGGGCGGGCCGTTCGGCGGTGCCGTCGGCGCCGGTGACCGCGTGCACCGCCCAGGTCCCGTCCGCTTCCCGTACCACCGACCACACGTGGTGTCCGGAGAGACGGGTGACGTCGCTCGCCGCCAGGCGCCGGCGCAGATCGGAGAAGGCGGACCAGTCGTGGTGGAGGGCCTCGGGCCGTACGGCCCCGAGCGCGGGCGCCGGATGCCGGTAGAACTGCCCGCCGGAGTGGGCGGAGGAGTCCAGCAGGGCCACGGAGAGGCCGAGTTCGGAGGCGGCGACGGCGCCGGCGAGCCCGGCGGAGCCGGCGCCCACGACGGCGAGGTCGTACGGTCCGCCCGCCGCGCGCGCTCCGCGCGGCTCAGACGGCGAGGCGGTCATGGCCGTGTCCTTCCTGGGTGGTGATCGCGTCGCCGGGGCGGGCGGGGACCAGACAGGCACGGCGGTTGGGTTCGCCGTTGACCGTGGCCAGGCAGTCGTAGCACTGGCCGATGCCGCAGAAGGCGCCGCGCGGCCGGCCTCCGTCCCGGGTGGTGCGCCAGGCGAGGATGCCGGCGCCCCACAGGGCGGCGGCGACGGTCTGTCCGGGCAGGGCGCTGACGCTCCGGCCGTCGAAGGTGATCTCGAACGGCGGATCGGGCTGTGCGCCGACCAGGTCGGCGGGGGTGCGGGCCACGGGCCCTCCTCTCGTGACGGGGACGGTGACGGTACGGGCGCGCCTCAGCGCTCGGACGCGGCGGGGCTTCCGGGGGCGGCGGGGCTCTCGGGTGCGGCGAACCGGTCCGGACGGAACGGATCGATGTCGAGGGGCGGCCGGTCGCCGGTCAGGCAGGCCGCGATGATCCGCCCGGTCACCGGCGCGAGGCCGATGCCCGCGCCTTCGTGTCCGCAGGCGTGCAGCAGTCCGGGGACGCGCGGGTCGGGGCCGATCGCGGGCAGGTGGTCCGGCAGGTAGGGGCGGAAGCCGAGGTAGGTCCGCATGGCGCGCACGGTGGCGAGGACCGGGAACAGGGCGGTGGCTCCGGCGGCGAGACGGCGCAGCACCTCGGTGGAGAGGCTCCGGTCGAAGCCGACCCGTTCGCGGCTGGCGCCGATCAGGACGGGCCCGGCCGGGGTGCCCTCGACGACCGCCGAGGTCTGCAGGGCCGCGGAGCCGCTGGCCACGTCGGCCACGTAGTCGGCGGCGTACACCTTGTGGCGGACCACGCGGGGCAGCGGTTCGGTGACGAGGACGAAGCCCCTGCGGGGCATGACGGGCAGGTGCACGCCGGCGAGTCCGGCGAGGGTGCCGCCCCAGGTTCCGGCGGCGTTGACGACGTACGGGGCGTGGAGCTCCCCCGCGGTGGTCCGTACGCCGCGGATCTCACCGGACGCGCCGGTGAGCAGGCCGACGACCTCCTCCCCCAGGCGCAGCCTGACGCGGTCGCCGCCGGTGCGCAGCAGGTGGGCGGCGGCGTGGGCGGGCATCACCTGGGCGTCCTGAGGGTAGCGGTAGCCGCCCGCGAGGCCGTGGGCGAGGTGGGGCTCCAGGTCGTGGAGCCGGTCCCCCGGTATCTCCTGGGCGGTGACGCCCGCCTTCTCCTGACGGGCCGCGAACTCCCGCAGGGCACCCATCCCGGCCTCGCCCGCCGCGACGACGAGGCCGCCCTTGGCCTCGTACTCGACCCGCTCGGGGAGCTCTTCGGCGAGCTCCCGCCACAACGAGGTGGCGAGCAGGGCGAGTTCGAGCTCGGGTCCCGGTTCCTTGTCGGAGACCAGGAGGTTGCCCTCCCCGGCGCCCGTGGTTCCGCCGGAGACGGAACCGCGGTCGACGACGGTGACGGTGAGGCCGGCGCGGGCGGCGTAGTGGGCACAGGCCGCGCCGACGACGCCGGCGCCGACGACGATGAGGTCCGAGGGTTTTCTCGTGGGCACAGCAGTAATATTTCACATGGCACTAACCTTGCCAAGACCCCGAAGCGGAGCATTCCAGTCGGCCGGAGCCACGCCGGACGCCACCCGGACACGGATGCGTAACGGACGCCCCGACACCTTGTCAGTGCAATTTCACATTACTATGTTACAGGTCACATTCCAGCCCCTGGCTGTCCGACCGCTCTCTCGGAGTGACCCTCATGAACAAGCGCACGTGCACCCTGGCCACCGCCCTGGTGACGACCCTGGCCCTCGGCGCGACCGGCTGCGCCGGCGGCACGACGTCCGACAGCTCCACCCGGGGCCGCGAGAACCCCGCGCTCTCCAACAACGGCGCGGTCGTGGGCGGCACCCCGCAGAAGGGCGGCACCCTCACCATCCTGTCCAACCAGGACTTCACCCACCTCGACCCGGCCCGCAACTGGGTGATGGGCGACATGGACTTCGGCACGCGGCTCCTCTACCGCACCCTCCTCACGTACCGGGCCGAACCGGGTGCGAAGGGCGGGGAGCTCACCACCGACCTGGCCGAGGACCTCGGCGTCTCCTCCGACGGCGCCAGGACCTGGACCTTCAGACTCAAGCCGGGGCTGAAGTACGAGGACGGCACCCCGATCACCGCCCAGGACGTCAAGTACAACGTGGAGCGGTCCTTCTCCCCGGACCTGCCCGGCGGCCCCGACTACGCCGCCCGCTACCTCATCGGCGCCGAGGGCTACCAGGGCCCTGCGCGGGGAAGGCACCTCGACTCCGTGAAGACCCCGGACGAGCGCACGATCGTCTTCGAACTCCGCAAGCCCTTCGCCGAGTTCCCCTACGCGACCACGCTGCCCACCTTCAGCCCCGTCCCCAAGTCCCGGGACAGGGGACCGCAGTACGACAACCGGCCCTTCTCCTCCGGCCCGTACAAGATCGAGACGTACGCCCGGGACAAGCAGATCGTCCTCGTGCGCAACACCCACTGGAGCGCCTCGACGGACACCGTCCGCAAGGCGTACCCGGACCGGATCGTCGTCACCATGGGCCTCAAGGCCAACCAGGTCGACGACCGCCTCATCGCCTCCACCGGCGCCGACGCCTCCGCGGTCGCCTGGGCCTCGCTCCGCCCCGAGTCCACCCCCAAGGTGCTCACCGAGCCCGGCGTCCGGGCACGCCTCCTCGCCGAGTCGACCAACTGCACCGAGATGGTGCAGATGCACACCGGCCGCGCGCCCTTCGACGACGTCAGGGTCCGCCGGGCCGTGCAGTACGCCCTGGACCGCGAGGCCCTCCTCACGGCCTCCGGCGGTCCCGCGCTCAACGACCCCGCCAGCGCGCTCATGCCCGGCTCCCTCTTCGGCGGCAAGCAGCCCGACACACTGCGGATCCCGCTCACCGGCGACGTCGAGAAGGCCAAGCAGCTCCTGAAGGAGGCGGGCAGGGCCGACGGCATCACCACCAGCGTCACCGTCTCCACCGGCGACAAGGCCATCGGCGAGGCGATCCAGCAGTCCCTGGGCCGGGCCGGGATCAAGGTCACCATCGAGACCGTCGACCCGTCCGCCTTCTACGACACGATCGGCGACACCAAGAACCGCACGGACCTCACGTACACCGGCTGGTGTCCGGACTTCCCCTCCGGCTCGACCTTCCTCCCCTTCGTCTTCGACGGCCGCTACATCAAGGAGAAGGGCAACTCCGGCAACCACTCGCTCTTCCGCGACGACGCCACGATGAAGCGCATGGACGAGATCGCCGCGATGACCGACGCCCAGCGGGCGAACCAGGCGTGGCGGGAGCTCGACGCCCAGATCCTCGCCAAGGCCCCGACCGCGCCCGGCGTCGTCGAGCGCAAGCCCCTGCTGATCGGCACCAACATCGCCGGCGCCTACGGCCACACCTCCTTCGGCGGACAGATCGACTACGCGACGGTCGGCCTCAAGGACCCCGCGAAGAGCGCGAGCTGAAGGAAGCCGCCCCGATGACCACCACGTCCACCACCACGCCCCCGGCGCCGCCCGCACGAGCGGGCGGCGGTCCCTGGCAGCTCGTCCGCGCGGAGCTGCGCCGCCGCACCTCCGTGCGGCTCTCGCTCGCCGTCGTCGCGTTCCTCGCGCTCCTGGCCGCGGCCGCCCCACTGATCGGCTCGCTGGGCGGCTGGGGCCCCGAGGAGTTCGACAAGAGCGCCGTCGACCCGTACCTGGGCGGCCTGCCCATCGGGCCGCTCGGCGGCGTCTCGGCCGAGCACTGGCTCGGCGTCGAACCCGTCACCGGCCGCGACCTGTTCGCCCGGGTCGTCCACGGCGCCCAGGTCTCCCTGCTCATCGCCTTCTCGGCGACGGCGATCGTCGTCGTCGCCGGGACGGCGGCCGGCGTCGCCGCCGGCTACTTCGGCGGCCGCACCGACACGGTGCTGTCCCGGCTGATGGACCTCACCATGTCCTTCCCCTCCCTCATCTTCATGATCGCGATGATGTCGGTGGCCCGGGACGTCAACCGGATCGTCCTGATGACGGCCGTCATCGGTCTCTTCGGCTGGCCCGGCATCGCCCGGGTCGTCCGCGGCCAGACCCTCTCCCTCAAGCACCGCGAGTACGTCGACGCCGCCCGCGTCGGCGGCTCGGGCCCCTGGCGGATCCTCGCCCGCGACATCCTGCCGGGCGTCGCCGGGCCGGTCATCGCGTACACGACGCTGATCGTCCCCGGGATGATCGCCACCGAGGCCGCCCTCAGCTACCTCGGCGTGGGCGTCCGGCCCCCCACCCCGTCCTGGGGCCAGATGATCGCCGAGAGCGTGGCCTACTACGACACGGACCCCATGTACTTCCTCGTCCCGAGCCTCTGTCTCTTCCTCACCGTGCTCGCGTTCACCCTGCTCGGCGACGCACTGCGCGACGTCCTCGACCCGAGAGGCAGCGGCACGTGATCCTCTACCTCGGCCGTCGGCTCGTGGGCGTGCTCGGCGTCCTCGTCGCCATCGCCGCCGTCACCTTCACGATCTTCTACGTCCTCCCCTCCGACCCGGCGGCCGCCGCCTGCGGCAAGGCGTGCAGCACCGAACGGCTGGAGGCGATCCGCGCCCACATGGGCCTCGACGCCCCGCTGTGGCGGCAGTTCACCGACTTCGTCACCGGCATCTTCACCGGGCGCACCATGGGCAGCGGCCAGTACGCCCTGCACTGCGGCTTCCCGTGCCTCGGCTACTCGTACGAGAACAGCCAGAACGTCTGGGACCTGCTCGTGGACCGGCTGCCCGTCTCCGCCTCGCTCGCCCTCGGGGCCGCCGTCCTCTGGCTGCTCCTCGGGCTCTCGGCGGGGGTCACCGCCGCCCTCCACAAGGACACCCTCACCGACCGCGCCCTGATGGTCGGCGCGGTCGCCGCCGCCTCACTGCCCGTCTACTTCACGTCGGTTCTGCTGATCCTCGGGCTGATCCGGGTCACCGGACTGCTGCCGTACCCGCAGTACGTGGCCTTCGGCGACGACCCGCTCGCCTGGGCCACCAACCTGCTGCTCCCCTGGCTGGCGCTCGCCGTCCTGTACGCCGCGATGTACGCCCGGCAGAGCCGGGGCGCGATGATCGAGAGCATGGCGGAGCCCTACATCCGCACCGCCCGCGCCAAGGGCCTGCCGCGCCGCACTGTGGTGGTGAAGCACGGCCTTCGCGCGGGCATGACCCCGATCCTGACCATCTTCGGGATGGACCTCGGCGGACTGCTGGCCGGCGCCGTGATCACCGAGTCCATCTTCGGACTGCCCGGCATCGGACGCCTCTTCTACGGGGCCCTGTCCACCGGGGACCAGCCGGTCATCCTCGGGGTCACCCTGCTCGCCGCCACCTTCATCGTCGTCGCCAACCTGGTCGTCGACCTGCTGTACGCCGTCGTCGACCCGCGAGTGAGGTACTGATGGCCGACCCCGCCCCCCTCCTCTCGGTACGGGACCTGACGGTCACGTTCCCCACCCGGCACGGACCCGTGCGGGCCGTCGACTCGCTCGCCTTCGACGTACCGCCCGGGCGCACCCTGGGCCTCGTCGGCGAGTCCGGCTCGGGCAAGTCCGTGACCTCGCTCGCCGTCATGGGTCTGCACACCGGCGCCGAGGTCACCGGCTCCGTCACCCTCGGCGGACGCGAGCTGATCGGTCTCTCCGAACGCGAGCTCAACGGGCTGCGCGGCCGGCGGATGGCCATGATCTTCCAGGACCCGCTGTCCAGCCTCCATCCGTACTACACCGTCGGGGAACAGATCGCCGAGCACCACCGGGTCCACTTCGGCTCCCGCCGCGCGGCCGCCCGCGAACGGGCCGTGGAGGCGCTCGGCGAGGTCGGCATCCCCGAACCGCGCCGCCGGGCCCGCGAGTACCCCCACCAGTTCTCCGGCGGCATGCGTCAGCGCGTGATGATCGCGATGGCCCTGGCCTGCGAACCCGACCTCCTCATCGCCGACGAACCCACCACCGCGCTGGACGTCACCGTCCAGGCCCAGATCCTGGAGCTGATCGCCCGGATCCAGCAGGAGAGGGGGCTCGCGGTCGTCATGATCACGCACGATCTGGGCGTGGTCGCCCGCGTCGCCCACGAGGTCCTGGTGATGTACGGCGGACGGGCCGCCGAACACGCCCCGGTGGACGCCCTCTTCGCCTCCCCCACCCATCCCTACACCCGTGGCCTGCTCGACTCGCTGCCCCGGCTCGACGACCGGGACGACGGGCCGCTGCGGGCGATACCGGGCAGCCCGCCGTCCCTGCTCGAACCTGCGCCGGGCTGCGCGTTCGCTCCGCGCTGCCCACGCGCGGCCGCCGGCACCGCCGAGGAGCGGGCCCGCTGCGCGGGTGAACGCCCGCTCCTCGGCGGCCCGGACGGGCATCCGGCCGCCTGCCACTTCCCCGCGTACGAAGGGGTCGCCCCGTGACCACGACCACCACCACGACGTCGCGCCCGAGCGCCGGCGGCGCCTCCGTGCCCCTGCTCTCCGTCCGGGACCTGACGATGACCTTCCCCGGGCGGCGCGCCCGCTCGGCACCGGTCCGGGCCGTGGACGGCGTCGGCTTCGACGTGGCCGCCGGCGAGACGCTGGGCCTGGTCGGCGAGTCCGGCTGCGGCAAGTCCACGACCGGCCGCATGATCGTGCGGCTCCTGGAACCGACCTCCGGTTCCGTCACGTACGACGGGCGGGACATCAGCCATCTGTCGCAGCGGGAGCTGAAACCGCTCCGCCGCGACCTGCAGATGGTCTTCCAGGACCCGCACTCCTCCCTCAACCCGCGCCAGACCGTGGCCCGGATCATCGCCGATCCGCTGCTGGTCCAGGGGAGTTCGGCGTCCGGGGCTCGCAAGCGGGCCGTGGAGCTGATGGAGCTGCTCGGACTCATCCCGGAGCACGTCGACCGGTATCCGCACGAGTTCTCCGGCGGCCAGGCGCAGCGCATCGGGATCGCGCGCGCGCTGGCCACCGGCCCCCGGCTCGTCGTCGCCGACGAGCCCGTCTCCGCGCTCGACGTCTCCGTCCAGGCGCAGATCGTCAATCTGATGGAGCGGCTCCAGCGCGAACTCGGCCTCGCCTACCTCTTCATCGCCCACGACCTCTCGGTCGTCAAACGGGTCTGTGACCGGGTCGCCGTGATGTACCTCGGGCGGATCGTGGAGATCGGGGTGAAGGAACGGGTGTACGCGGCGCCCGCGCACCCGTACACCCGGGCGCTGCTGTCCGCCGTACCCCTGCCCGACCCGGCGGCCGAACGGGCCCGGGAGCGGATCACCCTGCTCGGCGATCCGCCGAGCCCGGCCGCTCCCCCGCCGGGCTGCACCTTCCACCCGCGCTGTCCCAAGGCGCGGGAGATCTGCCGGACGGAGGCGCCGCCGCTGAGGGTCGCCGCACCGGGCGAGGCCCGTCAGGTCGCCTGCCACTTCCCCGAGACCGGCTGACGGCACGGCGAACGCCCCGGTCCCGCGCGTGCGGGGCCGGGGCGTTCGGCGTCGTTCAGCCGGCGAGCGCCGCCCGGTACAGGGCCACGGCGACGGCCAGGTCCTCCCAGGCCATGCCCACGCTCTTGAAGAACCGGGGGCGTTCGGCCGACGGGGCGCGGGCACCGGTCACGAGCTCGGCGAGGTTGCCCGCGATGTGGTCCTCCGCGATCGCCCCTTCGGCGGTCGGGACGAGCAGGTCGCCGGCCTCGCGCAGGGCCGCGGTGCGCGCCTCGACGTAGACCTCGGAGCGGACCACGAGCGCGGTGTCCGTCTCGCGGGCGGTCGGCTCGTGCGAGCCGACCGCGACGACGGTGGCACCGGGGGCCACCAGGTCGCCGTCGAAGAGCGGGGTACGGGCCGTGGTGCAGCAGACGACGAGGTCGGCCCCGCCCACGTCGTCGGGGGTGCCTGGGCGGGCGGGGACACCGAGCGTCCGCGCGTACCCGGCGAGGGCGCGGACCCCGGCCGGGTCGCGCCCGACGACGCTCACCTCGGCGAGGTCGCGGACGGCGAGGACTGCCTCCAGGTGTCCGTACGCCTGGGGTCCGGTGCCGAAGAGGACGAGGCGCGACGGCCGGTCGCCGGGGGTGAGATGGCGGACGGCGAGCGCGGAGACGGCCGGGGTGCGCAGTTCGGTGAGGGCCGCGCCGTCGAGGAGGGCAAGCGGGCGCAGGTCCGTGCCGTCGAGCAGCAGGTAGGAGCCGGTGACGCGGGGCAGGCCGCGGGCCGGGTTGGCGGGAGCCACCCCGGCGATCTTCACGCCGACGTGGGCGGCGGTGGCCGCGGGCATGAGGAGGAGTTCGCCGGCGGGAACGGGGACGGCGGTGCGGGGCGGTACGGCCTCGGGGTCGAGCCCCGCCCGCAGGACCCCGGCGAGGACGTCGATCGCCGCCGCCGGGCCCAGCAGGCGCGCCGTGGCCGTGGCGTCGATCCGGAGCGGCCCGGTCACAGGAGGAACCCCGTCCCCAGGTCGTCGTGGGGGTCGAGGAGGAAGGTGTGGGTGCCGGTGCGGTGCGCCGGGCCCGTGACCTCGGTGACCCCGCCGCCGAGCAGTCGGCCGGTGAAGACGGTGCCGGCCACGGACTCGTGCGTCAGGGTGTCCCCCGGGCCGAGGCGCCCGTCCTCGCCGAGCAGGGCGAGGCGTGCGGAGGTGCCGGAGCCGCAGGGCGAGCGGTCGATCTGTCCGTCGGCGAAGACGGTGACGTTGCGCTGGCGGGGGCCGGTGGGGGTGTCGGGCAGCTCTTCGTGCAGGACGACGCCGTACACGCCGGAGAGACGTGGGTCCTCGGCGTGCCGGGTGGCCGGGTGGCCGGCGAGCGCGGCACGGATGTCCTGTCCGGCGCGGAGGAGCGCGGGGAGGGCGGCCGTGGACGTGTCGAGGCCGAGGGCGCCGGCGGCGACGGAGGCGTAGCAGGCGCCGGAGTGGGCGAGATCGACCTCGACGGCGCCGAAGGAGGTGGTGACCGGGACCTTGCGCGCGGTGACGCGGGTCGGGACGTTGCGGAAGGTGACGCCGGTGGTGCGTCCGGCGGCGCGGTGGACGGTGGCGGTGACGCGTCCCGAGGGCACGTCGACACGGACGACGGCGGACCCGTCGGCCGGGGCCGGGACGCGTCCGGTGTCGACGGCCCAGGCCCCGAGCGCCATCGTGCCGTGCCCGCAGGCGGTGGAGTACCCGTCCTTGTGCCAGAACAGCACGCCGAGGTGGGCGCCGTCGTCGTCGGGCGGCACGACGAAGCCCCCGTACATGCCCGCGTGCCCGCGGGGTTCCTGCACGAGGAGTCGGCGCAGTTCGTCGAGGGGTCCCGGACGCGGATCCGTGCCGCCGGGGCCGAGGGCGGTGGCGCGGCGCTCGGCGACGGTGTCGCCGGGGATCGGGGGGAGGTCCTCGTCGACGATCCTGAAGGGTTCGCCCGCGGCGTGGTAGTCGCTGGTGCGGACGGAGTGCGGGGTGGTGCTCACGAAGTACGGCCTCCGGTGGGCGGGTTCGGGGGAACGCGCGGGAAGGCTCCCGGGGACGCGGTCCCCGGGAGCGGCGGAAGCCGGGCCGGCCCCTCCCCCGTGGGCGGGGCCGGCCCGGACGGCAGGGGTCAGCTGCGGAGGGGGCCCTCGCAGCTGAAGCTCGACGTGCCCGCGACCTTGTTGGTCCAGATCTCGACGGGTCCGAAGGAGCAGTTCATGTCGGCCAGGTTGTTCGAGGCGGCGCCCGCGCGGTCGAGGATGAAGTAGTCGACCGTCTCGGACATGTCCTTGAAGTTCTGGTCGGCGCTGGCCCAGTCGGACAGGTTCGCGGTGATGCGGCCGGTGCAGGTGAACCGGCGCTTGCCCGGGTCGCCGTTCTCGACGCAGTCGGGGGTGTTGTAGGTGGCGGTGGCGAAGGCGGACTTCACGTTCGCGAGCGCGGAGTCGCGCAGCTGGGCGTTGGGCGTGTAGGTGGTGTTCGGGACGTGGAGTTCGTCGACCTTGGCGATCTGGGTGTCGAGGAAGCGGTCGTACTCGCGCTGGAGGTTGGCGTCGGAGCCGAGCCGGTTGCGCCAGGCGTCGTACGCCTGGACGTCGTTGGCCCGCAGGTGCGCGTACATCTCGCGGAGCAGCGAGGGCTTCTGGGTCCAGAGGAACTCGAAGAAGGTGCCGGCGTAGCTGTAGAAGCGGAAGCCGTCGCCGGCGTAGGTGGCGTTGAGGATCTGGTTGAGGTTCATCCGGGGGCCGCCGCCCGCGGTGTCGCCGATGATGCTGCGGACGAGGGACTTGCGGACGGCTATGCCGTTGTCGCGGGTGGCTCCGTCGAAGAACTCGGCCGTGCCCTCGTCCATGAAGGTGGTGCGGTCGTTCTGGTACCAGGGGCCCTCGCCGAAGAAGCCGTGGACGGCGTACCGGCCGTTGAGGTAGTGGGTGTACTCGTGGCGGAAGAGCTCTTCCAGCGTGAGGGAGGAGTCCTGCGGGACGCGTCGCTGGTAGGTGTAGAAGGTGGCGCCGCGCTCGATGTAGATGCCGCCGTTGTTGGTGTCCATGCCGGTCAGGACGGGGTGGTAGTTCTCGTAGTCCGCGCGGGAGGCGTACAGCACGATGTTCAGTGAGGTGTTGGGGTCGCCCGCGAGCGGCTGCTCGGTGCCGAGCACCCGGTGGAAGTGGGCCTTGACCTGCTTGCTCGCGTAGTAGAGCTGGTCGACGGTGGCGCGGTCGAGGCCGGTGCGGACCTTGATGGCCCCGTTGTCGTAGGTGTACGTGTACGGGAAGATCTGGCGCTCGATGTCGTCCTTGCACACGCCGTACGGCCGGCAGGCCTCGTAGAAGTTGAGCCACTCGACGACCTTCGCCCACTGCTGGCTGCCGCTGCCGAAGGTGCTCACGACCGTACCGAGGAGGCCGCCGAGCCCGGCGACGATCTCCGTCCTCGCGCTCGCGACCTGGCCGAAGCGGCCGTACTCGCCGAGGGCGTCACGGGCGACCCAGGCGTTGGCGGTGCCCTTGAGGTGTCCGTAGGTCGCGAAGGCCTTGAAGGCGGCGCGGTACGCCGGGTCGGCGGCGACGGCCGCGTGGAAGGCGGTGTCCTGGTTGCCGGGGTAGACGCCGAGGTAGTTCACCGAGAGCCCGGCGAGCGCGGCCCCGGCCCAGCCGGCGTCGAGGTGGGTGGCGGGGCGGGACGGGTCCATGGTGGCGAGGACCCGCTTGACCAGGCCCAGCTGGTGGTGGCGCAGGCCGGGGCCGCTCGCGGCGTAGAGGGCCTCGCGGAGGGTGTTCGCGTTGCTCCTGGTGACGTCGAAGGTGCGGGCGGCGTTGCCGAAGGCGGTGATGGCCTGGGTGATCGCGTTCACGGTGGGCGCGTCGGTGGTGTCGATCTCGCCGCGCGAGAAGTCGTGGTACACGACGGCGTGGAGGTACGTGAACATCTCCTCCAGATGGGAGGAGTTCCGGCCGTCGTGGGCGGCGGCCAGGCTCGATATCCGGCGGGCGACGGCCTGGACGTGGGCGTCGGACATCACGGGGGCGAGCCGGGCGTCCCAGGTCCAGATGAGGCCGCTCAGACAGCCCTCGGCGGTGACCGCGGGGTCGGCGAGGAAGTCGGCGAACCGCTCGGGGGCGAGACCGGTGATGCCGTCGAGCGTGCAGGGCACGCCGGCCGCGGTGGTGCCGGGGGTGGCGGCGAGGGTCCGCGCGGCGGCCGGGGCGGCGGCCTTGTCCTTCGCCCTGCCGGGAACGCGGCCGGTGGCGAGACCGCCCGGGGCCGGGGCCGGTCCGAAGGTCTTGGCGGGGGCCGCGGCGAGGTGCTCGACCTCGTCGAACGGGTTGGCCTCGGGTCCGGCCTGCGGGCCGGCGGCGCCGGCCGCGGGGGCCGCCGGTGCGGCCCGGTCCTCGGCGTCGGCCGCGGAGACGGCGGTCTGGCCGGCGGAGGCCAGGAGGGTCACGGCGATGGCGGAGGCGAGCAGGGACGAGCGCACACGTCTGTGGAGAGACAACAGAACTCCTGCTGTTGAGGGGGGTGGGGGCGGGGATCGGAACAGCAACTGCGGTGGTTCGTACGGCGTATGACCGCGGTTCATCTCACCGTGTGCGCTGTAACATAGTAATGTGAAATTGCACTGACAACCCCTCTGGCACCCCCAGTTCCTCCGAGGACACCCCGCCCCTCCCTCAAGGAGGGGCAATCCACCCCAAGTGGACCGGACTTCGGCGGCCCAGCCCTCGACGGCGGTGCCGGCCGGCCGACGAGGGCACGTGAGGGCGGACGGGCCTCGACACCCGCCCGCCCGGGGCCGGTCAGGCGTACGGGTCGAAGGGAATCCCGGACGGCTTGGCCTTGGCCAGGTGGGAAGCGAAGTTGCCGTCCTTCAGACCGAACACCGCGCTGCCGAAGTCGGCCCGGCTGAGCTTGTCGCGGAGTCCGGCCGGGTAGCCGTTCCAGCCGACCAGGCTGGGGAACTGCCAGGTGTGCTGGTGGTTCTCCGGCGGTTCGTCGTTGGTGTTGGCGGGCCGGAAGCAGTGCGTGCCGATGCCGTCCTTGTGGTAGACGACCTTGGGGTGGGTGCCGTCCCAGCGGATCGAGTCCCGGCCGTAGGTGTTGAACTTGCCGTGGGCGGACGTGGAGACGTACCGCGCCTGGTTGTTCTGCACCCAGACCACGACGTGCTCCCAGTCGTGGCGGTGCCCCCCGAGGCCACTGCCGGCCACGGCCTGGTCCTTCTCGAAGTAGAGCCCGTAGATGATCGCGCACCAGCCGTTGTTGCACTTCGCGCGGGCGTAGCCGTTGGTCTGGGTGAGGTCCCAGGAGTCACGGCACTGGCCGTTGACGGCGCCGGACGGGTTGAGGCCGCCGTTGATCGTGCCGTCGGGTCCGATCGCGGCCGTGGGGTAACAGCCGTCGGTGTCGTAGTCGAAGGCGGGCTGGAAGGTCTGCTCCAGGCCGTCGGCGTTGGCCGGCAGGGCGGGGGGCGGCGCCGCGAAGGCGCTGGCGGGCAGGGCGATGATCAACGTGAGGGCGCCGGCGAGGGCGAGCGCGCCCCGGGTGGCGTACGCCTGTGGTTTCACTGAGTCCCCTGGGTCGGGCGGCATGGGCGAGCGACAGGCGTCATCTTGGCATGAACAGTTCACGACGGAGAGGGCTCGACGGTGAACTCGGCACAACGCCGGGCGGGGCCCGGAATTCACATAGACGAGACGTCTCGTCTCATCTAGAGTGGTCGCCATGACCACCACCGCGTCCCCCGCGCACATCGCCATGTTCTCCATCGCCGCCCACGGCCACGTGAACCCCAGCCTGGAGGTCATCCGGGAGCTCGTCGCCCGTGGCCACCGCGTCAGCTACGCCGTGCCCGCGTCCTTCGCCGAGAAGGTCGCGGAGACCGGGGCCACGCCCGTCGTCTACACCTCGACGCTGCCGACCGACGACGACCCGGACGCCTGGGGCACGGAACTGATCGACAACATCGAGCCGTTCCTCGCCGACGCCGTACAGGCGCTGCCGCAGCTCGCCGAGGCCTTCGACAAGGACCGGCCCGACCTCGTGCTCCACGACATCACCGCCTATCCGGCCCCCGTCCTCGCCCACACCTGGGGCGTCCCCGCCCTCTCTCTCTGGCCGAACCTCGTGCCGTGGGAGGGGTACGAGGAGGAGGTGGCCGAGCCGATGTTCGCCGAGCTCAAGGCCTCGCCGCGCGGCAAGGCGTACTACGCGCGGTTCGAGGCGTGGCTCGCCGAGCACGGGGTGGACACCCACCCCGACCGGCTCATCGCCCGCCCGCGCCGCGCGGTCGTCCTCATCCCGAGGGCGCTCCAGCCGCACGCCGACCGGGTCGACGAGTCCGTCTACAGCTTCGTCGGCGCCTGCCAGGGCGAGCGCGCCGAGCAGGGCGAGTGGCGGCGGCCGGCCGGCGCGGAGAAGGTGGTCCTGGTCTCGCTGGGCTCCTCCTTCACCAAGCAGCCGGACTTCTACCGGGCCTGTGTGGAGGCGTTCCGCCCCCTCCCGGAGTGGCACGTCGTCCTGCAGATAGGGAAGTTCGTCGACCCGGCCACGCTCGGCGAGCTGCCGGACAACGTCGAAGTGCACTCCTGGGTGCCCCAGTTGGCGATCCTCCGGCAGGCCGACGCCTTCATCACCCACGCGGGCGCGGGAGGCAGTCAGGAGGGCCTGGCCACCGCGACACCGATGGTGGCCGTCCCGCAGGCCGTCGACCAGTTCGGGAACGCGGACATGCTGCGGTCGCTGGGCGTGGCACGCCACCTGCCGAAGGAGGAGGTCACCGCGGAGCGGCTGCGCGAGGACGTGCTCGCGCTGGTCGGCGACCCCGAGGTGGCGCGCCGGGCCCGGGAGATCCGGGCGTCCATGGCCGCCGAGGGCGGCACCGCGCGCGCCGTCGACCTGATCGAGGCCGAGCTGGCCTGACCTCGGCCCCTCCCCTGCCCCGACCTCCCGGTGCCCGGGGTCCGACGGAAACCCCGTCGGACCCCGGGCACCGCCGTGTTCGGCCCCGCCGGCGTTCACCGCCGGGAGAGACCGCCCCCGGCGGTGAACGGCCTGAGCGTGGGCGCGCCCCGGCGGGACCACGCCGATTGTGAACGCCTCGATAAGCCAGGGCCGGACTCGTTGACCGCCTCCGCGCCGCGTCGATATGAATCGAGCCACATAAGTGACTCTGCACATAGGGCTGCAGAGAGGTGACCAGGAGGCGTGACCGTGGAGTACGGGCTGCTCGCCCTGCTGTCGTTCCGGCCCCTCTCCGGGTACGACATCCTCAAGTGGGTCGAATCCGAGGGCCAGTTCATCCGCTCGCGGATCCATCACAGCCAGATCTACCGGCTCCTCGGCCGCATGGTCGCGGACGGCCTCGTCGACTACCGGGTCGATCCGCGCGAGGGCCGGCCGGACGCCAAGGTGTACCGGCTGACGGAGGTCGGCCGGGAGGCGCTGCTCACCTGGGTGCGCTCCCCGTACGACCCGCCGAGCCGGTTCCAGGACCCGGACTTCCTCACCCGGTTCGCGTTCGCGGTGCCTCTGGACCGGGAGGCGGCCGTCCGGCTGATCGAGACCGAACTCGCCCACCGGCGCCAGCAGATCGCCCGCAACCGGAACCGGGACCGGACCCTGCTCTTCGTGGATCCGCTGCCCGAGGTCGACCAGGACCTCACCCGCGAGGTCTTCGAGGAGATGCACCGGTTCGGGGCCGCCTCGGTCGACCGGTGGGTGGAGTGGCTGGAGCGGATGCACACGTTCCTTACCGAAGGGAAGTCCGTCCGATGAGGGCGATCATGGTGATGTTCGACAGTCTCAACCGGCGCATGCTGCCGCCCTACGGAGGTGACTGGACCCACGCCCCGAACTTCGCGCGGCTCGCCCGCCGTACGGTGACCTTCGACCGGGCCTACGCGGGGTCGATGCCCTGCATGCCGGCCCGCCGCGAGCTGCACACCGGGCGGTACAACTTCCTGCACCGCGGCTGGGGGCCGCTCGAACCGTTCGACGACTCGATGCCCGAACTCCTCAAGCAGAGCGGCGTGTACACGCATCTGGCCAGCGACCATCCCCACTACTGGGAGGACGGCGGCGCCACCTACCACGGCCGCTACAACTCCTGGGAGTTCTTCCGCGGGCAGGAGGGCGATCCCTGGAAGGGGCAGGTGGCCGAGCCGGAGGTCCCCGAGGACCTGAAGCGGATGCGTTCCGCGGTGTACCGGCAGGACTGGGTGAACCGCCCGCACATGGCGACCGAGGACCGTCACCCGCAGACCCTCACCTTCGACGCCGGCCTGGAGTTCATCCGTACCAACCGGGCCGACGACCGCTGGTTCGTGCAGATCGAGACCTTCGACCCGCACGAGCCGTTCTTCAGCCACCAGCGGTACAAGGACCTCTACCCGCACGCGTACGAGGGACCGCACTTCGACTGGCCCGACTACAAGCGGGTCGTCGAGACGGACGAGCAGGTCGCGCACGCCGGGTACGAGTACGCGGCCCTGCTCTCCATGTGCGACCACTCGCTCGGCCGGGTCCTCGACGCCATGGACGAGCACGGGCTCTGGGACGACACCCTCCTGATCGTCAACACCGACCACGGTCTGCTGCTCGGGGAGAAGGGCTGGTGGGGCAAGTCGGTCCAGCCCTGGTACAACGAGCTGGTCCATCTGCCGCTGTTCGTCTGGGACCCGCGCTCCGGCGGCGCGGGCGAGCGCCGCGACACCCTCGTGCAGACCGTCGACCTGGCCCCCACGCTCCTGGAGTTCTTCGGCGTCGAGCCCCCGGCCGACATGCAGGGGGCTCCGCTGCCCGTCGCCGCCGACGCACCCGCCGTCCGCGAGGCGGGGCTGTTCGGCATCCACGGCGGGCACGTGAACATCACCGACGGCCGGTACGTGTACATGCGTGCCCCCGTGACCGCCTCCAACACGCCGTTGGAGGAGCACACCCTGATGCCGACGCACATGCGGGGCCGGTTCACGCCCGCCGAGCTGACGGACCTGGAGCTCGCCGAGCCCTTCGGCTTCACCAAGGGCGTCCGCACCCTGCGGATGCCGGGGCGGACCTTCGTCAACCCGTTCCAGCACGGCACGCTGCTCTTCGACCTGGAGACGGACCCCGAGCAACTGGACCCGCTCGTCGACGACGTCCTCGAGCTGCGGCTCGCGACGCTGCTGGTGGAGCTGATGCGGCGCACCGAGGCGCCGCCCAGCCAGTACGAGCGGCTCGGTCTGCCCGCCGGGGGTCCGGTGACCGAGGCCCATCTGCTGGTGCGGGCGCAGCGCGAGCAGGCTCGGCGGGCCTCGCTGCCGCTGCCGCGCGCCGAGGAGTTCCCGGAGGGGCGCCTCTCCCTGCGGACGCCGGTCGCGGCGTTGATCGGCGATCCGGTGGCGGTGGAGATCCTCACGCGGCACCTGCCGGGGATCGCGGACTCGGAGCTCCTGCAGTTCCTCGGGCCCACGCCGCTGATCGACATCGCCGCGATGGCGGGCGGTCTGCTGCCCGTCGAGAAGCTGCGGCTGGTCGCGGAGGAACTCGCGAAGCTCTGACGCGGAGAGTCCCACCCAGCGCAACGGACCCGTGAGCCGCGCGAACCCCATGGACCGAGCAGCTCACGGACACCGGGACCGCGCAGCGCACGAATCCGGAGCCACTGAGCCCACGAGCCCACGAGCCCGTGAGGCTTCGCGGCCGAGGGCCGGCGAGAACGCCGGTGACGGGGCGGCCACCCCGTCACCGGCTCACGCCCCTCCGCACCCTCCCCTATCACCCCTGCGAAAGAACGACACGAAGGAAAGAGGTGAGGCATGTCCGAGCTTATCGAGGACCGCCCGCACACCGGGAAGCCGCCGTCCGGCGTCGCGGTGCCGGGGCGGCGGCGCCAGCTGACGCTGGTCGGCGGCGCCCTGCTCGTCGACAACACCGAGGCGAGTCTGATCGCCGGGCTGTTCCCGGTGATCAGACAGTCGCTCGGCGTCTCGCTCGGGGCGCTGGGCGTCCTGACGGCCGCCGGGAAGATCGTCGGCGTGCTCGCCGGTCCGCTGTGGGTGTGGGTGGCCCAACGGTGGTCGCGCAAGGGCGTCCTGGTGGTGGCCACCGGCTTCTGGGGGGTCTTCGGCATCGCGGCGGGGTTCGCTCAGGACTTCACGCAGCTGCTCGTGCTGTGCACCCTGCTCGCGGCGGGGTACGCGGCCGCCGGACCGATCGCCACCGAGTACATCGGCGACCTCTTCGACAGCCGGTCCCGGGGCCGCGCGATCGGTGTGATGTACGGCGTCCTCGCCCTGGCCGCCTCGCTGTTCGCGGCCCTGAAGGGGCAGCTCGCCGGGTTCGACGACGGCTGGCGCTGGGGGCTGTGGGGCATCGGGGCGGTGAACGTCCTCTTCGGCGTCGCCCTGTGGATCTGGCTGCGGGACCCGGGGCGCGGCGCCTCGGAGCGACAGCTCGCCGACCTCGATCCGGCCGCGCGCGGGACGGGCGGCCGGATCACCCGTGGTCAGGTCGTGGCGCTGTTCCGCATCCCGAGCTTCGTGATCCTGCTGGTCTCGCGGCTGCTCTCGGGGCACCTCCTCATCGGTACGTTCGGGGTGGTGTTCCTGGTCGACGTGTACGGCTTCTCCACCCAGGTCGCCTCGGTCGTGCTGCTCCCGATGGGGATCGGCTACTTCGCGGGCACGCTCCTGGGCGGCTTCCTCGCCGACTGGGCCGCCCGGCGCAGTCCGCGCCACGGTCTGGTCGCCGTCCTCCAGGGGGCCCAGTTCGCCTTCGCCGGGGCCGCGTTCCTCGGCACCCAGATCGACTACGCCGGCATCGGTCTCTTCGCCCTCTTCTTCGGTCTCATGGGACTCACCCAGGGCGTCAACCCCGGTGTGAACCGGCCGATGGTCATGGCCGTCACCCCGCCCGAGCTGCGGGGCGCCGCCTTCGCGGTCTACATCACCGTCTTCGAGGCGATCGCCTGGGCGGTGTTCAGCCTCGGCGCGGGGGTCCTCGGCGACACCGTCGGCCTGCGGACGGTGTTCCTCTGGGTGCTGGTGGTGCTGATGCTGGTCAACGGGGCCTTCCTCACCCTCCTCCACCGGCCGTACGCAGACGATGTGGCCCGGGTGCAGCGCGCACTGGACCTGCGCCGGGAACGGGCCCTGGGAGCCTCGGCGGCCTGATCCCCCGCGCCGGACGGCGGCCCGTCCCCCGGGAGGGGGGGCGGACCGCCGTGGCGTGGTCAGACGACGGCGCCGGTGCCCGCCCGCCGCCGTGGCGCGGCGGCGGGAGCGGCTGCCGGGCGGCGGTTCTCCAGGGCGACGGCCAGCGGCATCGCCGTGAAGACGGTGGACGCCATCCCGAGCACGACGCCCGCGAGCAGCGCGACGGAGAAGTCGGTGAGGGAGTCGCCGCCCAGGACGGCGAGCGCCACCAGGACGAAGAGGGCGCCCATCCCCGTGTTGACGGTACGCGGGAGGGTCTGGGCGACGGCCCGGTCGGCGAGGTCCGCGAGCGGGACGCCCCCGCCGCGGCGGCGCAACTCGCGCAGCCGGTCGAGGACGACGACGGAGTCGTTGACCGAGTAGCCGACGACGGTGAGGAGCGCGGCGAGGAAGACGCTGTCCACCGGCTTGCCGAGCCAGGCGAAGAGGCCGATCACCAGCAGTACGTCCTGGGTCATGGCCGCCACCGCCGCCGTCGCGTACGTCCACCGGAACCGCACCGTCAGGTAGAGGAGCTGGGCCGCCACCGCGAGGCCGAGCGCGAGGAGGGCGTGGGTGCGCAGCTCCCCTCCGAGGCTCGGGCCGATCAGGTCGTCGCGCTCCACCTCCACCGGGCCCGCGACCTTCGTGAGCGCCTGCCGGATCTCGTCCTGTTCGGCGTCGCCCGTCTCCCGGACGCGTACCGACACGTCTCCGCCGTCGGCGGCGTCGGCGGCGCCGGTGGTCTGCACGACCGCGTCCGGGAAGCCCGCCGCCGCGATCGCCGACCGGGCCGCGTCGGCGTCGACGGGGCGTTCCGCCGTGTACTGGACGACCCGGCCGCCGGTGAACTCGACCCCGAATTCGAGCCCGCGTACGCCGATTCCGGCGAGGGCCACCATCAGGAGGGCGGCGCAGGAGAGCAGCCAGCGGCGCCGGTGGGCCATCAGGCGTGGGACGCGCCGGGTCAGCCGGGTCCGCAGCCGGCCGAGCCCCGCCATGCCGGTGACCGCCGGCCGTCGGCGCACCGCGGGCAGGCGCAGTGCCACGTCGGCGAGGAGCCGGGTGACCACCATCGCGGTGAGGAGCGAGGTGACGACACCGATCGCCAGGGTCACGCCGAAGCCCTTGACCGGGCCGGTGGCGAAGACGAAGAGGAGGCCGGCCGCGAGCAGGGTGGTGATGTGGGAGTCGGCCACCGCGCTCCACACCTTGCCGAACGCGATCGTCAGCGGTCGCCGCAGATCGCGTCCGCCGGTCCGACCCAGGGCCGCGTACTCCTCCCTCGCTCGTTCGAAGACCAGGACGTTCGCGTCGACGGCGATGCCGATGGCCAGGACGAAACCGGCCAGGCCGGGGAGGGTGAGCGTGGCACCGAGGGCGACCACCGCCGCGTACGAGATGAGCCCGTACAGGAGGAGGGCGGCGGTCGCGAGGACGCCGAGGAGCCGGTAGACCACCATGACGAAGAGTCCGGTGCAGGCGAGGCCGATCACGGCGGCCAGGGCGCTCGCCCGGATCGCCTCGGCGCCGAGGGTCGGGCCCACGGTGCTCTGCTCGATCGTCGTCACCGGGACGGGCAGCGCGCCGCCCTGCACGAGGGCCGCGAGATCGCGCGCCTCGTGGGCGGAGAACCCTCCGGTGATCTGAGCGGAGCCGCCCCCGATGCCCGTGCCGCAGGGGACTCCGGACTGCATCGCGGGCGCGGAGACGATGCGGTCGTCGAGCACGATGGCGACCCTGCGCGCCGGGTCTCCGGGGGCCGCGCAGGCGGCGTCCCCGGTCAGCCGTGCCCAGGTGTCGGCGGCGCGGTCGCGGAAGGAGAGATCGACCGTCCAGCCGCGACCGCTCGTGGTGTCGAGCACGGCTTCGGCGCTCTTGACGCCGTCACCGGTGAGAGCGGGTGCCGCCAGGGTGAGGTGGCCGCCGGGGGCGTCGGGGTCGGCGAGGACGCGCGTCCCGTCCTGGGCGGCGGGACCGGCGGACGCCGGGGCGGCGCCGGTGACGGCGTGGAAGGTGAGCTGCGCGGTGCGGCCGATGACCTCGGCGGCCTGGCGCGGGTCGTTCACTCCGGGGAGTTCGACGACGATGCGCCGATCGCCGGAGCGGGCGAGCGAGGGTTCGGCGACGCCGAGGCCGTCGACCCGCTTGCGGAGCACCTCCACGGCCCGGTCGGTGGCGGCGGCGTCGGCGCGGGCGGTGGGCCCGTCCTCGGTCTGGAGGACGATGCGGGTCCCGCCGCGGAGGTCGAGTCCGAGGCGGGGCGGGGTGGTCAGGGTGATCCAGAGGGAGAGCGCGACGACGGCGAGCGCGAGGAGCGCGCGCCAGAGCGCGGAACGAGAGGACATCGGTACGGACAACTCCACAGGCAGCGCACGGAGACGGCGGGCGCCCCTCGCGGGGGCGGGCGCCGTCCGTGCCGGACGTACGGTCGGACACGCGTCGGTGACCGGTCCGGGGCATGCCGATGGCCCGGACGGCGACGCGGGAGAACGTCAGCTGTGCCGGGTGGCGGGAGGACCGCGGGGATCGCGGGGGCCGCGCGGGCCGCCGGGCGGCGCGCGCTCGCGGCGGGGGTCGCCGGCGAGGACGCCGCGCGCGGGCGGGGAGAGGTCGGCGGGAACGACGCCCGTGGTCGCGGGTGTCACCGGGTTCCGCACCGGGTTCTCGACGGCGGCGGGGAGGCGTACGAAGGCGGTGGGCGCGAAGTGCGGTTCGGGCGACGTGGCGCGCTGGTGGGCGCCGGGGGTGGTGGGAGCGGCCGGGGTCGAGGATCCCGGTGCCGAGGATCCCGGGGTCCAGAAGTCCGGGGTCCAGGAGCCCGGGGTCGAACCCCGCGTCGGCGCAGCCGGGTTCGGGGACGGGACCGGTGTCGGCGCCGTGGTCCCGACGGGAGCCGGGACCGGGCGGTCCGCCGCCCCCGCCGCCTGCGCCGGGAGCACCAGGAGGGACCAGATCGCGCAGAGCATCGCGGGCAGGAGGGTCGCGAGTCGTCGCGCCGAAGTTCCCACCGTCCCGCCCCTCCCCCTCGGTTCCGCCGGCCCGGTCCCGGCCACCGGCGGACACGCTGCCCCGTCGGTGCCCAGCCTAGACCGGCCCGGGACGCCGTCCGCCACCGAGTACCCGCCCCGCACGGCTGGGTACGGGAGCTGAGTACGCGTGCTCATGTGAGGTGCCGCGCGATCTCGCACGATGAACGGGTCAGCTCGTCGTCCTCGGCTCCAGGGGGCCCTCCCGTGCTCAGCCGCATCGCCGCTCACGTCGTCCCGTTCTTCGGGCGGCTGACCGTCACCACCGATCCCGGGGCCCGCCTCGAACCCGGCAGCATCCTGGTCGTGAACCACACCTCGACGGCCGACCCCGCGCTCGTCCTCGCCGCGCTCCGCCGGCGGTTGGCCGTCGAGCCCGTCCTGCTCGCGACGGCCGGGCTCTGGCGGATCCCCCTGCTCGGGCGGGCCCTGACCCGCGAGGGATACGTGCCCGTCCACCGGAACTCGGCCCGCGCGGCGGCCGCCCTCGACCACGCGGCGGTCGCGCTCGCCTCGGGGCGGCACGTGATGCTGTACGCCGAGGGCCGCATCCCGTCGCGTCCGGACGCCGCCGAGAACCCGCCGGAGGCGTTCCGCACCGGGCTCGCGCGACTGGCCGGGGCGACCGGTGCGCCGGTCGTGCCGATCGGCCAGGCCGGTGCCCGCCGGATCACGTCGGGCGGGCGCGTGAAGCAGATCGCCGGGGTGCTCACGGCGCCCCTCCGCCGCCCCTGCCTGCACGTCCACATCGGGACCCCGATCCGGCTGCCGGACGACGTGACCGCCGCGACGGCGCTGGCGCACGGGGCGGTGACCGAGGCGTGGCGGACGGCTGCCGGCGCGCTCGGCGAGCCGGCGGCGCACCGGACGTCCTGAACGGCGCAGCGGCGCCCCTGGTGGGCGAGGTGGGTCCGGAGAGGACCGGCGTTCACCTCGGGGACCCCCCGGAGTCACGCCCAGGACTCCCGCAGTTGCCGAACGGCGATCTACCATGCGGTGGTTGTACGTGAACGCGTGCGACGGGCGTCAGGGGGAGGCGCGATGGCGGAACAAGCCGTGCGACCGCAGGACCGGATACCGGAGGACATGCCGGACGGGGTCCCGCGCGACCTGCCGGGCGGAGTGGAGCTGTACCACCTGAGGCCCGACGGCGGCATCCTGCTCGCCGACCGGGAGGGGCTCAGGGAGCTGGGACCGGAGCGGGAGTTCCTGCGGTTCATCGACGACGGGCAGTTCGCCCACTACCTGGTGGGGGACGCGGCGACCTCGCCCGAGCGGCCGTCCAACGCCACCGTCAAACTCGGGGTCGTGGGCCCGCGCAGCGCCTTCACGCCGCACGCGCACGGCGGCGAGCACTTCGTCCTGAGCCTGGGGCACGCCGCCTGCGGGCTCTACGACGAGGCACGCGGACGCGTCACGGACGTGCCGCTCACGCCGGGCACGCTGATCCGGATCCCGGAGATGATGCCGCACTCCTTCGCCAACCGGGGCGACGCGCCGCTGACCATCCTCGCCGCGAACACCGGGTACGGGATCGACCACGAGGACTACGCGATCACCGCGGCCGAGGCCGAGCGGCGCGCGCGGGCGTCCTTCGGCGCTCCCAACGGCACGGGAGGACCTGCGGGCTCGGGCGCCATGGCCGCCGGAGCGCTCACCGACTCCCTCACCGACTACCGGGCCCTGGCCGCCGCGCTCCGCGACATCGAGCACGCCCAGCGGACCCACGGCATCGCCGCCACCACGGTCCGGGAACGGCTGGCGGCCCGACTGCGCCGGGTGGCCGCCGCCCTGGAGGTGCCCCGGTGATCTGCCCGCACTGCGAACGCGACCTGCTCCGCAGGGAACGCACCGGCAACCGCTGCTCCCACTGCAAGCGCGCCTACGCGCTGGACCCCAAGACCAACCCGCTCGGTCTCAACGACCTCCGGATACGCCGGATCACCACCGCCCTCACCGAGGAGGGCCGGATCCACATCGTCCCGGACCAGCTCTGGTACGCCCTGTCCCGCAAGCGCCTCCGCGGCGGGGTGTACGCGCAGGGCTGTCTGGGCGCGGTGGCCGTGGTGGGCGTCATGGCCAGCGTCGCGGCCCTCGTCGCCGAGACCCCGTACCCGCTGCTCGTCACCGCCGCCATGGTCCTCACCGGCCTGGGGATCGGCCTCGCCCGGGCGTCGGGCGCGGGCAAGGGCCTCCCGCCCGTCACCCGCGAGGCCTTCCCGACGCAGGTGCTCGCCGCATGGCGGACGGTGTACGGGACCCTGCCGGCCGGAGTGATCGACACCGGGAGTTCCGCCGGCGGCACCGAGGCCGTGACCGGTGCGGCCGGTCCGACGGGGGTGCTGGTCTGCCCCGACCGCGCCGTCGTCGCCTTCCTGGTCGCCGACGGACTGCCCGCCCGTCACGGCCTCGCCCTGGCCCGTACCCCGGAGGAGGCCCGCGCGGTCCCGTCCGGCGGTCCGGTGCTGGTCCTCCACGACATCGACGCGGACGGCGAACTGCTCGTACGGCGGCTCAGGGACGCCCTGCCCGGGCGTAGGGTCGTCGACGCCGGGCCGTCCCTGCGTACGGTCCGGTCCCTGCCGCAGGCCGTTCCCTACCGGGACCCGCGGCGGAGGCCCGGCCCGGAGGCCATGCGCCTCCTCGCCGGGCTCGGCACGTTCACGCCCGAGGAGCTGAAGTGGCTCGGGCGGGGCTGGCGGTTCCCGCTCGTCGGTCTGCCGCCGGGCCGGCTGCTCACCGTCGTCGAGCGGGTCGCCGCACAGCTCACCCGCGGGCTCGACCCCGACCGGCGGCGCGCCGCCGAGCTCGGCTTCCTGACCTGGCCGGACGCGACGGACCCCGACCCGGTGGGTGACCGATGATCTGCCCGCACTGCGCCGCCCGGCTGGCGGCCAAGGAGCGCACCGGGCAGGTGTGCGCGCACTGTGCCGGCCGCTTCGCGCTGGACCCGAAGAGCGACGGCCGGGGCATGAACGACCTGCGGATCCGGCGGATCGCCGCGGCCGCGACCGACGACGGCCGGCTGAAGGTGACCGTCACCCAGCTCTGGTACCTCAGCCGCACGTTCAGCCACGCCTACGGTCCGCTGCGCGCGTACGGCGTCCCGGCCGTCGTCCGGTGGCTCGTCGCCCTGCCCGTCACCGCCCTCCTGGTCCTCTGCGTCGTCCTCGTCGACGGTCGGTGGGCGGCCTTGAGCGGTACCGCCGCCGTCGCCGTCCTCGGAGCGGCCACGTTCATGAGGCGCACGCCCGCCCGGCCGGGCGGCTCGTCCATCTCCCCGCCCGAGCACGTGTTCCGGGGGCTGATGGTCGGCAGTTGGCGGATCGCGTACGGACAGCTGCCGCCGGGGGTGGTGGACGACGGCCCGCACGCCCCGCCGCCCCGCGAGCCCGTCGTGGGCGACCCCACGGCGGTCGTCCTCTGCACCGACCACGCGGTCGCCGTGTTCCTCCGGGCCAACGGCGTTCCCGCGCGGCTCAGGACGCTCCTGGTCGAGGCCGAACCGGCGACGGCGCACGACGCGTTGGCGGACGTTCCCGACCGGCTCCCCGTGGTGGTCCTGCACGACGCGAGCGCCCTGGGGGTGCTGCTGGCCCCGCTGTTGCGGCTCGCCCACCCGGGCAGGGTCGTGGTGGACGCCGGACTGCCGGTCGCCGCGGTCCGTCGCAGGGACGGTGCCGTGCGCCGGTTCTCGGCCGCGCCCGTCGTCGACGCCGAACAGCTCCGTTCCGTCGCGGGCCTGCCCGAGGAGGACGCGGCCTGGCTGGCCGAGGGGTTCTGGAGCCCGCTCGCCGCCGTCCCGCCGCTCCGCCTCGAATCCGTCGTCACGGCGGCGGTGGAGCGGGCGCTGACCGCGCGGCCCGCCGGTCCGCGGGCCACCGACGGCTTCCTGACCTGGCCGGCCGAGGCGCCGGCACCGGTCGGCGACGCGTCCCGAACGAAAGGCACCCCGGCCGGATGAGCCAGCGACCCCTCCCGCCCCGGCGCACCGGCCGGACCGCCCGCCCCGGCACCCACGCGCTGACCGGGCTCACCGGACTGAGCGACCGGGCCATGACCGCGCTGGCCGACCGGGCGATCACCGTGGCCGCGGCGCGCGCCGCCGCACCCGGCGGGCTCCGCTTCACCGAGCGCCAGCTCTACTACGAGACCTGCCGGGTGCTGTCCCCCGGCCCGGCCCTCCTCGGCCGGATCCCCGGCACCCCGGCCCCGGTGCTCCGGCTGCCCGTGTTCACCCGCGCCCTGGAGGCGCGCGGCCGGGAGACCGTACCGGGACTGCTCCCACCGCCGCCCGCCCCCCGGCAGCGGACCGACGGCTCCCGGGCCGTGCTCTCGGAGCCCGACCTCTACGACTACGGGCTGCCCCGCCTGCTCCTCTGCCAGGACCGCTCGATCGCGGGGATGCTGCTCGCCAACCACGTGCACCTGGAGGCGGCCTGCCCGGTCCTCGCCGCCTCCGACGCCCTGCCCCTGGACCCGCGGCTGCTCGCCGCACTGGAGCGGGCCGGCGGGGCCACCGTGCACGTCCTGCACGACGCGAGCCCGTCCGGGGTCGCCCTCCCCGCCCGCGTCCGGGCCGGTCTGGGGGCGGTGCCCGGGGTCCGGGTGGTCTCCCTGGGCCTGGTGCCCCGGCACGCGGCCGCCCTGCGCCTGGCCTCCGGGCGCGGCCCGGCACCCGGTCACGCCGCACTCGCCGCCCGGCCCGCCGCGCTGCGGACCCGGGAGGCGCAGTGGCTGGCGAGCGGACGGTTCGCGCAGGTCGCGGCCGTGCCCCCGGCCCGCCTCGTGCGGACGGTCCTGCGCCTGACCAAGGGGCCCCGACCGCCCCGCGACACCCTCTGGAGCGGCCTGCGCGGACTGCGCGGGACCGGCTTCATGACCTGGCCCGCCGCGTGACCCGTCCCGGCGCCCCCTTCCACACACCCGAGGTACGCACACCATGATCCGTCCCGAAGAGATCGGCTACACGGACGAACTGCTCGCCGACGGCACCGTCCACCGCACCTACGAGGACGGCCTGGAGGAGTGGCGGCGCCGCACCCCCGGCCGGCCGCAGCTCGTGGGCTGGCACGACAACCGCGGCGGCTCGGGCACCGACGAGCTGATCGGCGACCGCATCATCAAACGGAGCCTCGCCGACGGCACCGCCACCTACGCCCGGGACATCGGCTACGGCCGCACCCTGTGGGCGCGCGGCGAACGGGTCCTGGTCAACCGCAGTTCCTTCGGCGGCCGGATGGGCGCGCTGCTCACCGGCCTGGGTGTGGCGACGCTCGCCATCACCGCCGCCCAGCTGCCGCCGCTGAGCATGTCCCCCGAGCAGGAGGAGGCCCTGCGGCAGCAGCAGGCACAGGCCCAGTCCTCCTCCGGGGGCGACGGCGGCGGTGGCACGGCCACCGGTGACGACGGCTCGGACGACGGGGACGACTGGGACGCGAACTGGGACGGCGACGAGGACGCCTGGAGCGACGACGACTTCGGCTGAGCCGGACGCCCGGCGACACCGCACCCCGACACACCCGGAGAACCCAAGGAGAGGGAGCCGTACGTGGCACGACTCTGCGCCTGTCTGGCCGCCACCACCGGGCAGGCCCGTGCCCATCTCGACGCGATGGGAGCCCTCGGGCCCGATCACGTCCCGGCCGGGGTCGCCGGTGCCGATCTCTCGCTGCTCGCCGGTGAACACGGCAGCGCCCGGGGCCCGTTCACCGCGTACGGGCGGACGGCGGTCGGAGAGGTCACCCTGCACAACCGGCCGGTGCTGCTCGCCGCCCTCGCGGAACGGGCCTCTCCCCCGCCGCCCGGCTGCTCGGACGGCGAACTGCTGCTGCGTTCCTGGGCGTTGTTCGGGGACGCGGGGGTCGCGCGGGCCGAGGGAATGTTCGTCCTGGCCGTGCTCGACGGCCAGGACCTGGTGCTGATCCGCGACCACGTCGGCGCCCGCACCCTGTTCTACGCGCGGGCGGACGGGGCCTGGGCCGCCTCCACCTCGCTGCGCGCCCTGCGCCGCTGGCCCGCGCTCGGCACGTCGATGGACCTGTCCGCCGTCCGCTCCTTCCTCACCTTCGCCTATCTGCCCGGGGAGGAGACCCTGCTGACCGGCGTACGGGAGCTGCTGCCCGGGCGGGTGCTCCGGCTGCGCCGCGACGGGACGTCCACCGAGACCGTCCACTGGGAGCCCCGGGAGTGGATCGAGCAGCCCGTTCCGGCGGACCCCGGCGGTCATGTGCTGGAGCTGCGGGCCCTGCTGGAGCGGGCGACGGCGAGCCGTCTGCCCGACGCCGAGCCGGCCGCCGTGCTGCTCTCCGGCGGGATCGACAGCTCTCTCGTCACGGCGCTCGCGGCGAAACTCCACGGTCACCCGGTGCACACGTACTCCATCAGCTTCGGCGACGACCTGCCCAACGAGCTGGGCTACTCGGGCCTGGTGGCCACCCACTGCCACACCCGCCACCGGGTCCTGAACGTCTCGGGCGAGGCCGTCGCCGCCCGGCTCGCCGAGGCGGCCGCGCTGCTCGACAGCCCGGTCGGAGACCCGCTGACCGTGCCGAACCTGATGCTGGCCGAGGCCGTGGCCGCCGACGGCGCCTCCGTCGTCCTCAACGGCGAGGGCGGGGACCCCGTCTTCGGCGGGCCGAAGAACCTCCCCATGCTGGTCCAGGAGATGCAGCGGACGCCGGGCGCGCCCTGGGACGAGGACCGGGCGACCGCGTACCTGCGCTCGTACCGGAAATGCTGGACCGACCTTCCGGACCTGCTGACCGCGCCGGCCCTGGAGGCCCTGCGGGACGCCCCGCCCCTGGAACGGCACGTGGCGCCGTACCTGACGGCCGACGGCGGGAGCCCGTACCGGATGGGGCACCTCCTGAACCAGCTGCTCCACTGCAACCTGCGCACCAAGGGCGCCCACCACATCCTCACCAAGGTGGAACGGCTGACCTCCTCGCAGGGGGTGGAGGGCCGTTCCCCGCTCTTCGACCGGTCGGTCGTCGACCACGCCTTCGCGACCCCGCCCTCCTTCAAGCTCCGCGGCACGGCGGAGAAGTGGATCCTCAAGGAGGCGGTCCGGGACCTGCTCCCCGACACCGTGGTCGACCGCCCCAAGAGCGGGATGCGGGTCCCGGTCCAGCAGTGGCTGACGGGCCCGCTCCGTGACCTCGGCCAGGACCTCCTGCTCGGGCCCCGGTCCCGGCAGCGCGGGCTGTTCCGGCCGGAGACCGTCCGCGCCTGGCTGCGGGGCGAGGGCGCCCTGCTGCCCCGGCAGGGAGGCAAGTTGTGGCTGGTGCTCACCCTGGAGCTCTGGCTGAGGTCGTACGACGTGTGAACCACGCCCGGCGGAGCGAACCGCCCGTACACCGATCCACCCGTCCGCGGCACCGCACCTCGGCTCCGCCGATACGCCGGTCCACCGAACCGCCGCTCCGTGAAAGGCCGTCATGAGCACCAGCTCCCCCACGCCGCCCGTCGACCTCACCGACCCCCGGACCGGCGCGCCGCGCGGCACCTCCGTCCGGTCCCGGCTGCCCGAGGTCCGGGCCGCCGTGTCCGCCGCCCGGTCCGCGCTCCCCGGCTGGCGCGCGCTGACCCCCAAGGACCGCGGGCGCCGCCTCGACCGGCTCGCGGGCCTGGTCGAGGAGCACGCGGCGGAGTACGTGGCCCGTGAGCGGGCCGGGACGGGCAAGCCCGAGGCGGAGGCGGCGGGCGAGATCGAGCAGGTCGTGGACCTGTTCCGGTTCTACGCGACGGCGGCCAGGACCCGTACCGCCCCGGCCGCGGGAAGTCTCGTCGAGGGCCACGAGAGCTGGGTGCGCTGGGAGCCGGTCGGGGTGGTCGGCGCGGTGGTGCCCTGGAACTATCCGCTCCTGATGGCGGCCTGGCGCTGCGCGCCGGCCCTCGCCGCCGGGAACACGGTGGTGGCGAAGCCGGCCGAGACGACCCCGGACAGCCTCCTGCTCCTCGCCGAGCACGCGGGGCAGACGCTCGGCGCGGACGTGCTCCAGTGCCTTCCGGGTGACCGGGAGACCGGCCGGCTCCTGGTCGGATCCGCCGTGGACATGGTGGCGTTCACGGGCAGCGGGCACGCGGGTGCGGACGTGGCCGTGCGCGCGGGGACCCGGCGGGTCAGCCTGGAGCTGGGCGGGAACGCTCCCGCGATCGTCCTCCCCGACGCGCCCGCCGACACCTGGGCGTCCCTCGCCGACGCCGTCACGTACAACGCCGGGCAGAGCTGTGCCGCCCCGGCCAGGGTGATCACCCTGGCGGAGAACCACGAGGCCGCCGTCGAGGGGCTGGCAGCCGCGCTGGCGGCCCGAGTGGCCGGCCGTGACTTCGGCCCGCTGAACAACGCGGACCAGGCGGAGCGTTACGACCGTCTGGTGGCCTCGTCGGGAGCCAAGCGGAACCTCGTCGCGGAGATCGCCCCGGCGCCGGGCGAGGAGGCCGGGCACTGGCGGCCCGCCCGTCTGCTCGCCGACGTCCCGGACGACGACCCGGCCGTCACCGAGGAGGTGTTCGGACCGCTCCTCACCGTGCAGAGGGCGGACGGGGTGGAGGCGGCACTGGCCCTCGCGAACGGCGTCCCGCAGGCGCTCGCGGCGAGCGTGTGGACCTCCGACCTCACGGCCGGCCTGCGGCTGGCCGCCGCCCTGGACGCGGGCGAGGCCTGGCTCAACTGCCACCTGGTGCAGACGGCGGAGCTCCCGCACGGAGGGCGGGGCGCCTCGGGCCACGGCACCGATCTGAGCGCGCTGGCCCTCCAGGAGTACCAGCGGCCCAAGACGGTGACGGTCCGGCTGGCGCGTCCCTCCTAGCCCGCGGACGGACCGCTAGCGCTCCAGGTAGGACGCCCGGGGGACATCGCCCGAGGCCAGGAGCGCCAGGTGGGCGCGGTAGCGGGGCGAGAGGGCTTCGAGGGCGGCGATCCCGTCGAGCGGGACCCAGTCGACGCCGATCTGGTCGGTGTCCTGCTCGGTGCCGCCGCCGGGTTCGGGGCTGCCGACCACGGTGCACAGGAACACCACCTCGACGCGGTGGTAGTTCTCCGAGGCGAGGGGGCCGGGGCTCTCCATCCAGCCCTCCAGGACCCAGAGCAGCGGGCCGACCTCCACGGTCAGCCCGGTCTCCTCCCGCACCTCCCGGCGTACCGCGTCGGGCAGCAGTTCGCCGGTCTCCTGGCCCCCGCCGGGCAGGAAGTACCCCTCCCTGCCGTTCCAGACGTTCCGGGTGAGGAGGACGGATCCCTCGTGGAGGACGACGGCCTTCGCCGAGGTTCGGATGCGGGTGGGGACGGTCATGCGGGGCGCTCCTCGGTGCGGGCGGGTCGGACGACCCCGGCAGCCTGCCCACCGCGTCCCGCGCCATGCCCGCGGCCCGTGGGATCAGAAGACCGACAGGCCCGTGATGGTCGTGAACCGGTCGAGGGCGGTCACACCGGCGACCGAGTTGCCCCGGCTGTCCAGGCCCGGGCTCCAGACGCAGAGGGTGCAGCGCCCTGGCACGACGGCGACCACGGCTCCGCCGACGCCGCTCTTGCCCGGGAGGCCGACGCGGTAGGCGAACTCCCCTGCCGCGTCGTAGGTGCCGCAGGTGAGCATGACGGCGTTGACCTGCTTGGCCTGGCTGCGGGTCAGGAGCCGTGAGCCGTCGGCGCGGAGGCCGTGGCGGGCCAGGAAGCCGGTGGCGAGGGCCAGGTCGGCGCAGGAGGCTTCGAGGGAGCACTGGCGGAAGTACTCGCGCAGCAGGTCGGGGACGGGTCCCGTGATGTTGCCGTAGGAGGCCATGAAGTGGGCGAGGGCCGCGTTGCGGTCGCCGTGGGCGGCCTCCGAGGCGGCCACGTCGGTGTCGAAGGCGAGGTCCGGGTTGCCGGTCTCCGCGCGCAGGAAGGCGAGCAGGCTGCCGGAGGCGTCGCCGGTGAGGCGGTGGAGGCGGTCGGTGACGACCAGGGCTCCGGCGTTGATGAACGGGTTGCGGGGGATCCCGTTCTCGTACTCCAGCTGGACGAGGGAGTTGAACGGGTCGCCGGAGGGCTCCCGCCCGACGTGGGCCCAGAGGGCGTCGCCCTCTCCGGCGAGGGCGAGCGCGAGGGTGAAGACCTTGGTGACGGACTGGGTGGAGAAGGGACGGCGCCACTCCCCCACCCCGTAGACGGTGCCGTCGAGTTCCGCCACGGCCATGCCGAAGTCGGTGGGGTCGGCGGCGGCCAGGGCCGGAATGTAGTCGGCCGGGGTGCCCCGGCCGGCGAGGGCGTCGATCTCCTCGGCGATGCGGTCGAGCACCGGCTGGAAGGAGGTGTTCGTGGTCACGCGCCGGTCCGTGGTCCCTGGTCCTCGGCGGCCCGGCGGGCGGCGGCGAGACCGAGGTCCCCACCGGCCGGCGCGGTGAAGTGGCGGGCGACGGCCTCGTCCGTGACCTCGGGGAGGGTGGCCGGGGTCCAGCGGGGGTTCCGGTCCTTGTCGACGACCTGGGCACGGATGCCCTCGACGAGGTCGGGGGTGGTCAGGGCGGCGCAGGAGACCCGGAACTCCAGGTCCAGGACCTCTTCGAGGGTGGCGAGGGAGCGGGAGCGGCGCAGGGTGGCCAGGGTCGCCTTGAGCGCGCTCGGGGACCTCGTGAGGAGGGTGGTGGCGGCCTCCTTGGCGGCGGGCGCGCCGGTGTCGAAGAGGCGCTCGACGACGGTCTCGACGATCTCGGCCCGGTAGCAGGTGTCGATCCACTCGCGCTGCTCGGCGAGGACGCCGGGCGGGGCCGCGGCGGCGTGGCGGGCGACGGCATCCCGGGCGGGGAGCCGGGTCAGGTCCTCGACCAGGGCGGGCAGTTCGGCGGCGGGGACGTAGTGGTCGGCGAGGCCGGTGAGGATCGCGTCGGCGGCGCCGACCGGGCTGCCGGTGAGGGCGAGGTGGGTGCCGAGCTCGCCGGGGGCGCGGCCGAGGAGGTGGGTGCCGCCGATGTCCGGCACGAAGCCGATGCCGGTCTCGGGCATGGCGACCCGGGAGCGCTCGGTGACGACGCGGACGGAGCCGTGGGCGGAGACGCCGACGCCGCCGCCCATGACGATGCCGTCCATGAGGGCGACGTAGGGCTTGGGGTAGCGGGCGATCCGGGCGTTGAGCCGGTACTCGTCGCGCCAGAAGGCCTCGGACGCGGTGCCTCCGGCGCGCGCGTCGTCGTGGATGGCGCGGATGTCGCCGCCGGCGCAGAGGCCGCGCTCGCCCGCGCCCTCGATGACGACCGTGTGGACGGCCGGGTCGTGTTCCCAGGCGGTCAGGGCCGCGTCGACGGCGAGGACCATGGGATGGGTGAGCGCGTTGAGGGCGCGGGGTCGGTTCAGGGTGATGAATCCGGCCCGGCCCTCCGTCCGGAGGAGTATGTCGGCGGTTCCGGTCGGCACGATCACTCGGTCCCTTCGGGTGGCGCGGCTCGCTGTCCGGGTCACGGTACCGGGCGGTCCGGGCCGGGGCCGAGGTGGATCCGGGGACCGGCGACGGCCGGCCGTCGAGGAGGAGGGAGGGGACGCGGGGGCCGGCGGTGCCGGGGCCGCGTGGCCCGACCGCGCCGTGGAGGTCCCGGCGCGGTGGGTCGGGGGCGGGAAGGACTCATCCGCTTCTCGCGGATCCTGATTGCGCGGTGCGCGGTCCTGTGACGGCCGCTACCCCGCGTCCTCATGTGTCGGGTCCTTCCCGTCCCCTCCATGGAACCACCGCTCCGGCGGGGGCGCGAGCGCCCGCCGGAGCGGTGGTGGAGGGGCTCAGGCCGGGAGCAGGTCCTGGGGGACGCGCACCTGGCGGGGGGTGGACAGACGGAGTTCGACGATGTCCCGGACGGTCGGCCATTCCTCGTCGAGGATCGAGTAGAAGGCCGTGTCCCGGACGGCTCCGTCGAGGCCTCTGGAGTGGGCGCGACGCACCCCTTCGCAGCTCGCACCGAGTCGCTCGATGGCGATTCTGGAGCGGGTGTTGCGGGCGTCGGCGCGCATCGTGATGCGGCGGACGCCCCAGGTTTCGAAGGCGTGCCGGAGCATGAGGTATTTCGCCTCGGTGTTGACGCCGGTGCCCCGGGCGTCGCCGGCGATCCAGGTGTTGCCGATCTCGGCGGCGTCCGGCACGGAGGTCAGCGGATCTCCGTGGGGCATGCCGGGGACGGGCGGCCAGATCAGCGGCCCCCGCCAGTAGTCGAGTTCGAGGAACCGGGTCGATCCGATGACTCGCTCGTCGGCCGTACTGATCAGGGCGAAGGGCAGGCAGCGTCCTGCCGCCTGATCGGTCAGGGCGCGGGCGACATAGTCGAGGGCCGATTCGAAGCCGTCGGGTACGGGGGTGAAGGCGTAGGCCGATCGGTCCGCCCCGCCGGCCCGGGCGAGGGCTTCGGCGTGCCGCATCGCCAGCGGCTCCAGGCGCACGGAGCGCCCGGTCAGGAGAACAGGTACTGGCACGGAACCTCGGGTCTTTCACGGGCAGGGAAAGCCTCCGCCGAGGGGTGACCGCGGCGGCAGCAAGGGGGAGGTCCTCGCCGGTGCCGACCACGTCGTGAGAGCGACGAATGAGCAGGTGAAAACGGTTCGTCACCGGTGCGAGGAGGACAGTATGCAGCCACAAGCGCTCGGAGAACAGAACCCCGGGCGAACCCGGATACACGCGTGGGTGAAGGCTCGCGCGCACCCGGTTCGACCGGTCTCAAGCAACGGACGGAGCCGCCCGCCAGTCGGACGGCGGGGAGGGCTCAGACGCAGGTGGGATGGCCCCAGCCGTCGGGGTTCTTGGAGATGGTCTCGCCCTTGTCGTAGGCCTTGCCGCAGCGGCAGCGGCCGGAGAATCTCGCCTTGAGGGTGCCGCCGGACGGGCGTGTCCGACGCGCGGACGAGCCCTCGGAGGACCCGCCCGAGGAGCCGGACGGCGCTGAGGAGCGCGCACGGGGCGCGGAGGCGCGCGCCGGGGCTTCCGGCGGCGGCAGCGGGGCACCGGAGGCGGAGCCGGTGGGCTCCTGCGTGCGGGCGGTGTGGCTGGCCGCGCGGTCGGCCGCGTCGTTGAGGGGGTCGCCGTCGACCTGGTGCGCGGGCACGTAGACGAAGTCGACCCGCCGACCGGTCAGGAGCGCGTCGATGCGGACGACCAGCTCCTTGTTGGCGACGGGGCTGCCGGAGGAGGTCTTCCAGCCCTTGCGGCGCCAGCCGGGGAGCCAGGTCGTGACGGCCTTCATGGCGTACTGGGAGTCCATGCGGACCTCCAGAGGCACCGCCGGGTCCAGCGCCTCCAGGAGGCGCTCCAGGGCCGTGAGTTCGGCCACGTTGTTCGTCGCCCGCCCGAGCGGGCCCGCCTCCCAGCGGTCGATCTCTCCTTCGGCGCCGCCGATGACCCATGCCCAGGCCGCGGGGCCGGGGTTTCCCTTCGACGCGCCGTCGCACGCCGCGATGATCTTTTCCACCATCCCACGATCCTGACACGGCGGCGGGGGTGGGCGGACCCACCCCCGCGGACCCACCCCGCGGACCCCCTCCCGCCGGACCGCCCCCGCTGCCCCGTCCAGGCGGCCGGCGCCGCCGGCCGCCCCGCGGTCAGAAGGCGCCGTAGTTGACCTGCCAGGTGGGCAGCCCCATCCGGCGCCATAGGGCGACGACACGGTCGCGGTCGTCGAGCGAGACGCGGACGGCGTACCGGTGGCGGACGTGGGCGTCGAAGAGCTCGGCCTTCACCAGGTCGTCGCCCCGGCCGTCGCCGGAGGCCCGCATCCACAGTTCGTCGTACGGCACCTCGTGGTGGGCGAGCCAGCTCTCGGTGAGGGCGCGGTGGTCCTCGCTCCGGCCGGAGAGCAGGACGACCCTGTCCCGCTCGGCGTTGCGGAAGGCGCGCAGGGCGTCACGCACGGAGACGTTGAGCAGGTCGCGGTCGCAGCGGGTGAAGTCGTACGGGCCGCGGTCGACGCGCAGGGCGAGCGTGCCGTCGATGTCGCACATGACGGCGGTGGGGAGCGCGGGGTCGGGCACGTAGGGCTCGACGGCCGGGCGGTCGTTGAGCCAGTCCGCGGTGAGCCGCCAGCCGCCCCGGGTGGCCTTGGCGTGCTTCTCGGCGAGGATGCGGATCACCTCCTCGCCGACGGGCCGCTCGCGGGCGGCGTCGCGCCGGACGCACTCGTCGACGGGCACGGCGGTGAAGTCGTGGACGGCGAAGGTGGCCAGGCCCCCGACGGCGGCCTTCAGCCGCTTCGGGATGTGCTGGGTGAGGTGGGTGTTGTCGACGACGACGTCGAAGCCGTCGTCGACGGCGGCACGGACGGCGGCGTCCTGGATGCCGAGCACGGTCTGCTCGTGCCCGCGGAAGTGGCCGCGGTCCGTCGGGGGGAGGTCGAGCATCGCGCGGAGGTCGTCGAGGTTGACGCGGCGCACGCGTCCCTCGGCGGCGGCCTGGAGGGCGCGGGCGGCCGTCGTCTTCCCGGAGGCCGGGAGGCCGGTCATGACATGGACGACAGGCACGTTCAGTTCTCCTGGTCGTGGGCGAAGGGGTCGGTGGCCTCGGGGCGGATCTGCCGCCAGACGAGGAGGTCGGTGGGGCGCCCGTCGAGGCGCAGGAAGAGGGCGGCGCGCAGGCCCCGGTCGGGCTCGCCGGCGGCGGCGCGCGCGAACGCGCCCCGGTCGTCGGCGAGGTGGGCCAGGCGGGCGTACGCCTCGTCGACGGCCCGCTCGCGGTCGGCGGCGGCCGTTTCGAGGCGGGTGATCACCTCGCGCACCCAGGCGTCGAACTCGTCCGGGACCTGTTCGAGGAGGGCGTCCAGGGGCTTGCCGCCGGAGGCCTCGACGTCGGCGAGGGCGCAGCCGAGGCCCTTGGCCAGCTCGCCCGCGGGAAGGGCGGCGAAGCGCTGGACGCCGTGGCCGCGCCAGATGTCGCGCTCGGTGACGCCGGTGAGCACCTTGTGGAGCCGGACGTACTCGGCGAGCTTGGCCTTGGCGCGCACCCCGGAGGCGAAGCGCAGGACGAAGCCCTCGGCGTCGGTGCCGGTGGCCCGCCGGCCGCCGGGCAGGATGTTGGACTCGGTCAGGGCGACGAGGTCGGCGACGCTCGTGCCGGGCCAGGTGCGGACGGTCGAGCCGATGGGGTGCCAGCCGGCCGCGGCCTCGGCGAGCGGGGTCTCCGTGCCGTCCGGGCCGAAGGCGGCGAGCAGGACGAGGTCGCGGCGCTCGCCGTAGTTCACGACGATCCGGTTGCCGGGGTAGAGGATCTCGGCGAGGTAGGTGACGCCGGGCGTCAGCCCCGTGGTGTCGGCGGCGTCGACGCGGCGCTGGGCCCAGGTCGCCTGGGCGCTGGTGAAGGAGCCCTTGGAGGCGACGTGCCAGCGGTCGTCGTAGTGGAAGACCACGGCGAGGCTGCCGTCGACCTTGTCGTACACCTCGAAGGGTTCGTCGGGCAGCGGCGGCGCGTAGGGGCGGCCGGTGGTGTGCTCGGAGACGTTGAAGAACTTGGGGAGGGGGAGCGCGACGATCCGGCCGGTGGTGTCGTCGGCGACGAGTCCGCGGCAGCGGGTGGTCGCCGTGTTCCAGTGCTGGGCGTACTGACACGCCCGCGTGTACGTGTAGATCGACAGCGGCAGCCGGGGGTGGCGCTTGCGTGTGACGTGCCCGTCGGCGAGCGCGGCGGCGAGTTCGCCGGACGGCATCAGGTCGTGCAGAGTCAGGGTCGCCTGGCTCATGGGGTCCCTCCCGGTTGTTCGGTGATCCATTCTCGGCCGGATCGGCCCGGGAGCCCAGCGAATATCGGTTCGGGCGGGCCTCTCGGGGGTGGTGTCGGGCTCCCGATCCGGGGCGTGTCGGTGGTGCCCCGTAGACTCGCCGTCTCCCCGTCGGTGACGTAACCGGCGCAGACGAAGGAAGCGAACTCCATGAACCACGCGGACGGCACGGCACCGATCTACGCCGAGCTCATACGGGAGCGGGGGGACGTTCCGGGTGACGTCCGCCAGGTCGCCGAGGAGGTCCTGCGGGAGCTGAGCCGGGTCATCCAGGTGCCGCCGCAGGGCGTCGGGGGGCCGCAGGGCGCGGTCGTGCACGCGGGGCACCAGGGTGGGGTCGGGCACGCGGGACCCCAGGGAGCCGTCGTCCACGCGGGCGTCCCGGGCCCGCAGGGCGCCGTCGTCCACGCGGGTGTCGGCGGGCCGATGGGTGTCGGCGGGCACGGGGGTGTCGTGGGCCAGGCGGGCGCGGTCATGCCGCACCGGCCGATGCGCTGACCGGACGCCCGGAGCCGGTCCACCGGGTTTCCGGGCGTTGTCAGTGCCGTACGCCATGCTGCTTACCGAACGACCCGTGCCGCGACGCGGGCGGGCTCCGTACGGTGAACTGGGGATGACGACATGGCCGAGGTTCTGCTCTTCCACCACGCGCTCGGGCTGACGGAGGGCGTCGGCGCGTTCGCCGGGGAGCTGCGGCGGGCCGGACACACGGTGCACGTGCCCGACCTGTACGAGGGGCGCACGTTCACGGACCTGGAGGCCGGGGCCGGGTACGCCCAGGAGGTCGGCTTCGGCACGCTCGTGGCGCGTGGCGAGCGGGCCGCCGCGGAGTTGCCGGAGAAGATCGTCTACGCCGGGTTCTCGCTCGGTGTGCTGCCCGCGCAGAAGCTCGCCCAGACCAGGGCGGGGGCGCTCGGGGCCCTGCTGTTCAGTGCCTGTGTGCCGGTGACGGAGTTCGGCGCCGCCTGGCCGGAGGGCGTGCCGGCGCAGGTGCACGGGATGGACGCCGATCCGTTCTTCGTCGACGAGGGTGATCTGGCGGCGGCCCGTGCGCTGGTCGCGGACACGCCGGACCGGAGACTGTTCCTGTACCCGGGGAGCGCGCACCTGTTCGCGGAGCGCGGTGGGTCGTCGTTCGTGCCCGAGGCGACCGCGCTGTGCGTGGAGCGGGTGCTCTGCTTCCTGGACGGCGTCGGCCGCTGAGTCTCCTCGACGGCCTCGGCCGCCGGGGCTCCCCCGGGGACGGGGGGTCGGGGTCAGCCGTTCGGTGGACCCCGGGGTCGGCCGTCCCGCTGCCGGCCGGGAGCCGGCCGTCGGACCGTGCGGGGCCGGGTCCGGGCGGAGGATCGGTGCGGGGTGCGGACCCGTCCCGCGACGGGGCCGCCCGTGTCCGCCGTACCGAGGAGTCCGCCATGACGAAGTTCCGCCGCGCGTCCCGTGCCGCCCGGGTGCTCGTGCCCGCCGGGGTGGCCGTCGCCCTGCTCGCCGGGTGCGCGCAGGGCTCCGGAGGGGCGGCCTCCGCCGCGAGCCCGACGCCGCCCGCCGGAGCGTCGGCCACCGCGCCTTCGACGTCCGGTTCTTCCGCGGTGGTGCCCGCGCCGGCCGGTGAGCCCGCGCCGGGCACGCTCCTGGTCACCGATTTCGGCTCCGACACGGTCACCTTTGTCGACCCCGCGCGCGGTGCCACGGGTTCCGTGAGGGTGGGCTCCGCTCCGTACGGTCTGGTGGTCGGTGGGGACGGGCGGGCCTGGGTGGCGACCGCCGAGGGCGTCGCCGTGGTGGACACGGCGGCCCGGAAGCGGCTCGCGCTCATCCCGTACGAGACGGACTCCGGGCCCGTGACCACGGGCGAGTACCGGGGCGGCGGCATGGGCATCGCGCTCGCGCCGGACGGACGACGGGTGTACGTGGGGGTCAACGTGCCCGGGGGGAACGGCAGGCTCGAAGTGATCGACACGGCGGCCCTGCGGGTCACGGACACGGTGCCGGTCGGCCGGCGCCCCTTCGACGTGGACGTGTCGCGGGACGGCGCGGAGGTGTACGCGACCAACCACGACTCCTTCGACGTCACGGTCGTCCCGGCGGGGACGCTGGAGCCGCGCCGGGTGGAGGTCGCCCCGTACGGCACGGAGGGCGGGCTCGGTTCCTGGCTCAAGCCGCACTACACGGCCGTACGACCCTCGGACGGAAAGCTGCTGCTGCCCTTCGAGGGCGAGCGCCTCGCGGTGGTCGACCCCCGGACGGGCCGCACGACGATCGAGCCGATGACAGCGAACACCCACCAGCACGGCGCGACGGTGACCGCCGACGGGACGCTGCTGACGGTGGGCACGGGCCCGATCGACCCGGCCGAGGACCGCGGGCCCTCGCTCACGGTCCGGACGCCCGGCGGCGCCGAGCGGGTGTACCCCCTGGAGGGGCCGCACGAGACCGTGGCCGTGTCGAGGGACGGGCGCACCGCCTATGTGACCGGCGGCTTCACCCGGGACGGCTACTGGGACGGCCTGAGCGTCGTCGACCTCGACACGGGTGACACCCGTCGGCTGGCCGCGGGCTCGCGGCCGCTGGGGATCGTGGTCCTCTGACCCGGTTCAGCGCTGGGGCAGGACGGTGAGGACCCGCTCGATGAAGGTCTTGAAGTCGGCCATGAAGTCGGTCAGGAACTGCTGGGTCGTCGGGTCGGTGACCTCGCCGTCCTCGGTGAAGAGCCCCGGGACGAACTGGATGTAGGCCTCGGGGGCGTTCATCTGCGGGGAGTTGCAGAAGCTCAGCACGGAGCGGAGGCTCTGCTGGGCGACGGCGGTGCCGATCTTGCCCGGCGAGGCGCCGATGACGGCCGACGGCTTGTGGGTGAAGGAGTTGGTGCCCCAGGGTCGGCTGGCCCAGTCGATGGCGTTCTTGAGGCCGCCGGGGAGGGAGCGGTTGTACTCGGGCGTCACGAAGAGGACGGCGTCGACCGAGGCGATGGCCTCCTTGAGGGCCCGGCCCTCGGGCGGGTAGTCGGCGTCGAAGTCGTGGTTGTAGAGCGGGAGGTCCTTGATCGGGATCTCCTGGAACTCCAGGCCCGGCGGCGCCACGCGGAGCAGGGCGCGGGAGAGGATCCTGTTGATGGACGTCGCCGAGAGGCTGCCGACGAAGTAGCCGACCTTGTACGTGGTCATGCGTGCTGTTCCGCCTTCCGGGAAGGGGCCCTTCGGCCGCGAGGGGGCCTTCGGCAACGTAACCCGGCCCCCGCGCCCCTGCGACCGGAGCGCCCTCGCCCCACAGCGGCGGCGGGTCTCAGAGGCCCACGATCAGCTGGATGCAGACGATCTTCACGAGGATGGCGAGGGCGAAGAGGGTCGCGTAGCCGGTGTTGACCCGGCTGTCGGAGACGCGGCTGTTGGCGTAGGCGGTGATGGCCGGGTTGCCCACGTATCCGGCGAGCAGCCCCATCGAGCGGGGCCGGCTCTGGCCGAGGAGACGGGCGACGAGGAGCATCAGGGCGTAGCTGAGCACGGCGGCGACCAGGAGGACCGTGAGGAGCTTGAGGCCGAAGAGGGAGAAGGCCTCGCGGCGGAAGGCGTACCCCGAGGTGAGGCCGACGCAGGCGAGGAAGATCAGCAGGCCGATCTGGCGCAGGGTGAGGTTGGCGCGGGTCGGCAGGACCCAGACGAGGGGGCCGGTGCGCCGCAGCCGGCCGAGGACCATGGCCATGACGAGGGGTCCGGCGGCGGTGCCGAGGGAGAGGACCGTGGAGCCGATGGTCAGCTTCGGGATGCCGATGAGGAATCCGGCGGCGAGACCGAGGCCCATGCTGACGGCGCTGACCTCGCTGACCTTGGCCTCGGTGTCGCCGAGGAAGGCGGTGACCTCGGCGGTGCGTTCGCGGGGCATGACGACGCGGACCCGGTCGTCGAGCTGGAGCAGCAGGTCGTCGTGGGCCAGCAGGTCCTGGTCGCCGCGGCGGACGCGGGTGGCCCTGGCCCCGAAGCGGTCGCCCAGGCCGAGTTCGGCGACCGTGCGTCCGGCGAGGTCGGGGTTGGTGAGCAGGACGCGGCGGTAGTCGACCACGTCGCGCCGGTCGAGGAGGTGGCCCGCGGCCCGGGTGCCGAGCGCCTCGATCCCCGCGGTGACGGCGTCGGGGCCGCCGACGAGGACGACCTGGTCGCCCGGGGCGAGGGTGTCGAGGTCCCGGGCGACCCGGGGCGTGTCTCCGTGCGGGCGGTGGACGCTGGCGAGGAGCTGTCCGCCGGTGGCGCCGGGCACGTCGGCCCAGCGGACGGCCCGGGTGACGTCGACGGTGCGGGTGACGAGCTCCTTGGGGAGTCCGGTGCCGGGGTCGCGGCGGCCGGGCCAGGTGCGGGCGGAGGCGACGGCCGAGACGAAGAGGATGGTTACCACCACGGCGAGGGGGTAGCCGATGGCGTATCCGGTGGCCGCTTGTGCCGGATCGGAGGATCCGGCCTGGGCGGCGGCGAGGCCCGGGGTGGTGGTGCCGATGCCGGCGTAGCCGCCCGCGAGGTAGGGGCCGTCGATGCCGAAGACGGTGCTGCCGAGGAAACCCACGGCGAGGGCGGTGACGACGAGTGCGGCGACGGCGCCGGTCATCACGGCGAGCTGCGGCCGGAGTTCGCGGAAGAAGGCCGGCCCCGCTTCGAGGCCGACGGTGTAGACGTACAGGGCGAGGCCGAGGACGGAGAGCCCGGCGGGCACGGCCGGTCCGATGTCCGGGTCGAGCGCGCCGAGCAGCAGTCCCACGAAGAGGACACCCGCGGCGCCGAGCTTGACCGGACCGAAGCGGACCATGCCGAAGAGCGATCCCGCCGCAATGACGATAAAAAGGGTGAACCACGGATAGTCAGCGAAAAATTGCCACATGGGCTCACTCAGCCATAAACCCAGGCATATTGCACGCTCATACGGAAGGGCGGACAGCGTGACTCGACCGAGGATTCTCGTGGTGGGCGCGGGATTCGCCGGAGTGGGCTGTGTACGGAGGCTCGAACGGCGGCTAACGGAGCGGGAGGCGCTGATCACGCTCCTCTCACCGTTCTCGTACCAGCTGTACCTGCCCCTGCTCCCCCAGGTGGCGGCGGGGGTGCTGACCCCGCAGTCGGTCGCGCTCTCGCTGCGGCGCAGCAGCCGGCACCGGACCCGGATCGTCCCCGGCGGCGTGGTCGGCGTGGACACGGCGGCGAAGGTCTGCGTGGTGCGGACGATCTCCGGCGAGTACGTGATGGAGCCGTACGACCATCTCGTCCTCGCGCCCGGCAGCGTGACCCGCAGCTTCGACATCCCGGGGCTCGCCGAACACGCGCGGGGCATGAAGACGCTCGCGGAGGCCGTGTACATCCGGGACCACGTCATCGCCCAGCTGGACCTGGCGGACGCCAGCAACGACGACGAGGAGCGGGCCGCCCGGCTGCGGTTCGTGGTCGTCGGTGGCGGCTACGCGGGCACGGAGACGGCGGCCTGTCTCCAGTTGCTCACGCACAACGCGGTCAAGCGGTACCCGCGGCTCGACCCGAACCTCATCAAGTGGCACCTGGTGGACATCGCCCCGAAGCTCATGCCCGAGCTGGGCGACAAGCTGGGCGCCGCCGCGATGGACATCCTGACCCGGCGGGGCATCGAGGTCTCCCTCGGAGTCTCGGTCGCCTCGGTGGACGAGGAGACGGTGACGCTCACCGACGGGCGGGTCCTGCCGAGCCGGACGCTGATCTGGACGGCCGGGGTCGCCGCGAGCCCGCTGATCGGCACCCTGGGCGCGGAGACCTTCCGCGGGCGGCTCGTCGTCTCGGCGGAGATGGCCGTTCCGGGGCTCGACGGGGTCTGGGCGCTCGGGGACGCGGCGGCGGTGCCCGATCTCGCCAAGGGCGAGGAGGGCGCGATCTGTCCGCCGACCGCCCAGCACGCGATGCGGCAGGGGAAGGCGGTCGCCGACAACCTGGTCTCGACGCTGCGCGGCGAGCCGACCCACTCCTACGTCCACAAGGACCTGGGCCTCGTGGTGGACCTCGGCGGGATGGACGGGGTGTCGAAGCCGCTGGGCGTGGAGCTGCACGGCATGCCGGCACAGGCGGTGGCCCGCGCCTACCACTGGGCGGCGCTGCGGACCAACGTGGCCAAGACCCGGGTGATGACGAACTGGCTGCTGAACGCCGCGGCGGGCGACGACTACGTGCGGACCGGGTTCCTGGCGTCGAAGGCGGGGACGCTGCGGGACTTCGAGTACACGGACGCGTATCTGACGCCGGAGCAGGTGCGGAGCCACACGGCCTCGTTCCGCGGGGCGGTCGGAGCGGGCGGCGGGAGCTGAGGTCACGCGCGCGCGTACCGGGGGCCGGTTTCCGGCCCCCGGTACGCGTGTGCGGGGTCCGGGGTCAGCGGGTGAGTTCGGGTGTCGGGCCCATGACCACGACGGGGTTCCGGGCCGGGTCGAGGGCGCGGATCAGCTCGCGCAGCGGCTCGCGCTCCAGGGCGACGCAGGCCTGGGTGGGGCCGCCGTGGTCGACGTGGATCCAGACGCCGCCGCCCTTCTCGGCGCCGAGCGGGCGCTCCTTGTCGAGCGGGGTCCGGCCGGGCACCCGGTTGTAGTCGATGGCGATCACGTGGTCGAAGGAGCCTTCCAGGGGTTCGCCGGCGAAGCCGGTGCCGCTGATGGCGAACTGCTCGTCCTGGTCGTACGGGATGCGGGCGCCCGGGTCGGGCAGGCGGCCGCCCCCGTCGCCGATGCGGAACACCCCGATGGGGGTGCGCAGGTCGCCCGCGTGGTGGTCGGAGGTCCAGCCCCGGAGCGCGTTGCGGGTGGGCCACGGTCCGGCGGTGGGGGTCCAGCGGCCGGCCGGGTCCCGCGCGTAGAGGGTCGCGGTGGACAGGTTGTCGTCGGCGGTGGCGCCGGTCACGACGAGGGCCTGGGTGGTGTCGTCGGGGAGGAGGGCCTGGGTGGCGGGGCCGACGCCGGGGAGGCGGGGGGCGGGGGCCGGGGCGGAGGAGAGGCTGTTCGCAGCCCGGCCGGGCGCGCCGGCCGCCGGGCGGGGCGGCACCACAGCGGGGCGGGAGTCGCCGACGGCGGGCGGAGCCCCGGCCGATCTCGCGGGGGCGGGGGGCGCCGTGCTCGCGCAACCGGTGAGCAGCAGCGCGACGCAGAGTGTGCCGGCGCCCAGTAGTGCGGGGGCGCCCTTGTGGACGGACATGGACGGATCCTCCTGGCCGGGGGCAGTGCAGCGATCCGTACCCGTTCGGCGGGCGGCGCTGCCGCGGTGCCGGTGCCCTCACCCGTACGGCCGCGCCCACCGGGGCCGTACCCGGTCCGGAGGCGGTCCGTTCCGCCGGGCGGCACGGTGCCGTTCGCGGTGCGGCAGCCGGTCCGCCTCCCGTCGGATCTGACGATTCGTCAGATCATCGCGTCACAGGTCTGGGAACCTTCGGGGCCCGGCGCTACCCTCCGCGCATGATTCGGACGGTGGTGTGGGGTACCGGAAATGTCGGGCGGGCGGCGATCCGAGCCGTGGACGCCCATCCAGGGCTCGAACTGGCGGCCGTGCTGGTCTCCGATCCGGCGAAGGTCGGCCGGGACGCGGGACGGCTCGCCGGGCTCGGCCACGATCTCGGGGTGGTGGCCGTCGACGACGTCGGCGCGGTCCTCGGCGGACGGCCGGGGGCGGTGGTGTACGCGGCCTCCGGCGACACCCGGCCCGACGGGGCGCTCGACGACGTGGCGCGCGCGGTGCGGGCCGGAGCGGTGGTCGTCACCCCCGCGCTCTATCCGCTGTACGACCAGCGCAACGCGCCGCCCGAGTTCCGGGACCCGGTGCTCGCGGCCGTCGCCGAGGGGGGCGGGTCGCTCTTCGTGTCGGGGGTGGACCCGGGCTGGGGCAACGACGTGCTGCCGCTGCTCGTGAGCGGGCTCGGCGGCACGGTGGACGTGATCCGCTGTCAGGAGATCTTCGACTACTCGACGTACGAGCAGGAGGAGTCGGTCCGCGACCTCATCGGGATGGGCCGGCCCCTCGAGTACGAGCCGCCCATGCTGCTGCCGTCGGTGCCGACGATGGTGTGGGGCGGGCAGGTGCGGCTGATGGCCCGCGCGCTCGGCGCCGAACTCGACGAGATACGCGAGACGGTGGACCGGCGCCCGCTGGAGTCCACCGTGAAGACCCGGACCATGGGCGTCTTCGAGGCGGGCACGCAGGGCGCGATCCGCTTCGAGGTCCAGGGGATCGTCGGCGGGGAGCCCCGGATCGTGATCGAGCACGTGACCCGTATCCACCCCTCGTGCGCGCCGGACTGGCCGGTGCCGCCGGACGGCGCCGGGGCCCACCGGGTGATCGTCGAGGGCAGCCCCCGCATCGAGGTGACGGTGGCGGCGACCGCCGAGGGCGAGAACCGGTCGGCGGGCGGGAACGCCACGGCGGTGGGCCGGCTCGTCGGGGCGATCGACTGGCTGGTGGCGGCGGAGCCGGGACTGTACGACGCGCTGGACGTGCCGTTGCGTCCGGCGGTCGGGAAGCTGGGGAGGAGACCACGGTGATCATCGACATTCCCGAGGGCCAGGAGCCGATCGGGTACGTGTGGGGCGACATGGTCCCGGAGATCGGGACGGCGGCGGCGAACTTCTCGCTGTCGGTGTACGCCCATACGACGCTGGGGCTGCGCGAGTTCGAGGCGGCGCGGCTGCGGATCGCGCAGATCAACGGGTGCGGCTTCTGCCTGGACTGGCGTACCGACCGGGACGGCGAGAAGGTCGAGGACGGCTTCGACGAGGTCGTGGCGGCCTGGCGGGAGACGGAGGTCTCGGAGACCTTCGACGAGCGGACGCGGCTCGCGGCCGAGTACGCGGAGCGGTACGCGCTGGACCACCACGGTCTGGACGAGGAGTTCTGGGACCGGATGACGGCGCGGTACAGCCAGGCGGAGATCGTGGAGCTGACGATGAGTCTGGGCTCGTGGCTGGCGTTCGGGCGGCTCAACCGGGTGCTGGGCCTCGACACGGTCTGTGTGCTGCCGACGCACTGAGCCTCTTCTCCGGCGGCGGCCCGCGTACGGCCGGCGACCCGCTTCCGGGGCCGTTCGGGGCTCCGGAAGCGGGTCCGCGGTGGTCCGTCAGTAAGCCGCGTCCGCCCCGGCCCGGCGCAGGCGCAGGGTCACGAGCTGGAAGGGGCGCAGCCGGAGGCGGACCGCCCCGTCGTCCGCCAGGACCGCCGCCGGGGTCGGCTCCGGTGCGGTGAGCGGGCGCTCGAGCAGGTCGCAGAGGTCGAGGCCGGTGACGGCGAACGAGGTGGTGAGCCGGGCCGCGGCCCGGCCTCCCCCGGCCTCGTAGAGGCGGACGACCACGTCGCCGCTCCCGTCGTCGGCGAGCTTGACGGCGCTGACCACGACGGCGTCGTTGTCGAGGCTCACCAGCGGCGGCACCTCGGCGTCGCCGGGGACGCGGCGTTCGGGCAGGTTGACGCGGTATCCCTCGCGGACGGCGTCGCCGATTCCGGCGCCCGGGACCAGGGCGTGGCGGAAGCGGTGCGTCCCCTGGTCGGTGTGCGGGTCGGGGAAACGCGGTGCGCGCAGCAGGGAGACGCGGACGGTGGTCGTGGTGCCGTGGTCGGTGGCCCGGACCGTGCGGGTGATGTCGTGGCCGTAGGTCGAGGCGGTGACCAGGGCGACGCCCCAGCCGGGTTCGGCGAGGTGGACGAAGCGGTGGTTGCAGGCCTCGAACTTGGCGGCCTCCCAGCTGGTGTTGGTGTGGGTCGGGCGGTACAGGTGGCCGAACTGCGTCTCGGCCGCGTAGCGGTCGGTGTGCACGTCGAGGGGGAACGCGGCCTTGAGGAACTTCTCGGTCTCGTGCCAGTCGACCTCGGTGTCGAGGTCGAGCCGCTTCGCTCCGGCGGCGAGGGTGAGGGTCTGGGTGACCCGGGAGGAGCCGAAGGAGCGGACGACCCGGACGGAGACGGCCTCGGGCGTGTCGGCGGCGACCGTGAGCCCGTCCACGTCGGTGAGGTCGGTGACGGTGTTGCGGTAGAACTGGTCGACGTCCCAGGCGTCCCACATGTTCGGGAAGTCGGGGTGGATCTGCAGCAGGTTGGCGGACGATCCGGGGGCGACCGCCTCACGGTCCGCCGCGATGTCGTGGACCGACGGCACGAGGCCGCGTTCGTCCACGGTGACCCGCAGCAGACCGTTGTCCAGGACGAACCCTCCTTCGGGGAGGGTCCGCAGGACGCACCCTCCCCCGGCCGCGCCCGCGGGCCGGCCCGCGCCGGCGGGTACGCCCGACCGCTCGTGCGGAGCCGCGTTGAAGACGACGTGGCCCCCGCTCGTGGCGTCACCGGCGAGCGCGCGCTGGGCGGCGTCGATGATGCCGTTCAGCTCCCCGGCGACCCGGGCGTACGTCGCCTCGGCCTCGCGGTGCACCCAGGCGATCGAGGAGCCGGGCAGGATGTCGTGGAACTGGTGCAGGAGCACGGTCTTCCAGATCCGGTCCAGCTCCTCGTACGGATAGGGGTGTCCGGACCGGACGGCGGCGGTGGCGGCCCACAGCTCGGCCTCCCGCAGCAGGTTCTCACTGGCCCGGTTGCCCTGCTTGGTCCTCGCCTGGCTGGTCAGCGTCGCCCGGTGCAGCTCCAGGTACAGCTCGCCCGCCCAGACCGGCGGATTCGGGTACTCGGCCTGCGCCTTGGCGAAGAACTCCGCGGGCCGCTCCCACCGCACCCGGGCGGAGCCCTCCAGGTCGCGCATCCGGGCCGCCTTGGCGATCATCTCGCGGGTGGTGCCGCCACCGCCGTCCCCCCAGCCGGTGGGGGCGATGGAGTGGCGGGCCACGCCCTTGTCCTTGAAGTTCCGCGCGGCGTGCGCGATCTCCCTGCCCTTCATCGAGCAGTTGTACGTGTCGATCGGCGGGAAGTGCGTGTAGATCCGCGTCCCGTCGATGCCCTCCCACCAGAAGGTGTGGTGCGGGAAGGTGTTGACCTGGCTCCAGGAGATCTTCTGGGTGAGCAGCCACTTGGAGCCCGCCGCCCTGATGATCTGGGGGAGGCCGCCGGCGAAGCCGAAGGTGTCGGGCAGCCAGGCCTCCTCGTTCTCGACGCCGAACTCGTCCAGGAAGAACCGCTTGCCGTGGACGAACTGGCGTGCCATCGCCTCGGAGCCCGGCATGTTGGTGTCGGACTCCACCCACATGCCGCCGGCGGGTACGAAGCGGCCCTCGGCGACCGCTTTCTTGACCCGGGCGTACACCTCGGGCCGGTGCTCCTTGATCCACGCGTACTGCTGGGCCTGGGACATCGTGTAGACGAAGTCCGGCTCGTCCTCCAGGAGGGCGGTCATGTTGGCGGTGGTCCGCGCGACCTTGCGGACGGTCTCGCGCAGCGGCCACAGCCAGGCGGAGTCGATGTGGGCGTGACCGACCGCGCTGATCCGGTGCGCGGAGGGCTCGGCGGGGGCGGCGAGGACACCGGCGAGCTGTGCGCGGGCCGCGGCCGCCGTGGCGTTGACGTCCTGGAGGTCGAGCGCGTCCAGGGCCCGCTCGACGGCCCGCAGGAGGTCCCAGCGGCGGGCGCCCTCCACGGGGAGCTCCGCCATCAGTTCGCCCAGCACCTCCAGGTCCATGACCAGCTGCCAGACCGTCTCGTCGAGGACCGCCAGGTCCATCCGCTCCAGCCGGTACTGCGGCTCGGTGCCGGCGGTGTCCTTCTCCCCCATCACGGTCGGCGTGAACGGGTGGTAGTCCATGACCACCGGGTTCGAGGCCGCCTCCACGTGCAGCAGGACCTCCTCGCCGCCGACGGCCGGGGAGGCGACGCGCACCCACTGGTTGCGCGGCTGCAGGCCCTTCACCGGCGAGCCGTCGGGCCGGTAGACGAGACCCTCGCACTGGAATCCGGGCATGTTGGCGTCGAAGCCGAGGTCGATGAGCGCCTCGACGGTGCGGCCGGCCCAGGCGGCCGGAACGGTGCCGGACACGGTCAGCCAGCTGGTCCCCCAGGGCGCGCCCCACTTCTGGCCGACCGCGATCGGGGTGCGCGGGGCGGCGAGCCCCTCGGCCACCGGCACCGGCTCGCCGGGCGCGGTCCAGATGCCGACCCGGAGCGGCACCGACTCCGGGTAGACCGCCGGGCGGATGCGCTCGTCGAGCACACGCTTCAGACGGGACTCGACCAGACTGCGGTCATCATGCATGGCAGACGCTCCATGGAATGCTCGGGGCCGGGAGGCGGGCGGGGTGGGGACGGTTCAGCCGCGGAGGGCGTCGTCGACCGTGACGACCTCGGTGATGCCGCGTGCGGTCAGGTGCTGCCGGTCGTGGGCGCGTCCGGCCAGGAGGGCGGTCGGGCGGGCGCCGGCTCCGGCGAGGCGCATGAACGCCTCGAAGTAGGCTCCGCCCGGCGCGCAGGTGGATCGTTCGGGACCCTCGTCCGGAAGGTCGAGGACCAGGGCCGTGGTCCTGGGGCGCGGGCGGCGACCCCGTGCCCGTACGTCCTCGATGACGCGCGCGATCCGTGTTCCGGCCGGTTTGGGGCGGCGGTCGTTGGTGAGCAGCCCCAGGCTGTATTCGAGTTCGGGGAAATCGGCGAGCGACCGGTCGACGTCGTGGGAGCACCACCAGGTGATCCCCCAGAGGTCCGGGCAGTCGAGGGCCGCCTCGATGGTGGTCTCGGCGAAGTCGGCCGCCCCGTCGGCGGGGATGTGCGGGGCCGGCGCCCCGACCTCCTGGAGCCAGACCGGCCGGCGGGGGTCGTCGGCCCAGGCCTTGGAGAGTTCGATCAGGTAGGCGGCGTGCCGGCCGGCGGCGGTGGACTCGCCGCCGTACCGCTGGGCGGTGCCGTTGAAGACCCAGGAGTGCACGGCCGTCGCGCTGCCGAGCCGGGCGGCCTGGGCGGGGGTGAAGGGGTGGTCGTCCTCGTACCAGGCCGCGTCGTACTCGGCGTGCAGGTGGAAGCGGCCCGGTGCGCCCTCCTCGCAGGCGTCCAGCATGCGGCGGAGCCAGCTCCGCGCCTGGTCGGGGGTGATCCGGTCGGGGTCGGGGTGCGGTGCGCCGGAGAACTGGTTGATCTCGTTGCCGATCGTCATCCCCAGGAAGTTGGGCCGGTCCGCGAGGGCCGAGGCGAGGGTGCGCAGATAGACGGCCTGTCCTTCGACGACGGCCGGGTCGGTGAAGATGTTGCGGCGGTGCCAGGTCTGCGTCCACGCGGGCAGGAAGTCGAAACTGGACAGGTGGCCCTGCAGTCCGTCGACGGCGACGTCGAGCCCCCGCTCTCCCGCCGCGTCCGCCAGGGCCACCAGTTGTTCGACGGCGCGGGGGCGGATCAGGGTGCGGTTCGGCTGGAACAGCGGCCACAGCGGGAAGGCGCGCAGGTGGTCGAAGCCCAGGGCGGCGATCGAGTCGAGGTCGGCGCGGACGGCGTCGAGGTCGAAGTCGAGCCAGTGGTGGAACCAGCCCTGGCTCGGCGTGTAGTTGACGCCGAAGCGCGGGAGGGGGTGGGGCGGTGTGCTCATGTCCGGGGCGAGTCCTTCGTGGAGTACGTGCGGCCGGCCGGGGCGGTCGGCTCGGATCATCCCTTGACCGCGCCTTCCTCGACGCCCTTGAAGAAGAATCTCTGGAGCGTGGCGAACACGGCGACGATGGGGAGGAAGGCGACCATCGTGCCGGCGGCGATCAGGCGCGGGTTGGCGCTGAAGGTGCCGTTGAGGTACTGGAGGCCGACGGTGAGGGTGTATTTCTCGGGGTTGTTGAGGACGATGAGAGGCCACAGGAAGTCGTCCCAGGCCCCGATGAAGGTGAAGATCACGACCACGCTGAGCATCCCCCGCACGTTCGGCAGTGCGACGTGCACCAGGCGCTGCCAGACGTTGGCCCCGTCGATCAGGGCGGCCGCGTCGAGGTCGGGCGGGACGGCCTGGAAGGCGGTCCGCATCAGCAGGACGTTGAGCATGGCGATCGCGCCGGGCAGGGCGACGCCGACCAGGGAGTCGGTCAGCCCCAGGCTCCGCACCGTCACGTACTGGGAGACGATGGTGACCTCGCCCGGCAGCACCAGGGTGGCCAGGAACAGCCCGAGCACCAGGCGGACGCCGCGGAACCGGAGCCTGGCCAGCACGAAACCGGCGAGGGTCGCCCCGACGGCGTTGCCGACCACCGCGATCGCGGCCACCGTCAGGGAGTTGGCGGCGTAGGTCCAGACGGGAATGGTGTCGGCGACCTGGACGTAGTTGTCCAGGGTCGGGTCCGTCGGCAGGAAGCCGGGGGTGCGGGAGTACACGTCCTCGCCGGGGCCCTTGAGCGAGGTGGACAGCTGCCACAGGAACGGCCCGACGGTCAGCAGCAGAACCGTCACGAGGAGGAGGTAGCGGAGGGCCTTCTCGGCCGGCGAGGCGGTGCCGAACCCCCGGGCCGGGCGGACGCGGGCGGGTACCGGGGCCGGAGTCTCCTCCGGGACGCCCGCCGGGGCCCGGGTGACGGTGGGGTCCGCGGTCACGACGCCGCCTTCCGGTTGAGCCGGGCCAGGAACAGCATCGGACCGATGGTGACGGCGAACAGCAGCAGGCTCAGCGCGGAGGCGTAGCCGATGTGCCCGGTGAAGCCCCGGCTGTACATCTGGATGAGCATGACCACGGACATGTCGCGGCCGCCGGGCCCGCCGGTGCCGTTGGACAGCACGTACAGCTCGGAGAAGACCCGCAGCGCGGAGACCGAGATCAGTACGGAGATCAGCAGCATCGTGGGCCGTACGCCGGGGAGCGTGACGTGCCAGAACCTCCGGGTCGCGGAGGCGCCGTCCACGGCGGCGGCCTCGTGCAGTTCGCGGCCGACGTTCCCGAGCGCGGACAGGTAGATGACCATGTAGTACCCGAGGCCCTTCCACACGGTCAGGCCGATCGCGCTGAACAGCAGCAGCCAGCGGTCGGTGAGGAAGGAGACGGGTTCGTCGGCCAGGCCGAGCTGCCCGAGCAGGCCGTTGACCAGGCCGCGGTCGTCGAGCACCCAGCCCCAGATCAGCGCCACGACGACGGCGGAGGCGACCACCGGGGTGTAGAACGCGGTACGGAAGAAGGTGATGCCGGGCAGCTTCCTCTCGACCAGCAGGGCCAGCAGCAGGGGCAGGAAGGTGAGGAGCGGCAGGCACACGACCATGTAGACGATGCTGTTGACCAGCGCGTCGACGAGCTGCTCGTCGCTGAGGGCGCGCCGGTAGTTGTCGAGTCCGGTGAAGTGCCCGCCGCCCAGGGGCTTGGCGTTGGTGAAGGACAGGACCACCGTGTTGAGGGCGGGCCAGAGGTTGAAGACCGCGAGCCAGACGATCGCCGGTCCGGCGAGCAGCCAGGGAGTGAACCAGCGACGGTGGGTCATGGGCGCCTTCCTGGGGTGGGGGTGACCTGCGGGGCGGGGCGGTGGCCGGGGCGCGGGGCGCGCCGCACCGCCCGCGTGGCCGGTGCGGTGGTGGTCGGGGTGTCCCGCGCCGTCCGCGCGTGGCCGGTCAGCCCTTGAGCAGGGCGTTGCAGCGGGCGACCGCGGTGTCGAGGGCCTGCTGCGAGCTGGTGCGGCCGTCGATCGCGAGGGCGATCTGCTGGTTGACGACCGTGCTCATGGCCTCGTTGACCTGCACGGGCTGCAGCATCCGGGCGGCGGCGAGGGACTTGAAGGCGATGACCTTGGCGTCACCGGCGTTCGTGCCGTCGCTCTCGCTGAAGAACGGGTCGTTCGCGGAGGCCCTGGTGGAGGGGAAGATGCTGGTGAGGTGGGCGAAGGCTGCCTGGTTCTCCGCGCTCGTGACCCAGCGGGCCAGCGCGAGCGCCGCCGCCGGGTTCCGGCCGCCCCTGGCGACCGACAGGCCCTGGACGTACAGCGGTGGGGTTCCCACGGCGGCGGAGGGCACGACCTTCGGCGCGAGCGTGGGGTTGTCGGTGGCGAGGCCGGTGATGTGGTTGGCGCCGGCCGTGGTCCAGGCGGCCGTGCCCGCGCTGAACAGCTTGGCGTTGCCGGCGTAGGTGTCCGTCAGCACGTCCTTGGGCAGCAGGCCCTCCTGGAAGGCGGCCCTGTACGTGTCGAGGAGTGCGGCCGCCTCGGGGGTGTTGAAGGTGAAGCTCCCGCCGTCCTCCGCCATGATCCTGACGCCGGCGTCGGCGAAGTCGCCGAGGCCGGGCTTGCGGCTCATCAGGTACGTCGACCCGCCGGACTTCTCCTTGACGACCCTGGCCTGGGCGATGAGCTCGTCCAGACCGGTCGGCGGCTTCTTCGGGTCGAGTCCGTACGCGGTCAGCAGCTCGGCGTTCCAGTAGTTGACGTCGGTGTTGAGGTACCAGGGGTAGCCGTAGGCCCCCTCACGGCCGGCGAACCGGTAGGCGTCGATGCCGCCCTTGACGTACTCCTCGGCCAGCTTCGGGTCGGCCCCGGCCACGTCGAGCAGCATGTTCCGCTCGACCAGCGGGAGCGCGAAGTCCGGGGGGAGGTTGACCACGTCGGGCAGGCTGCCGCCGGCCGCCTGGTTGAGGACCTTCTCGGAGTAGCCGTCGCCCGGCTGGTCCAGCCACTCGACCTCGGTTCCCGGGTACCGCTTCTCGAAGCCGTCGATCACGCCTTCCATGTAGGCCGTGAACTTCGGCTTCAGGGCCCAGGTCTGGATCGAGACCTTCCCCTTGACCTCGCCGGTGACGACGGGCCGCGGACCGTCGGCGCCGCTCGTGTCGCTCAGGCCGCAGCCGGTGAGCGCCGTCGTCGTGACGACGACGGCGACGGCCAGCCGTGCCCAGTGGCTTCTTCGCATGAGGGGGATCTCCCGGTGTGTACGGAACGGGGACGGGTCCGACAGGAGGGCGCACCGATCGACGGATGCCATGGCTAAACCGGTCTAGCACTAGCGGAGTGTGCTCGCGGGCCGATTCGACTGTCAAGGGTGCAGGGCGATTCCAGGACAGCAGCAGCAAATACCAACGCGATGCGACTAGTTGACAGCACAACTTGCGATTGGCGTGAAGGCGGGCCCTCGCCCGGGAGGACTCACGCACCTCCTCTTGCGCGAGGAACTAAAGCACTTTAGCCTCCGAACGGCGCCTCCGGCCCCGACTCCGGGGCGGCGCGCGCGGATCGCGGAGCACCCCGGCACGACTCCCCCACCCTTTCGCTGGACCGGAGTTTCGGATGAGACGACGCTTCCCCCTCCTGCTGAGCGCGGCGCTGACCACGGCGCTGATCGCCGCCGTGTTCAGCGGGGTCCCCGCCCACGGCACCGCCCCGGCCGACGGGGGCGGCCCCCGCTCCGCCCCCGCCCACGCCGGCGGCCCCGCTCCCGGCACCGGGGCGGCCGCCGCGGGCCATCAGCCCTACGCCTCCTACTGGTACCCCCGCACCCTCCTCGACTGGGACCCCGCGACCGACCCCGACGCCCGGTTCAACCGCTCCCGCGTCCCGCTGCGGCCGCGCACCTCCGACCCCGCGCTCAAGGCCAACGCCAACGCCCGCGCGGGCGAGGCCAGGATCGCCTCGCTGGTGTCGTTCGGGCCGACGTCCGCGAACCCCTCCCAGGGCTCGACCAGCCCGAACTACTACGCGCCCGGCTACTGGCAGTACGTCGACACGCTGGTGTTCTGGGGCGGTTCGGCCGGCGAGGGGCTGATCCTGGCGCCCAACCCGACCGTCATCGACGCCGCCCACCGCAACGGCGTCAAGGTCTACGGCACCGTCTTCTTCCCGCCCGCGGCGTACGGCGGGCAGATCCAGTGGGTCCGCGACTTCACCCAGAAGTCGGGCACCACCTACCCGGTCGCCGACAAGCTCGTCGAGGTCGCCCGGTACTACGGCTTCGACGGCTGGTTCATCAACCAGGAGACCGGGGGCGGCGACGCCGCGCTCGCCACGGAACTGCGCGACACGATGCGGTACGCCCGCTCCCGGGGCCCGGTCGAGTTCATGTGGTACGACTCGATGACCGAGTCCGGCCCCATCGACTGGGCCAACGCCCTCACCTCCGCCAACGACGCCTTCCTCCAGGAGGGCACCCGTCGCACCTCGGACTCGATGTTCCTGAACTTCGGCTGGAGCGCGTCCGGACTGGCCTCCTCGCGCACCCTCGCGCGAGCGCTCGGGCGGGACGAGCACGAGCTGTACGCGGGCGTCGACACCGAGGCCGACGGCTACGACTCGCCGGTGGGCTGGGACTCCCTCTTCCCGAACGGCGCCCCGCACGTCGCCTCGCTCGGCCTCTACCGGCCGGAGTGGACGTACAACACCTCCGCCACGGACCGCGCCGGCTTCCACACGAAGGACTCGCGCTACTGGGTCGGCGCCAACGCCGACCCGTCCAACACCGCCACCACCTCGGCCTGGAAGGGGCTCGCGCACTACATCGCCGAGTCCTCCCCCGTCACCTCCAAGCCCTTCGTGACCTCCTTCAACGCGGGCCAGGGCGACTTCTACCACTCGGCCGGGACCCGGGTGGGCTCGGCCGGCTGGAACAACCTCTCCCTCCAGGACGTGCCGCCCACCTACCGCTGGCTGGTCGGTTCCGGCGGCACCCGGCTCACCCCCTCGATCGACTTCACCGACGCCTACGAGGGCGGCTCCTCGCTCCGTCTCACCGGCCCCCTCGACTCCGTCAACACGATCCGGCTCTACCAGACGAAGCTGCCGGTGGCGGCCGACACCCGGCTCTCCGTCACGGTCAGGACCCCGGCCGCCGGTCCCACCCGCCTCGGGGCGGCGGTCTCGTTCACCGACGCGCCGACCGCCTTCACCACGCTCGACCTCGGCTCGACCACCGGCACCGGCTGGGAGACGAAGACCCTCGACCTCTCGGCCCACGCGGGCCGGACGATCGCCCAGATCGGCCTCCGCACCTCGGGAACGGCGCCCTCCTACGACATCAGGGTCGGCCAGATCCGGGTCTACGACGGCACGGTGGACGGCGTCTCCCCGCCGACCGCGCCGACCGTGCTCGGCTCCACCGACGTCTCGGCCACCCGCCGGTCGCTGCGGCTGGCCTGGACGGCCCCGGCCGGCGGCGACGTCCACCACTACGAGGTCTTCCGCCGCGACCCGGACGGCGGCCGCACCTTCCTCGGCGCCACCCCGAACGACGCCTACTTCGTGCAGCGGCTCGACCGCGTCGGCGCCGAGACGACCACGACGCTCGACGTCGAGGCGGTCTCCACCGAGTACGGCCGCTCGGCGGCGAGCAGCACCACCGTGTCCTGGGGCGCCGCCACCGGCTCCAACCTCGCGCTGAACCGGCCGGCCACCGCCTCGGGCCGGTGCAACGCCGTCGAGACCCCGGCGAAGGCCGTCAACGGCTCGGTCGGCGGCGGAAACGGCGACAAGTGGTGCGCGCTCACCACGGACAAGCACCTCGAGGTCGACCTCGGATCCGTCCGGAACCTCACCCGCTTCACCGTCAGGCACGCGGGCGCGGGCGGCGAGAGCGCCGCCTGGAACACCCGCGACTTCACCGTCCAGGTCCGCGCCGCCGCGACCGACGCCTGGACCACCGCCGTCACCGTCACCGGCAACACCGCCGCCGTCACGGACCACCCCGTCGGCCTCGCCGCCCGCCACGTCCGACTGGTGGTCACCAGGCCCGCCCAGACCGCCGATCCGGCCGCCCGGATCTACGAGTTCGAGGCCTGGGGCACCTGACCTCCGCCCCACCGGCCCCGTGGGTAAACCGGTCTACTATCGGGTGCCACGGAGGGCCGTCGGCTTGGCTCGTCCGTCACACGAGCGGGGGCATCACATGGCACGACCGACGATCTCGGACATCGCCCGGAAGGCCGGGGTGTCCAAGGGCGCGGTGTCCTTCGCCCTCAACGGACGGCCGGGGGTCAGCGACGAGACGCGCCGGCGGATCCTCCGGGTCGTGGAGGAGATGAACTGGCGCCCGCACAGCGCCGCCCGGGCCCTGGGCGGCGCCAAGGCCGGCGCGGTCGGCCTGGTCCTGGCCCGCCCGGCCCGGACCATCGGCGTCGAACCGTTCTTCGCGATGCTCCTCTCCGGTCTCCAGGCGGGCCTGTCGGCCGAGACCACCGCCCTGCACCTGATGGTGGTCGAGGACACCGCGGCCGAGATCGAGGTCTACCGCCGGTGGTCGTCCGAGCACCGGGTGGACGGCTTCGTCGTCGTCGACCTCCAGTTCCAGGACCCGCGCGTCCCCGTCCTCGAACAGCTCGGCGTGCCCGCCGTGGTCCTGGGCGGCCCCGGCCGGCACGGCGGCCTGCCCAGTGTGTGGGCCGACGACCGGGAGGCGATGACGGCGACCGTCGACTACCTCGCCGCGCTCGGCCACCGCCGGATCGCGCACCTGGCCGGCCTTCCCGCCTTCCAGCACACCCGCCGCCGGATCCGCGCGCTGCGCGACTCGGCCCGGCGGCTCGGACTGATCGACGCCGTCTCCGTACCGACCGACTTCAGCGACGCCGAGGGCGCCGCGGCCACCCGCGCGCTGCTCGCCCGGCCGCAACGTCCGACCGCGATCATCTACGACAGCGACGTGATGGCCGTGGCCGGCCTCGGCGTCGCCACCGAGATGGGCATCTCCGTCCCCGGCGACCTGTCCCTCGTCTCCTTCGACGACTCGGCGCTGACCCGGATCGTCCACCCCCCGCTCACCGCCCTCTCCCGCGACACCTTCGCCCTCGGCGAGCAGGTCGCCCGTACCGTCCTGGCGGCGATCGCCGATCCCACCGCGGTCCACGACCACAAGAACCCGACACCGCGCCTCGTCGTCCGCGAGAGCACCGCGCCGCCGCGTGCCGCGGCTGGCACCGAGGCTCCGTGACGGACGCCGCGCGTGGCGTCGAAGTCCCCTGCACGGCGCCGCGCCCCGCGCTCTTCAGAGGCGCGTGACGTGCGGAGAGGCCGACCGGGTCTTCGGTCGGCCCTCCCTCGCGGGTGAGCCCGGGACTCAGAAGTCCTCGGCGACGATGCGCTCGATGTTGCGCTCGGCGAGGGCCGTGATGGTGACGAACGGGTTGACGCTGGCGTTGCCGGGGATCAGGGCGCCGTCGATGACGTACAGCCCGGAGTAGCCGTGGAGCCGGCCGTGGTTGTCGGTCGCGCGGCCGAGGACCGCGCCGCCGAGCGGGTGGTACGTGAGGTGGTCGCCCCAGATCTTGTACACACCGAAGAGGTCGGTGCGGTAGATCGTGCCCTCCTTGCGGTTGATCTTGTCGAAGATCGTCTTCGCCGCGTCGATGGAGGTCTGCTTCCAGGCCCGGTCCCAGCTCAGGTCGACCCGGCCGGTGGCCGGGTTCCAGGTGAACTCGGCCCGGTGGGGCGTCTTGGTGATGGAGAGGTAGAAGGAGGCGTAGGTCTCGATGCCGGTGGGCAGCGGGGCGACCTCGGCGAAGGCGCCGCCCGCGTCCCAGTTGTCGATGCCGGCGGTCGGCATGGCCGACTGGAGCTTGCCGGTCGGGTCCCACATGTGGTTGGCGCGCCCGCACATGACGTTGCCGTTGTCGCCCCAGCCCTTGCCGATCTCGTTGTTGAGGGCGGGGAGCGCGCCGGTGGCCCTGAGGCGGGTGAGGAGCTTGCTCGTGCCGATGCTCCCGGCCGCGAAGAAGACCTTGTCGGCGGTGACGGTCTTGCTCGCGAGGGTGGCGCCGGTGGTGTCGATCTGGTCGATGGCGACGGTGTAGCCGCCGCCGGACGCCGGGGTGACGGAGGTGACCTTGTGCAGTGCCGAGACCGTGACGCGCCCGGTGGCCGCCGCCTGCGCGAGGTAGGTCTTCTGGAGGGTCTTCTTGCCGGCGTTGTTCCCGTAGATGACCTCGGCGTCCAGGGCCGACTTCGGGACGGCTCCGGCCGCCTCCTGCTTCATGTAGTCCCAGTCGTAGACGTTCGGGACGAAGACGAAGGGGAACCCGGAGCGCTGGGCGTGCTTGCGGCCGACGCGCGCGTACTGGTAGCAGGCGGCGCTCTCCCACCAGGACTCGTCGACGGCGGTGACGCCGAGTCCCGCGTTGGCGCGCGGGTAGTACGTGGAGTACATCTCCGCCGCGTCGACGGTCGGGAGGATGGCGGCGAAGTTCTCGCGGCGCGGGGTGACGGCCATGCCGCCGTTGACGAGGGAGCCGCCGCCGACGCCCCGGCCCTGGTAGACGGTGATGCCCGCGAAGTCCTCGGCGTCGAGGATGCCGGTGTGGCGGGGGACGTCCTTGTCGAGCGGGAAGCCGAGGAAGTTGCTCAGGGGCTGCTTGGTGCGGGTCCGCAGCCAGAAGGAACGGTAGTCGGGCCGGGTGGTGTTGGCGAAGATCTTGCCGTCGGGTCCCGGGGTGTCCCAGGCCATGCCCATCTCGACCATGTGGACGTCGACGCCCGCGCGGGCGAGGCGGAGGGCGGCGACGGAGCCGCCGTATCCGGTGCCGATGACGAGCGCGGGGACTCGGGTGCCGCTGGGGATGGGGGTGTTGGTGAGGCGGGGTTCGGCGGCCTGCGCCGGGGTGCTGTGGCCGACGAGGGCCGCGGCGCCGAGAACAGAACCTGTTCCCGCGAGGAATCGACGGCGACTGACGCCACCCATTCCCCGTGTAGGCAGGGGGTGTTCACTCATGTGATGTTCCTCACTCGTGAGGGAATGGGAACATGTTCTACTGTCGCCGATCGGGGAAGTCACGAGAAACCGACGGGTAACTTCCCTGCGCCGGACCGGACGGGGACCCCGGAGATGGACGCCGGCTCGCGGGCGGGCTGGGGGCTCCAGCTCGAAGGAGGGCGAGGGAGTCCGGCGCGCCAAGGGTCCGGGGATCACG